>JAAVFV010000072.1 GCA_014800525.1 Bacteroidales bacterium | reverse complement strand
CTATTCAAGGTCGACAGGCCGACATATATCTTTGATTTCCATTTGCAGGAAGACTCCCCCGTAAAGGAAGCCGGAGCCCCGTCATTTGTGACTCCATTGGTGCGCTACGACATGGAAGGCACAGACCGTCTCATCGACAGAGCCCCCTCCCTCTGTGCCTACCAATACCAACCTTAAAAGTTTTCGAAGACACTTTCGAGGGAATCGGATACCCCGAGTGACATTTTTTTACGGATCCTGTAGCGGGAAGTGTTGACAGTTTCGGGTCTTACGGATAATATCTGTGCAATTTCCTTGGCGCTCATTCCGACCCTTATATAGGCGCATAGCCTCAGCTCTGTCTTCGACAACGCCGGGTATGTTTCTTTGAGCGACATAAAGAAGCAGGGGTGCACCTTGTCGAATCTGAGTTTGAAATACCTCCAGTCATCATCTGCGCGCAGTTCACTCTTGATCTTGTCTGACAATCTCTCACCCTCGGTTTCCGCAATCTCTCCCTTCTGCTCCATGTTGGTGATTTGTTCGCCCAGCTCTTTCAGTTTCGCATTTTTCTGGGCAAGCAAGACGGTGTTGGAAGCCAGTTCCTTTGTCTTGGCATCTATCTCCATGCTGTATTGCTGATTCTGGAGCAGGAGTCTCTCATTGTTAGCCTCCTTGAGTTTCAGCTCACTTTCTGCGCGTCTTTTGGAAGCCATGAGCAGGCAAATGGAAAGAATAAGAATTATCAAGAGGAAACCACACACCGACAGAATAAGGATAAACCTTAGACGATTGGCTTTCTGATCCTGTTCGATTCTTACTTCGTATTGATGAATCGTGGCCAGATGCTCGGCTTTCCTAAGATTCTCAATGCTCTCATGCCGGAAAAGGGAATCATTCAGGAGATACACCTCTTGTTCGTATTTCCGGGCGCTATCGGTCAGTCCCAATTGTCGGTAACATAATCTGATGCTCTCCAGCACGAGTTTACGGTTAGTCATGTCGCTGATACCATGAGTCAGGGCAAGCACAGGATTGAAGAACCGCAGGGCCTTTGCCGGCTCACCATCGGAAAGCAGCAGAGCGCCCATCGACATCATGGTAATGACTGAAAGTTTCTCATTATTCAGAACCCGGCCTATGTTATAAGCCTTCTGGGCCGCCTCCCGGTCCTGATATCCCGACACCTGGAACCTCGACACGAGCACATTGGCAATATAAAGAGAATCATTGCTTACATGCTTGTTGTTTTCCAGATTGTTAAGAAAGCCCATGCTTTTTTCCTTGTCTCCCAGAAGATAGTAGGCATTGGCCTGATTTATCATGTTTTTTGTAACGCACACCAGACTGCCGGCTTTTTCAAATGTAAGGCTTGCCTCATTATAATTGCGCAAAGCTTCCGGATAATCACCCAGATCTTGCATTATGGCTCCGATTCCGACCAGCGATCTCGCCTCCCAGATATAATCATGCTTATCGTGGAGGTGATAAATCTCGCGTCGGTATGTAAAGTAAGCGTCAGCATAATTACCCTTGAACCGGAGTATATCAGCCTTTAAAATGGAGAAACGCGCGTTATCGTAAGGATACTTGGCGGAATCGCAAAGTTCAAGGGCCTCCTTGACCAGTTTCATAGCGGAATCCGGTGTGCTTTGCGACAGCACCCAGCCCTTCCAGTAGCGGGCACGCGCACGAGCCTGCTTTATATCTCGCGCGTTTAGGCCATCTTGAGCATTTGCCACCACTGACACAAGGTCGCGTCGGGGCACATCAAGAAATGCCGCTCTCTCCATCAGGGTATCGAAGGCATCGGCATCCTTGCCTATCGACTTCCATTGGACCGAGACATCTCCAGAGGCCGCCCAAGCTGCCGCTATGTCCATGATCAGCATTAGAATTATCAGTATTTGTTTCACCCTGCAAATATAGTCTTTTTTAATCGTATTCGGTTTACAACTGCTGTATTTTCAATATTTTGCAAATTTGTATATTATTTGTCTATTGTATTTCTTGGCGCCCCTATTCCCGATCCCTTATATTTGCAACCAAAATATTCAGTGTTCAACCATTAACAGTCAATTATGAATCCAAGACACATCACCATTCTTGCTGTTATCCTATCGTGGAGTGCTCTGGTGAGTTCGGCCGCTGCGCCGACTTTGCCCGTATCGCCACCTGACATTCCGGCTCCGGGACAGAAGGCAATCGCAATCGGGCACACCGATCTCAAGGAAGCAGAGAATGAAATCGAGACGGTTTTCGGAGAACGGATGAAAGATTCCGGACAGTCATTCAAAGAGCATTTCGGTGCCATTACGGCATCTGAAGTGCCCGATGATGCTCCCCTGCAGTTCAACATCGTGGATGGCTTTAGGCAGGGAACAATTTCTTACGACGTCCCGATGAAAGCCAAAGGCATCCGCGTGGCACCATTGCCAGAGAATAATGAGAAATTGTTCTCAGCCGACAGGGTCTACGGTCAGCCCGATATCAACACCTATACCATTACTTTCAGCGTCACCGGCACCACAACCAAGACCTATAAAGTAAAAGGTGTCTATGGACAAGGTACATCAACTCTTGCAGTGACATTCAACGAAGACGGTTCCGCTGAAATCCCGGCTCAGAAATATATCACGAGCAATACCACCTATGGCAATATCTGGTTTTGCCCCGTAGACCTGGCAACCAACACCTACAGCCTGACCGATCCGGTGATTTGCACGCGCGATGAAGATGGTAACTGGACAATGGGAGCCTGGGCTCTGGTGGTGAATCACACCACCGACAAGGGCTACAACGGCACAGTATTGTTTGTGTCGGAGAAATCCTCATGGCTCGTGCCTAATATGAAAGCCGGCTTTACCACTACCGATGCCAACGGCAATGAGGTTGAGAACACGTTTGAGTGCGCCTGGCTGCAAGATGACAATTCGGGTTTCTATCTGCTCAATATGGCCAATACGGTCTACGGTCGCGCCATCAATGTGCGTCTGACTTCCGAGCACAACGGTATTATGTCGCCCCAGTTTGTGAGTGCGGCCGGAGGATACGGTAATCTTTACGCCTACAATGCCGATTATGCCACCGGACAGGCAAATTCCGGTAAAAGCGCCCACTGCACCGTAACCGACAATAATGAAGTGGTTTTCAATGACCTGATAGTGGCAACCCGCTCCATTACTTCGGCCTCCAATATACGTCTGGCTGCTTCACCCATAACCTACACTCTTATGGGCGGCACGTTGAGTTTCCCGGCGCCGGTCACTGTGGATTTCGAAGGAAAAGGCACAGCCGCCGATCCCTATCTGATCAAAAACAGCGAAGATATCAGGATTATGGCCGAGGCCATGTCAAAGTCAGGCTACTCCACAGCCAATTACCGGCTTGAAAACAATATAGATCTTTCCTCACTCAATCTGTTTACTCCTGTTGGAGATGGTGAATATCCTTTCAATGGAAATTTTGATGGCAACGGCAAGACCTTGTCTGGACTTACCTACAACGGTTACGGATTTGAATACACCGGACTGTTCGGTGTGGTCGGACCGCAGGGACAGGTGAAAGACCTCAATATTGACACATTTACTATTCATTCGGCCGGTGCCAACGCCGGAATCGTGACCGCATTTAATGCCGGAGGCCGGATCTCAGGCATCAATGTGAAGCGGTCTGTCTTGAGCACACAGGCTGAGGTTGCGGGTGTGATGGCCGGTATGAGTATCGGATCGATTTCCGATTGCCGCGTCGAGGCATCGGTATCCGGTTACGGAGCCAACGGCGGTATCGTAGGATACAACTGCGGCGAGATCGGCAATTCGCATTTCTCAGGTCAGATGTCAATGAGCGGTGCATTAAGCACCTCTTACCGTCACATCGCCGGCATCGCTGCTCAAAATATATCTTCTTCTGCCAATGGCCTTAAAGGGAATATCCACGATTGCTCTGTAGCCGGAACGATAACCGATAACATCGGATATGCATATATTGGCGGTGTGGTGGGAGTTTCCTATGGCAGCCGTACGGAGGATCCGGCCAAAATTGCACGTTGTATTAATACAGCCACTCTATCGTCTGTTGGTCTCGATTGGGCAACTGATCCCACACTTCCGAAATCATATTGCGGAGGAGTCGTAGCTTATATGGCGTCAACTGAAATGACCGACTGTGCAAACGGTGGTCTTATCATAGAGCCTTCCCTGCCAAAAGTATTTACAGGAGGCGTGGTGGGAATTGCGTCACTCTCGTTTATATCAAGCGGCAATGATCACAAGTTGGGCCAGATGAGCAAAGTGTCGAATTGTCTTTCTGTCGGTCAGATTTATTCACCCAATGGAGCGGGCTGTGGTGTCTATGGCGCAGTGCCGGTGCTTGAACCGTTTACTTCGGAAGAAGCTGCAGCTCAGATTTTCACAAATTGCTACGCTGACAATCAGATAAACATCATCTCGACGGGTGATTATGGATTGCCCACCTCTTCACTTACGTCCGGTTCCCTTCCCGCTGGCTTTATAGCCGACATCTGGAGTGCGTCATCGGGTAAATACCCTGTTCCGGCTACCTTAAAGGCTACAAAACCTGGTATATTGCTTTCTGCTCCGGCAATTTTGGCTAAAGATGAGAACTACAGCAATGTCAAGAAATCTATTTCATTGCCGGAGGTCAATTCTGTGGAATGGGCTATACTTGGCAGCAACGGCAACTTGGTAAGCAGCACTCCGTCGCTCACAATTTCAGGCAGTCAGGCCACCATCGGCGCTGAATATGGCAACAACTGGCTTGTGGCATCGGATGGTAATTTAGTCAAGATGATTATGGTTTGTGTTGTGCCCAAGGTATTTGATGGAAGCGGCACAGCTGCCGATCCTTTCTTGATAAAGAGCATCTCGGATATGGCTATGCTCAATAATGCCATTGTAAATTACGGGCAATCGCATCTGGGCGACCACTTCCGCATGAACGCGGATATAGACGCTTCGGCTGATCCTGAATTTGTTTGTGTCGGATATCCGGCAATGACGCGACCGTTCAACGGAACTTTCGATGGAGACGGCCACTACTTCCATAATCTGACAGTAAAGACGGCATTCCGCACGACATCCGGAGGCGTGACGGCAAATAAATCATATCAATATGGAGGTCTTTTCTCCCACGTAGGGCAAGAAGGCACCATCAAAAATGTAAGAATTGCCCAAGATTGTGTCTACGATCTTTACAGCATATCGGGTTCGATTGCCGGTATCAGTTTCGGATGCATAGAGAATTGTCGCAACTATGCGAAAATCGGGGCAAATGGCATGGCCACGGGAGGCATCGTCGGTGAAAACGACGGAGTTGTGGTCGAATGTTATAATGCAGGTGATGTAATAATGCAGCAGAATGCTGTCAAGACCGGTGCCGGCGGTATTGCCGGAGCCAATACAGGCACAATCGATTTGTGTCAGAACGCCGCTAAAATTGCCGTAGCCGACGGAAAGACCTCGGAAGTATTCGGAGGTATCACGGCCATCAACTACGGCACAATTGACAGATCCATAAATCTCGGTGAAGTCGTGGCCAATGTAAAGGCCGGTGGTATCACCGCCACACTCGGTGCTTACGGCACGACAGGCAAAATCAGCAGAAGTGCCAATTTTGCTGCCGTGACCACTGTTAAAGACAATACCAACGGCGCCGTAGCCAACGAAATCCGCGACAACGCCGTGGTGGATGTGGTCTATGATTCTTCGATCACTTCAGTCGGTGCATCGCTCAATTCTATTTCCGGTTGCATTCCTGCCACCACCCATATGCTTGTGGGCGGGGAGGCTCCTGCCGGTCTGCCTGCCGACATGCTTGACCTGAAAGCAGGCAAGTATCCGGTATTGAGTATATTTGCGGAAGAGCCTAAAACCGAAGCATTGCGTTCCACATATATCGATTTCTCCAACAGCCAGACGATTGCCAACGTCGGTTCGGATGTGGCAGTAAAAGCAGCTGCAGATATAGAGTGGAATCTTTCTGAAAGTGAATATTTCTCTCTTTCGGAGGGTCAGATAAAGGTCATCATTCCCGAGGGAGACCTCAGCGCGAAGGCTACCGCTACTGCTAAGTCGGGTGAAAATGTGGTGAAGACATTGGAACTGACCATTCTTCCCGTGCTCTTTGAGGGTGAAGGATCAGACGAACACCCCTATCTTATCAAGAATAAGGAAGATATGGCGTTGCTTCAGTCATTCATCAGCAAAAATGCTTACGACTGTCTCAACATGCACTATCTGCTTACCGATGACCTCATATATGCCGATGCAGATGAATTCTCACCGGTAGGCGGTGACGGCACAACCAAGTTCAACGGTACATTTGACGGCAATGGCAAGACGATTTCAGGAATAGTCTATACCTCCACCACCGCGAAGCCCGGCAAAAACACCGGTGTGTTCGGACAGGTCGGCCCTCAGGGAGTCATTCATAATCTGTCGGTCAACAATACCCTGACCGGTTACGGAGGCGGAGGTGTGGCCGCTCAGCTTGAAGGCCGGATTTATGATTGCACCAACCGCGGTGAAGTGATAGCCACCGGAGACCCCGGCGGCGGTATAGTCGGTACTCTTAAAGCGGGAGCCTCCGTAGAGAATTGCCGGAACCTCGGCCATGTGATGTCGGGAAAGACCTACGGCACTGGTGGTATCATAGGCAAGAGCGAGGCCGGTTCGGTAGTGGCAAACTGTATCAATAAAGGCGCGCTCGGAGGGGAAACCCAGGGCAAAGTGCTCGGCGGTATCGCAGGTATGGCAGCCGGCTCATTTTCCGATTGCCATAATGAGGGCACGCTGCAATCTGAATCTGCCAGTGTAGGAGGAATTATCGGCAAACATTCGGCAGGTGCGCTGCTCGAGATATCGGGATGTACCAATACTGCTGCCATCTATGCTCCCAAGGCTATTGCAGTGGCAGGCATCATCGGAGGTAACGACAGCGACAAGACCAACAATAAGGCACAGGTGCATATGACCGACTGTCACAACACGGCGCCTGTTGCAGGCGTGCTGGGAGTAGGCGGGGTGGCCGGTATCGTCAGCGAGTCCGATTTTATTATGGACGGTTGCTCAAATACGGGTAATATCGAAGCCTTTAACTTAGGAGGTAAAGGATATGCGGATACGTTTGCCGGAGGTCTGGCAGGTTGCACCAACGGCACTATGGTCGATGGCACCGAGTCCCATATCCGCAATTGCAGTAATTCCGGAAAAGTCACGGCATGGGGTGGCAACAATATCGGTGGACTCATCGGAAAGAACGGCACTCCAGTCAGCAACTGTTACAATACGGGCGATGTGACGGCACTCTTCGGCGGTGAGGATCTGACGGATCTCTCCGGATTCGTGTTGTCGAGCATCGGAGGTATATCGGGAAGCGCCTATGGAAGTGTGACCGATAGCTGGAACTCGGGCAACGTCTTGTCAGACGGCTGCTGGATAGGCGGTATCGCAGGTTATACCAACAAGGATCTTATCGGCTGTGCCAACATTGGTGACGTGACGGGTAAGAAAGGACTTATTCCAGGAGGAGCGGATCCTCAGGCTGTAGGTGGTATCGTGGGCCGTATGGGTTCGGTATCTTACGCCGGATTCATTACCGATTGCTACAACACAGGTAATATCTCGGGCTTGACTCAGGTGGCCGGCATTGTGGCTCAACGTTTTGGTAACGAAGTGCAACTCAGCAATATCTACAACACCGGCGATGTGACGGCTACTGCTCCCGGAGGCACGGCTTATGCAATTGGCAATCAGCGTACGGATGCTGCCGAGTCCCTTCCGGCCGATGCTCACGTCTATTATCTCAACGGATGTTGCACACCCTCGTCGGAACTCGACCGTGCAGCTGTTGCCCTCGATACCGAAGGACTGTCGGCGGCAACCCTTGGTGAGAGCTACATTGCTTCTCCCGGAGCCCTGCCCGTTCTTAAAGACTTGTACGAACCTGCGCTGACCTATTTCGAGGCTATCTATGGTGTAGTATTCGAAAAAGAGAATGATACCCCAGATAATGTGAGTGGAAAAGTTCTCTATGCGGCACTTCCCGGATTGGAATGGACAGCTTCCGACAATATAATGCTGGAAGATGGAGTTGCCACACCTACGGAAACCGGAGAGGGTTGGCTCCGCGTCCGCATTGATTCCGATTCAGAGGAATACAAGACGTTTGAACTTAGAGTTATTAGCACCGGTATCGATGGTATCTACGATGAATCAGATGTGGTTGAAACCGTTTACTTTGATCTTCAAGGCTTCATGATAGCCAAACCGACAGCTGGCACCGTTTGTATAGAACGCAAGCTGCTGGGCAATGGCATCACTCGTCTGCGCAAGATAATCATCAAGTAGTCAGAATCCTTTGAACTTAAGGGTTGCGTCTCATTAAGTTGGGAAGACCGAGTGGCATTTGCCTCTGTCGGATCCGGCTTAATTAGGCGCAGCCCTATTTTTACATTCACAGGTATTCTTCTTGCGGATTTAGTAAATCCGAACTATAGCCGGGACAGCCGGGGTATGTAAATTACAGGGTAACCGCATCAGAATAAATAAAAATTAATTTCGAATTATAGATTTTCAGAATTAAGCCCTTGACAATGGGATCTGGCGATATCTTGTCTGCCTCTACACCATTGACTAAACGTTTATCACAATTGTTTTAAATTGTTTTAAGCCACAGGAGGAATAAAAAATGGGAGGAAAGATTGCATGTTTGGGGATAATTTATTAACTTTGCAGTCGCAATAAGGACATCGGGGTGTAGCACAGTTGGTTAGCGCGCTACGTTCGGGACGTAGAGGTCGGGCGTTCGAGTCGCCTCACCCCGACAGTCAATAGCCGGGTGAAGATTCATCGAATCTTCACCCGGCTTCTTTTTATTGGATGGAGTCTAAGTATATGTTCATTAATTTTTAACAACTTCTTGGAAATTCAGGCCACTTCATAAAGAAGGGGCTGTGTCGTAATTAAGGTTTACGGCACAGCCTCTCTTTTATGCGTTCTGAGGTTTCGATATTTTTCAGGCAGCCGATTTTTGATGATCTTCGCAAAATATTCGATTCTCAGGAGAGAAATTACGAACTACAAATATAAACGGGCCAAAATGGGGCGTATTTCCCCCATTTTTGGTCTGTTTCGTTATCTTTGAGCACATTTTCTTTATATTGAAGGCTATGGCGAAGAAGGCAAAGTCCATTGTGACCTTGTCTTTACCGAAGTGGCGGAAGCGGCGATATGCCATATTGAACTTCATCTGTCCGAAAACGGCTTCAGGTTCGATACATCGTCGTCCGCGGTGCTTTAGTCCTTCTTCGGAAGTGAGTAACTCCCGTGCTTTCCTTTTGTATCCGTTCAGCCTGTGATTCACCTCGATTATCCGTTTGTCTGCTTTGGCCTTATAGCATAGACATCGTAGAGGACACCCCTTGCAGTTCTGTGCCTGATATCTGGCATTGTCAGTGATGTAACCACTGGCGGTCTTGGAGTGGGATGTGCCTATACGGGTCATGTGCTGTCCCATCGGGCAGACGTAATAATCCTCCTCGGCATTGTAGTGGAAGTTATCTTGATGGAACGCGTTGGGCTTGTATCGGGGACGCTGTTCAATATGAAAACGATTGTATTTAACGTAAGCCTCTATACCGGCCTCGTCCATGTAGCGGTAGTTTTCCTCGGACCCATAGCCGGAGTCGGCTACCGCCACCGATGGCAGATGTCCGTAGCGGTTAAGAAAGGAGTCGAAGAATGGTATCAGAGTGAGAGTATCGGTGGGATTGGGGAACAGGCCGAAGTCGGTGATGAACTGGTTCTCGGCGGAGATTTGCAGATTATATCCTGGCTTGGTCTGACCATTATTCATGGCATCCTCTTTCATGCGCATGAAAGTTGCATCCGGGTCGGTCTTTGACATTGAGTTGCGATCTCCTATTTCTTCCAGACGGCTGTCATATTCCTGAAGTTTGTCTCGGTGTTTCTCCAGTTCCTTTATCTGTTTCTTCTGTTCTCGACGAGCTTTCTTCTGCTCTTTGTCTCTCGGTTCGGGTTCGGTGGCCAACGCCTCTTTCAGATCTCCGATAAGTGAGGTCAATGCCTCGGGGGTGAACTCCACTGCTTCGGGCTCTGCTACTTTATCATGTGCTATGACCTCATCTATCTGCTGCAACAACACGCGTATCTTTTCCTGCAGTTTTGCACGGTTCTTTTCCACAGTCTTTCGCCATACAAAGGTGTACTTGTTAGCTTTGGACTCTATCTTTGTCCCATCTATATACTCCACATCAAGTGTGATGAAGCCACGCTCTGCCAATAGAAGGACAACCTGTGTGAAGATATTGTTTATCTCAGTTTTCACCCGGTTGCGGAAACGGTTTATCGTCACGAAGTCCGGACGTTCCTGCGCCGCCAACCATATGTAATGAATATCTCGCTGTACCTGACGCTCGATCTTGCGACATGAGTAGATATTGTTCATGTAGGCATAAAGAATGATTTTGAGCATCATCTTCGGATGGTAAGGACAACGGCCGCGTTCACGATAAAGTTTTTTGAACTCACTGAGATCCAGACTCTCAACAACGGCATCTACAATGCGTACAGGGTCATTTTCCGCTATATCTTCATTGGGTGTCAGCAGAAAAAACAGCTTATCGTTGTTACTGTAAGATTTTGTATGTAACTTTGTATGCATTTATTTATTTATATGTCATAAAGTTACAAAAACTTTTTGACATGACAAAGCCCCGGCTTGAGAAAGTCAGGGCTTTGTTTTATGTTTATCAACATATTAAAAAGAAGAGGCTGCGCCTATTTTGACACAGCCTCTTTAACTTATCTCTATAATTAATCCGATTAGCCGATGAGCTGTGAGATGGCTTTCTCAAGCTGCTCGGTGGCGTTGTCGGTGTCGGTGTCTTTCACATCCACGCCGGGGAGCACCCAGTTCTGCAGGAAGTGACGCAGTTCTTCATGAACATTCTTGGCATCATCAGTGGTGCTGATCACGGGTACCACCTTTGTGTCGGCGAAATCATAGTCATCGAGCCAGGTGAGCACTGCCTGAGGAAGCGAATCCCACCAGTTAGGAGCGATCAGGATAACGCCTGTGATATGCTTCATACCGCTGTATTTCCCTACAATCTCGGGACGTACGCGACGTTCCTTCTCGAGTTTTGTCACAGCCTTGAACTCTTCAGGATCTGAAGGATAGGTCTCTACAGGAACGATAGCGAACATATCGGGAGTGATGCCCTTGTCTTTGAGGAGTTTCTCAGTCTGGGCGGCGAGACGCGCACAGTTAGTGGAATCTTCCTTACCTTTCTGAGTAAAATAAGCTACGAGAATTTTCTGTTCTTTCATAATATTGTGTTTTTCAATAGTTGATGGGTATTCGGGATCGGGGCCGTGAGCCATGAATCCGGAATAGGGTATATAATACTAACATCGGTCGGGCCCTGAATGTTGAGTCGGGATGGAGTGTGGACTGCCAGAGGCGGCAAGGATGAGGACCGCCAGAGGCGGGACGGATGAGGACCGCCAGAGGCGACAAGGATGAGGACCGCCAGAGGCGGGACGGAAACAGCTTCGCGTATATTCGTACACGTCAGATATTGGGAAGATTTAGATATTGAAGATTTAGATATTGGGAAGATTTAGATATTGGGAAGATTTAGATAT
>JAAVFV010000071.1 GCA_014800525.1 Bacteroidales bacterium | reverse complement strand
TCGGGCTTCCTTCAGATTCGGAGTCACCTCCGACACCCTTGCCGTTGGCTATGCGCTTCCCGCTATCGGGGCGCGCTAGGGACTTACACCCGTTAGATTATGCCCATGTCGGGCGAACAATAAAAAGGAGGCTCCTTACGGATCCTCCTTCAATGTCTTTAACACCATCCTCATCCTGAGGGGGTATACAAGTATGTCGCTTATAGCGATTTACTTGTCATAGACATGCGTACAAGCGTTAAAATATGCAAGCACAACCTTTCTTAATACTTTTTTCATAATAATGGTAATTAATTAATAGCCGATCACGAGGCTTTCTAACACTCCGTGACAAATAGCCCGGATCCGTTCGGATTAAGACTATTTAACTTTATAACGGCATATAAACGAATTTGTTTTACAATTCTGGTTTTTAACAATTCGGCCTGTTCCCTCATTCCCTATCTTCACCTCACCTATACCCAATTTTCAATCCGGCGACCGACCCGCTAATTTGCTTATATAATGCGTTTGAGTTAAATTTGTAATTTGAATTTATCCGGAGGGATCCCTCGTCAACTCCTCCGGATTTTATCACGAAAAATCTATGAATTTCAGATTAGAGACAGCTCCCGAACGTACTTCAGCCCGTGCCGGGGTAATCACTACGGCACACGGAGAAATCCAGACTCCGATATTTATGCCGGTCGGGACAGTGGGTAGCGTAAAGGCAGTTCATTTCCGTGAACTCCGTGAAGATGTTAAAGCTCAGATCATTCTCGGTAATACATATCATCTATATCTACGGCCCGGTATGGAGATTCTCCACAAGGCCGGCGGTCTTCATAAGTTTATCGGATGGGAACGTCCGATTCTTACGGATTCCGGAGGATTTCAGGTATTCTCATTAGCTGCCAACCGTAAACTTAAGGAAGAGGGCGCATGGTTCCGAAGTCATATCGATGGAAGCAAACATCTTTTCACTCCCGAGAAGACAGTGGATATTCAACGTATCATCGGCTCAGACATAATGATGGCTCTCGATGAGTGTACACCCGGCACGGCTGATCTCCAATATGCCCGTCGGTCGCTCGACCTTACCCAACGCTGGCTCCTCCGCGGATGGAAACATTTCAATGAGACCGAACCTCTGTATGGATATAGCCAGACATTCTTCCCGATTGTCCAGGGATGTGTCTATCCGGAACTACGCCGGGAAGCAGCTAAGTTTGTCGCCGACCTTGGGGCTGAAGGAAACGCAATCGGAGGGCTCGCAGTCGGAGAACCAACTGAGAAAATGTATGAGATGATTGAAGTGGTCAATGAGATTCTCCCCGCCGACCGCCCGCGTTATCTCATGGGCGTCGGGACTCCGGCTAATATTCTCGAAGCCATCGACAGAGGTGTTGATATGATGGATTGTGTGATGCCCACCCGTAACGGACGTAATGGTATGCTCTTTACCCGTAATGGCATCATGAATATGCGCAATAAGAAATGGGCTGATGATTTCTCTCCTCTTGATCCGGGAGGCCCATGTGAGATTGATGAAGTCTATTCTAAAGCATATGTGCGTCATCTATTCATTACCCAGGAGATTCTCGCAATGCAGATTGCTTCTATACATAATCTTGCCTTCTATCTCTGGCTTGTCGGAGAAGCCCGGAAGCACATCATAGCCGGCGACTTCCCGGAATGGAAACGCGAGATGGTAGATAATGTCACACGCCGTCTCTAATTCTTACGATAATCTGATGAAATTTCTCCGGATATTTTCAAGAAGTAAAAGAAAAAATGATACCATACCCTCAATCTCGAATCCCGAAATTGAGGATAAGGTCGCATCCATCATCTCAGCTCCGGAAGGAAAGGAAGAGATGGAAGAAGAATCAGAGACTGTCATCCTCAATGCTCCTCTTGAGCTGCAAAAGCCCAAAATCAAGTATAAGGGATGGAGGAAATGGATGTGGATAATCGGACATAAGGTCGTCTCCCTATTTGCAATTCGCAGGATCGATTGGTTTATTCTCAAAAAATTTCTGGGCACATACGCAATGGCCACGCTCCTGATGCTGGCGGTGATCTCAATGTTCGATATCACAGAGAAACTTGATGCTTTTCTCGCGGCTCCACTTAAAGAGACGATATTCGATTATTTCATGTCGTTTCTCCCCTACTTCGCATTGATGCTTTCTCCTTTGTTTGTGTTCATCTCCGTAATATTCTTCACCACCAAACTTGCAGCCAATTCTGAAATTATTGCCATTCTCTCTTCCGGAATCAGTTTCGGACGTTTACTGCGCCCGTATATGATGGGGGCCACGATTATTGCAGCCGCCACATTCGTGTTAAGCAATTATCTTATCCCCCCTACAAATCAGCGCCGTATTGATTATCAGAATAAATATGTCAAGAATAAGAGTGTCACCACAGGCCTTGATATTCAGCTTATGGCTTCTCCGGGAGTGGTCTGCTATATCGGTCGCTTCGAGAATATTACCAAGATAGGCTATCGATTCTCTCTTGATAAATTTCAAGGTAAAGAGCTGGTCTCACGTCTCACGGCCCAGACCGCACGTTATGACACCACCCGCATGTATCATTGGAAATTGTCGGATTACACCATCCGTGATTTCAACGGTATGAAGGAAAAACTCACATCCGGATCCTCTCTCGACACGATTATCCCGATTGAACCACGCGACTTCCTTATATCGGTCAATGACCAGGAGACTCTGACCACGCCTCAGATCACGGAATATGTGGAGAAACAAAAGATGAGAGGAGTGGCCAACATCAAGGGATTTGAAATTGAACGAGAAAAAAGATATGCAGCCACAGCAGCAGCCTTTATCCTTACCTTAATCGGTATGTCGCTCTCAGCAAAGAAATCCAAGGGAGGCATGGGTATTAATATTGGTATAGGTCTGTTGCTCAGTTTCAGCTATATTCTATTCTCTACCGTTACCAGTTCTTTTGCCGTAAACGGCATTACGACTCCATTCGTGGCTATGCAGATCCCCAACGTGGTCTATTTGATAATTGGTATTCTTCTCTATCGTAGAGCCTCCAAGTTCTGATTGTTAGGATTGTGGATCAACTTCTAAATAAGGCTCAGTCAGATAAAAATTCGATTACACATAATTTTTATCTGACTGAGCCTTGTTTCATTTTCTTTATCTCCCATTCGGTGGGAGTGTTTTTCTTAGTAGAAAATCTATCGGCTATACCTGGGATAAATCCTACGCTATATAAGCTGACGATATCCGATCTGGAAAAATTCATGGGAGAAGTCTTTAGGCCTAAGAATGGTATCAGCGATTGCTACTAAATCAATATCTATAGGAACATCTCCACGGTGCCGACATTCCTCATCGCGCCCCCGGCTTTGCTCATATTCCTTCAGCCTCTTATTAAGGACCATTGGCTCCAGATCTATATCTAATGCAGCCACAGCATTCATATAAGGACGATCAAGGCCATGAATCTCCGGCGTCTCATAAATCGATGAAGCAGATAGAGCGCCTCCTAAACCGTAAAGCCAATGCAAAGCCATTGTAACCTCACCTCTTCTATCACCACAATTACTACCTATTGATATAAAATACCGTGACATTCGTTTTTACTCAAGACTGCTGTGAAGGATACACTTTTTCAAACTCCCCCTATAACCACTATAAGTGAGTTATGATTTCTTTTTCAGCTCAATGACAGTGACCTCAGGATAGGCATTCAGCACTCTTGAAGGCATTCCCACCTCCCCGGATCCGATATTGACATAGATCTGATGATCAGTTCCATCCTCTTCATTCTTATAAAGGCCTCCCCATGTCTTATACTTAAATACACACGGACTCCACTTAAAAGATCCGATTTTAATCATCGATTGCATTGCATGAGTATGCCCTGAAAGTGTCAGATCTATATTACTTTCCTTAGTCACCTCTCTGACCCAATGCTCCGGATTATGGCTGAGGAGGATCTTAAAGTTGGAGTCATTAAGATTACGTTCCGGATATCGTGAAGTCGGTCCATACGCCTTCTTGAGGTTACCATACGTCGGGAATGGGGGTTCACCCCAGTTTTCCACTCCTATCAACATCATATTTGCCGAATCCCGGCGAATAGTGCGGTATTCATTATTCAAAAGATCCCATCCCATATCCTTTTCCCATTTAGCCAACAATTGATTATTAGCCTCCCGCTCCGCGGGATTCTTCCAATCGATATAATCACCATAATCATGATTACCCAAAATGGAATAGACTCCATCCCGGGCATGAAGACGGGATAAGATATTAAGGAAGGGACGCAATTCCTCGGTACGACGATTTACAATATCTCCTGTAAATACAATCATATCCGCTCCGACACCATTGATTGAATCAACAAGATTGGATATGAATGTGGTGTCCTTGCCCCATGTTCCGACGTGAGCATCAGAGAATTGCACAATCCTATACCCATCGAAAGCATCAGGGAGACGGGATGATTCCACTCTGACCCGTTCCACATCGATTACTCTACGGGTTCTGAACACTCCGATCCATAGCAAAGCGAGCATCACTGCGCCTAATCCAAGCCCGATATAACCGAGTATATTTCTTCTCGCTTTCGCTTTCTCTTTCTGCTGTCTGATTTTATTAAGGGCGACACCAATAATGGAGAAAATAGCATACAGAGCTTTAGCTATGTATACGGACACGAAGGTAAAGACAATCCACATTAAAGGGAGCACATCATCATTCTCCGAACGCGGATTCATGCAAAACATCGCAATAAGCAGACCATAGAACGGTATACAGCTTATGGCATACCATATTCTTGAGCGTTTGCAGTGTCTCACCCCCTTGGCCCCTAAGGCATACAAGATAATGCCATCAATAATAAGAGCCAATATCAATAGCACAACTATAAATATTACCGGCAACCTCATTCTATCTTTCTATTATGCCATTCCTCCGAGAAGGGCTTTCAATTTATTTTTCAATGGATTGGCATACATCACCAGCATCATCTCCCACATGAAATCTCGTTCCTCATCTGTGATATCCGCCACATCCACTTTTTCAAGCTGTCCGCGGAAATAGGCTTCTACCTCCTCTTTCTGCTCCACTGTATATTGGCGAGCAAAACGAGATGTTTTATGCAGAAGATCATAGGCCACATAATTTATCGGAAATATCTCATACGATCTATGGATTGCCTGATCTATCACGCTCCCCACATACTTCGCCGCTGTGTTATTGTCGCGGAAATCTCCGAGTTGATCAAGCTTTGTATTGATGCGTGGAGTCATCTGGAAATGCACCTTCCCTTTATATTGCAGCATTCCGGTTTCCATACTGAAGAGGTCGTCCCGCTGTGATTTCTTGAAATTCGGATCGCGACGACGCATGAGAAATTCCTTTGCCTTAAGATAGTCGTTAGGATCAAATTCATATGAAATCGACACAGGCATCAGGTTAATCTCCTTAAGACGCTCCATGAATGTTCCCTCTCCTCCGATTGCCAGCATCTTGATCAAGGCTTCCTGTGTACGGTCGGAACTATCCTTGGCGCGGCCCTCGCGCTGGGCAATCCATACAGATTCATGTTTCTCAAGAATTGAATAATGGATATAGGCCGATAGTTTCTTAGCCGCCGCCAGGCCCTCCCGGAGTCCGGTATTACGCTTCACAATAAAACTCTTATTGAGTCGCACCAGATCATTGATCCAATCAAATACAAGAAGATTATCTCCGATTGCCACCTCCGAAGTAGGAAGTCCCTTACGCAAGAAGGCAAGGTTAAGGAAGGATGCATCAAGCACAATATCACGATGATTCGTGATAAAGACATAATTTAATGCCGGATTATAATATTTCGATCCCCCAAGAGTGATTCCTGAAGTAGTGGTATTAGCCAGCATTTCCAAAAAAGGAAACATCACCTTATGTTGGAAATCATATTTATTGTCCATTTTCAGCAGCTCATCTATGAGCTTCGGAACATCTTCCGGAGGCATCGTATAATTGATGGCATGTAGAAAACCGGGTTCCTTCACCAGATTAGCCATCTTTTCGTGAAACACCGAATCATCGTAGGGAGATATATCGCTGAAATTTAAGTCTTGAGAACTCATAATATTAAATATTTAAAGGGCACATCCCGAGTCGGTAGGCTCAGGGATGAACCCTTGCAAATTTACATAAAATATACGACCCTATCAAGCCTATAGACATCTCCATAGGGAATGGATGAGGATTATTACCCTATATTTACACTCCTTAACAATTTATTATTATCTTTCTAACCCGGGATCTTATTCCCTGTTGCCGATAAAGGAATCCCATTTGTCAAGAAGACCCTGCATATCGGGGGGAATCGGAGCTTCGAAATCCATCTCTTCCCCTGTGCGGGGATGGCGGAAACCTAATGTGCGGGCGTGTAATGCCTGACGCGGGCAAATGTCAAAACAATTGGAGATAAATTGCTTATATTTTGCTGTGGTGTTCCCACGCAGGATCTTTTCTCCTCCATAGCGTTCATCATTAAATAAGGGGTGTCCCTGACTTAACATATGTACGCGAATCTGATGCGTACGACCGGTCTCAAGAATACATCTCACAAGAGTAACGAACCCATAACGTTT
>JAAVFV010000070.1 GCA_014800525.1 Bacteroidales bacterium | reverse complement strand
CACTATTAGCCATAGACTCAACGGCGAAAGTCTGAGAATTGACAGTGTAAAGATATTTTATCTCTACGGCACCCGAAGGATTGTTGTCAGGATTCTGTCTGATTTCCACAGAAACGGAGGAGGTGTTCTCCTGCTGGTCTTTTAGCACCGTACCCTGCAGGGTTGGAGTCAGATCGACGATATCCCCTTTCTTGTAGTCGGCAAAGGCATTAACCGACGAGAAGAGCAAAGCTCCGCCCGCAAGCCATTTTGCCATGATGATGGTAGTTCTGTTCATTCAAATTATATTTTAGTTATAATTAGAAAATATCATTAGGGTTTCGATGGATCTCCCTCCATGTCGTGAGTCCGTTCCGGGGGAGTGGAGAAACCTTCGCTTTGTCCAGAAAGCTTATCGAAACATGTAATAATTTTGAATTTGACAGGGGCAAAGTTATATATAAATCGAATCCTCGGGAATAGGGTGTATAACATAGAGGGCGATTGTAGAAAGAAATAGATTTTTAATAGACCGACTACAGTAGTCTATCACTGTTTAAGCCTTGTAGACCATGGTATATTTAGAGTTTATTTGTGTTGAAAACCATAAAACAGCGTGGTTGATAAGTGCGATTGAGCTAATTTTGCAGTATGAAAACAGGGTGGAAAAAATGAAAAGCTGAGAGACCGCGCAGATTATTTCCGAGTCCTTGTGATGATTCGCAGCGACCGGGGTGAAGTTGCCGAGTCGTTATATTATAAACTTCTCGAAAGAGTTGATACCACGAATAAATTTATTCCCTTAGTTCCGAGGGTTCAATTCGTTCCGCGTTCCAACACCTTGAGCAGACGATGGGGTACAGCTGCGTGAAGGAGGTAATTACTTTTGTCCGGCATCTTTCGGGTGAATTTTGCTCATCTCCTCGGTTACAATGCTCGCACTGCTCTCTCCGAGATAGACAAAATTCCCTCGAAAATATACCGCCCTGGCATTAACATTTTTTGTGGATTGGGGTCTTATTCTCGGGTTAGGCATTCTACAGATTTTTTTGTAAATTTGCAGTTAATGAATTTCCTTAGACTTATTAGCAAACGGCCGATGGTATTGGGGGGCCTATCCCTCATTTCCGGATGAAGTTTGGACAACTTCGATGATAAGTTGAATGGGAAACACTCGCTAAGACTAATCTATTCTTCCTTTAGAATCTACTCAGATTAATATGACTGACGCCCTCTTCAATACTGATGCTTTGTCTGATTCCACCACACCTGATAACTCCCAAGACTCTATCTCTTCAGGCCATAGCGTTACATCTGACGCTTCCTCAGATACAGCAAATGATACCACTTCCTCTGATCCGGGTTCTTATGATGAATCCTCCATCCAGACTCTGAAATGGAATGAACATATCCGTAAACGTCCGGGTATGTACATCGGTAAACTCGGTGATGGATCCCATGCCGAGGATGGCATTTATGTGCTTATGAAGGAAGTGGTGGACAACTCCATCGATGAGTTCAACATGAAGGCCGGTAAGAAAATCGAAATCACTCTCTCGGAAGAGGGAGAGGTCACCGTGAGAGATTACGGCCGCGGAATTCCTCTGGGTAAGGTAAAGGAGGTGGCCTCCAACATCAATACCGGCGGTAAGTTCGATTCCAAGAGTTTCCAGAAATCTGTCGGTCTGAATGGTGTCGGTCTGAAAGCTGTCAATGCGCTCTCTGCTTCGTGTACGGTGGCTTCCGTGCGGGATGGCAAGAAAGTGACCGTGGAGTTTGATAAAGGCGACCTCCTCAGGCAGTCGGAGCCGACAGATACCGATGAACTGAATGGCACAATGGTGAGATTCGTTCCCGATCCGGAACTATTCACCAACTATGAGTTCAATCAGGAATTCGTTGAGAATATGGTGAAGAACTATTCTTATCTCAACGTTGGCCTTCAATTGATCTTTAATGGTAAGAAATACCTCTCCCGCAATGGTCTGCTCGACCTTCTGAAGGATAATCTCACCTCCGAACCCCTCTATCCCATGATTCATCTGAAGGGAGAGGATATCGAGGTGGTTCTGACTCATACAGCTCAGTATGGTGAGGAATACTATTCTTTTGTCAATGGTCAGCACACCACTCAAGGCGGTACGCATCTCACTGCCTTCCGGGAGCATGTGAGCCGCACAATTAAGGAATTCTCCGGTAAGGGTTATGAATTCTCGGATATACGTAATGGAATGGTAGCAGCCGTCGCTGTACGTATCCAGGAGCCGATGTTCGAGAGTCAGACCAAGACCAAATTAGGCTCCAAGGAAGTGGCTCCGGGAAGTACACTGACCGTAAATAAGTTTGTCGGCGATTTCATCAAGAAGGAACTTGATGATTATCTCCATAAGTATCCCGATGTAGCTGAGGCGATGCTTAAGAAAATAGCCGAAAATGAAAAGCAGCGGAAAGCTATGTCGGGAGTCGCCAAACTCGCCCGTGAGAAAGCGAAGAAGGTGAGCCTACACAATAAGAATCTCCGTGACTGTCAGGTCCATTATAACGACACACGCCGCGCTAATGCCAAGGATGATGACCTCCGCGACGAATCGTCGATCTTCATCACCGAGGGTCTGTCGGCTTCCGGAACAATCACCAAAGTGCGCAATGCCGTGACTCAGGCCGTGTTCTCACTCCGCGGTAAGCCTCTCAATACTTATGGAACCACTCAGGAAGTGATCTATAAGAATGATGAGTTCAATCTTCTGCAGGCAGCCCTCAATATTGAGGATGGTATCGATGGACTACGCTATAATAAAGTGATTATCGCCACGGATGCTGATGTCGACGGAATGCATATTCGTCTGCTGATCATTACCTTCTTCCTGATGTTCTTTCCTGATCTTGTGAAAAAAGGCCATGTCTATATTCTCCAGACTCCCCTATTCCGTGTACGCGATAAGAATTCCACCCGTCGCTCCAAGAAGGGTAAGGCCGCAAAGGGCGGTAAAGGAAAGAATAAGGATGTGGTGCCGGTCGAGGAGCGGGACACGGTCTATTGCTATACCGACGCCGAGCGCGAGGCAGCTATCGCACGCTTCGGCAATAATGCGGAAATCACCCGATTCAAAGGTCTTGGTGAGATCAATGATGAGGAGTTTGCCGAGTTTATCGGTCCGGAGATGCGCCTCGATCCTGTAAAACTCAAGAAGGAGGATGCCGTAGATTCTCTGCTGGAGTTCTATATGGGTAAGAATACGATGGACCGCCAGAATTTTATCATCGATAACCTTGTGATTGAAGATGACTCCCAGATTTGATGAGACCGTATTGCTCTATGCGGGAAGTTTCAATCCCTTCACCCGCGGTCATCTCCGGATTGTGGAGCGTGCTCTTGCCATTGCGGCGGCTGTGATTGTGGGTGTAGGCCATAATCCCGATAAGCCCGGAAATCCTTCAGCCCGGGAAAGGGTGGATGAGATTTGCAAGGCTTTATCAAAACTCCCGGCTGAATTGAGAGAGCGGGTTGAAGTTGTGACCTATACCGGCCTCACGGCAGAGTTTGCCCGTTCGTTAGGCGTATCTGCTCTTCTGCGGGGAGTTCGCGGTGTTCAGGATTTTGAGTTCGAACGTAATCTTGCCGATGTTAATCTGAAAGTACTTGGAATGGATACAGTGATTCTATGCGCAGAGCCGGAATATAGTTATATCTCCAGTTCGGTGATTAGAGAATTGGCCTCCCATGGTCATGATGTCAGCGGTCTTCTTCCATAAGATCTCCGAATTTCACCGGTTCTATTCTCAAGATTCATTCTCACTACATTTATGAATTTATATGAAATTTCTTAGATATACACTCTTTTTGTTCCTGCTTGGGGTGCTCTTTGCAGGAATCAAGGCCAGAAATGAATTCCCGGCTGCCCATAAACTGCGTATGGCCGAACAGGCCATCAGCCAGATGTATGTGGATACTGTCAATGAAGGTCAGTTGGTCGAGGCCGCCATCAAGGCGATGGTGGAGAGTCTCGACCCTCATTCAGCTTATTCAAACGCGGAGGAAACCCGCGAATTGAATGAGCCTCTTGCAGGGAACTTCTCCGGAATCGGGATTTCATTCAATATGAATCGCGACACACTCTATGTGATTCAGACCGTCTCCGGAGGGCCTTCCGAAAGGGTCGGCCTCCTTGCCGGCGACCGCATTATCGCAGTGAACGATTCTTCTATTGCGGGCCAGAAGTTGAAGAATTCTGCTATTATGAAAAAACTACGCGGCCCGAAGGGTTCGGTGGTGGATGTGACGGTGTTGAGACGCAATGGAGCGAGCCAGATTCCAGATACCATAGACTTCCGCATCACTCGTGCCGATATTCCTATCTATTCCGTTGACGCTGCCTATATGGTAGAACCGACTGTGGGTTATATCCGTATCAATAAATTCGCGGCCGAGACTCGGAAGGAAGTGGAAAATGCCCTGAATGATCTGAAAAAGCAGGGCATGCAGAATCTTATCCTTGACCTCACCGACAATGGCGGAGGTTATCTACAGGCGGCTGTTGATATCCTGGGAGAGATGCTTGATCCGGGAAGTCTCACTGTCTATACCGAAGGACTGAATTCTCCCCGCTTTAATTTTGAAGCCTATCCCCATATGCCGAAGCCCCTGTTCAATAAGGGGCGCCTGGTGGTGATGGTGAATCAGTTCAGCGCGTCGGCTTCCGAGATCACATCGGGTGCAGTCCAGGATTGGGACCGTGGTGTAATCGTCGGCCGACGTACATTCGGTAAAGGTCTCGTGCAGCGTCCGATTCCATTTCCCGACGGATCGATGATTCGACTTACCGTGGCCCATTATTATACTCCTACGGGGCGTGATATCCAAAAACCATATACCAATGGAAATCAAAAGGAGTATCACCGGGATATTCTCGACCGATATAACAGCGGGGAATTGATGAGCAGTGATTCGATTCATTATGTGGATTCATTGAAAGTGGAAACCTTGCGTCTCCAACGTCCCATTTATGGAGGTGGAGGAATCACTCCTGATTTCTTTGTGCCTCTCGACACCACTCATTTCACAAAGTTCTACCGTGATGTCCAGGCTAAAGGCACTCTCAATCAGTATGTGATAGCCTATGTCGATGCTCACCGGAAGGCTATTAAAAGTGAGTATAAATCAGATAGTGAGTTTGTTCGCCATTTCGATATCACTCCCCAAATGTTGCAGCAGGTCTATGATATGGCCGCAAAGGAAGGAGTGGTATTCAATGAAGAGGAAGCCAAGCGCAGCGAACCTCTCTTCAAGATGATTATCAAGGCTTTGATCGGTCGGGATATTTATGAGAATGCCACATATTTCAAAATCTATAATGAATATGACCCCATCTTCCGGGAGGCATTGAGAGTGATACGCTCAGCCGACTATGATAAGGCTCTCACTCCGGGTAACTCATATCCGGCAAAGTGATTTTCCTGAATACCAAACCTCTGAGCAGTGGTTTCTGAAAACCGCTGTTCAGGGATTTTTCCATAATACAATTCATGATCCGCCCTATTTCAGCCGCTATTCTGGCCTCCTTAGTAATTTGTGGAGTCTCCGCACAGTCTCCAAAATTCCGTCATGTTCCGAATCCGGTGCAATCTCCTCAGATTCAAGCTCTCGAGGAAATCGAGGAAGTGCCCGCGCCCAGAATAAATACGGATTCTATCCTCGATCATCTCACGGACGCCCCTCTTGTACCGGGCAGATTTCCCATCGTAGGAGTTGTCGGTGTGCCTCGGGTGTTCTCAGGATATAGAAATGTCCTTCCCGATCCGGTGTTCTCGCGTCAGGTTATGCCTATGTCTACTGCGCAGATCTGTAAATATATCGGTGAGACACGACAGGATGCTCTCCAAGCTGATGCTTTGCTTGATTCTCTGGCCAATCTCGCAGAGTCGATGGCAGTGGATCTCCCCGATTCTGATGCTCAGGATTCCTTAAGTTCAATAGAGCTTGAAAGGAAGCAGGATATCAAAGACTGCCTATTCCCTTATATAGATTGGATTGTGGAGGAGAAATTGCAGCTGCAGTCGAAACTCGACTATGTATATCTGGATATGGTCACAAATCCGAAGCATATTGATTATGCTTACTGGAATCTCCCGGTTCCTCCCGAGATGCCCCCTGAGGATCCGTTCCTTGGGGTGATGGGCCGGAAGACTCTCTTTGTCAATACTAAGATTGATCTGCCGGTGGAGAATGATATTCAGAAAAAGCATTGGATACATACGCTCAACACAGGATTACAGTTCTCCCAGGCCTATCTTTCGAAAAACTGGTATCAGGGCGGTAATAATTATCTTGCTCTGCTGGGTAATTTCTATTGGGATGTGCTCTTGAATGAGGTGTATCATCCGAAGATGATGTTTGAAAGCACTGTAAGTTATAAACTGGGTCTGAATGCTACCGAAGATAATCCCTATCACAAGTATTCGATTTCCGAAGACCTGTTCCAATATAACATGAAGTTTGGTTATAAGGCGGCTCATCATTGGTATTATTCTTTCACCACTCAGTTTAAGACTCAGTTTCTGCGTAATTATGCCACTGATTCCGATACCCGTATAGCCTCTTTCCTCACACCAAGCAACCTTACTCTTGGTCTCGGTATGACATATACCAAGCAGAATAAGGCGAAAACCATCCAGTTCAATGCGTCGCTTTCTCCTCTCTCAATGAATCTGAAGACAGCGATAGATCGGTGGGTTGATCATACTCAATTCGGCATTCCCCAGGATGCCCGGACAAATATCGAATTCGGTAGCACGGGAGAACTGACCTTTAATTGGAAGATGGCTGATATGGTGACCTACAAAACACGCCTCTTCCTATTCACCGACTATAAGGAGTCAAACGCCGACTGGCAGAATACTTTTGAATTTCAGTTCAATCGTTTTTTCTCCACTCAGCTTTACTTCAATCTCCGTTATGACTCTACTGCGGATATTGCTCTCGCTCCGGGATGGAAACGATGGATGTTGAAGGAAATCCTTTCCGTGGGTCTGTCATATACATTCTCTACGAAGAATTAAGGCTCGCCCCTGTTAGATTCACATGAATTCTTAAGTAAGTGTTCAAAATTAATTTATACTATACTTACTTATGCCTAAGGCTCCATACAAGAATATCTGCTCCATCGGCCGGCATATTGCAGTAATTTTGCTGTTAGTTGTCAGCCTTATTCCCATATCGGCTGAGGAACCTCCTTCCACCGATATATTCGACATACCGTCAGCTCGGTTATATTGCGATTCCAGAGGATTATTACGCCCGGAGGGAATCTGGGAGTTTCCGGATGATGCCACAAAGGTGATGATCCGGACTCGTACAGATATCTCCCGGACATATGATATAATTCTTCTATCCTCCCCTGATTGTCGGCTCCTTCCGGGCGAAATAATCGGTAGGATAGAGGAGACTGTAGATCCCGATAAGTATCAGCTCTCTCTTTTCTGCGATCGCCGGAAAGGAATCCTTACCGACATGAGATCATGTGCCGCAGAGTTGAACACCGATGAAGGCACCCTGAGAATCAGCCCGCGCGGTATTAAATTATCCATACGCACTATTCGTCTCCTACCCTCATTCTGGAAGCTTTTCGGTATTTCTTTAGATAATCCTAAGGATAGACTCCCTGTCGGACTGATTCGTATTTATCCTCATCCCAAGAATACCTCATCACGTCATCCCAGATACTACTGATATTTTTTTGATTAAGAGTTGGAGATTCCAATTTATTTATTTACCTTTGCAGTGTATTAGAATACTAATACACTATACACGTAATAATTTAATATTCCAAGAGCATAGATACTCTCGTATCTCAAAGAGAAATAAACTATATTGGTATGAATTTCCATAATAAACCTTCCATTATCACGCTTCTATTAGCCGGAGTAGTCTCCTCAGGGGGAGCGTATGCCGAGGAGCCGTCCAAACCCCAGACACCCGGGGAGCCCGCTCAGGCCTTAACTGACTCTATTGATGCTGCCTTCACCGAACTTGATGATCTCGTGGTGGTGACCCAAAAGAAGGTAATGAAAAGTGATGGTGCGAAACTCACTTACGATCTTGATGAGGACGCCTCCTCTAAGGGACAGAACGTGCTGGAGGCCCTGAAGAAAATCCCGATGGTATCTGTTGACGGATCCGACCAGATTCGCGTAAAGGGAAGCACTGCCTTCAAGATTTACGTTAATGGCAAGGAGGAGCCGATGCTTACCGCTAATGCCGATAAAATTCTGAAGGCGATGCCCGCAGAGGCTGTATCAAAGATTGAGGTGATCACAGAGCCCGGAGCTAAGTATGATGCCGAAGGTACCGGCGGTATAATCAATCTTATCACGGAAAGAACCCAGCGTAATGATGGATATACAGCCTCTGTTTCCGCCAATCTGGGTGCCCAGAATGAGGGTGTTTCTGCTTATGGCCGTATGAAATACAATAAGGTCACCGCTGATGCCAACTTCAATTATAATGATAATGTCTGGATGAGCCGACGCCAGTTTACATCCAATGATAATTATGATTATACTTCCGATTCCCAATATCTGAATTCCACACACGTGGCTCAGAAATTCAATTATCATTATTATGGCGGTGGGATCAATCTCAGTTGGGAACCTTCTGCAACTGATCTATTCACTGCCACGGGGAATATCTATGCCATGGATGCCAACCTTAAGGATATCAACATCTCGAGCCAGACCTTTTCGCGGGGTGGTTCCCTCACACAGGCCTATACTCAGAATCTCCATGGAGATATGAGCCATCTCGGCGCTTCAGGCAATATCGGCTATACACGTTCTTTCGGATCTAACGGCCATAATCTAATGTTAGGATATGCTTTTAATTACGGTAAGCAATTCTTAGACTTCAATTATTTCACCGTTCCGGAGCTGAATGCCGATTTTCTCCCTCCATTCCGTAAATCTGAAAATGCAAATTACACCCGCGAACATACGGCTGCTATCGACTATACCAATCCATTCGGAGGAGGTAAACATATTTTGGAAGCGGGTGTCAAGGGTATATTCCGCCGTAATTCCGCGATTGCCGGAGACCGTTATGGAATGTCGCCCTCAGAATTATTTGCTGATGGAATCTCAAATACCGATACCCGCCAGATCCAGGATGTCTATGCTGCATACGCTTCCTATTCCTCCACATTCGGTAAGTTAGCTGTAAAAGCCGGTCTGCGCTATGAGCATACCTATATGGGAATGGATTTCCTGACTGGAGAAATGGAGAATTACAGGCGCAATCTGAATGATGTGGTCCCGAACGCTGCTTTGACATGGATGTTCGGACCTGCCACTAATCTACGTCTTGCTTATCAGATGAGAATTCAACGTCCTTCAATCTCTCAGATGAATCCCTATGAGATGCGCATCATTGAGACCGATGTCAGAATGGGTAATCCTGATTTGGAGAGCGAACGTCATAATAAGCTGTCTCTTGCTTATTCTAATTATGGGCGCAAGATCGGCTGGAGTATTTCTCTGGAAGGTTCTCAGTCTAATAATACAATTGAGGAAGTGACTTACTATGAGCAGAATGTGCGTTATCAGACTTATGCCAATTTAGGACATAAACAGCGTATGGAGCTTTCCGGATTCATGAATTGGAACCTCACAAATCAATTTTCCGTCGGCTTTAACGGAAGCCTTCATTACACTCGTATAGCATCTCCCGGTGATGAGATAACCAATCATGGTTGGAACGGCAGCTATGGTGCTAATTTCAATTATGTGGGACCGTGGCATTTGAAATTTTCCGGTTACGGAGGTCAGTCCACGGGTGAAATCTCTCTGCAGGGACGTTGGTACGGCTGGTATTATTATGGTCTTGGAATCAGCCGGAGTTTCCTGAAGAATGATGCCCTCACTCTTACCCTTAATGCTAATAATTTCCTTAGCAAATACACTCATTTCCATGGTGAAGTCGCTACACCGGGTCACTACACCTCTTTCCGCAATCGCTCGGCAAACTGGAATGTCGGGATAACTATCGGATGGACTTTCGGCCATCTCAATGATCAGGTGAAGAAAACAGCCGGATCAATCACCAACGACGACCAGAAAGCTTCCGGAAATCAAGGTGGCGGTAGCGGTATCGGCCTGTAACTAAACCGACCTATACACATAAAAGAAGCAGTTGCTGATGAAAAGCGCAACTGCTTCTTTTATGTCCACAACTTCTTATGTCCACAACTTCTTATCTCGATACCTGTTACAAGATCTCACCTCTATTCCTTAGAAGGTCAGCCCTTAGGGCGGATCATATTCTCATATGCGAACATCACCCCATAAGACACAACAGCCACAATCAGAAAGCCGAAAATAAACTCATAACTGTTGCTCATCTCCGATGTGATAAATATAGCCATAAGCGGGGCCTTAATTGTGCCGGCCATTACAGCTGCCATACCAAGAAGAGCAAAATTTGCTGCTGAGAGTTCTGCACCAAACCAATTGTTGGCTGCCAATCCAAACAGATAGCCTGCCAGACATCCCGCAAATAATGTCGGCGCAAAATCTCCGGCCACTCCTCCTCCCTGTATTGTGGCTGATACCATCATTCCCTTCAGGAGCAATACCATGAATGTTCCCATAAGAATGAGTTCTATCGTCGAATCGGGCTGATAGAACGGACTGTATCTGAGCAATTCAGAACTATGTCCATTAATTATTTCCCCCACGATTCCATATCCTTCGCCGAATAAGGCAGGAAAGAGATAAATGGCAATAGAAAGAGTCGCGCCGGCTATAAGTGCCTTTATCCAGGGATTACTGATTTTCAGAATCAGATTTCCGAAGCCTGTCTTGGTGGTGTTGTAATAGATGCTGTAGACTCCGCAGAAAAAGCCTAACAATACCATCCACATGATATTTCCCGGATTGAATGGGAGTTCAGGGACAAAATTGAGGTCGACATTAAACCCTCCTAAAGCCAAGGCCGTGCACCCCGAAATCAGACATCCTATGATGAGTAGAATCACAGGGAATGTGGTCAGTTCTATCCCAATCACTTCAAGGGTGAATAAAGCTCCTCCGATCGGTGATTTGAAGATACCGGCTATACCGGCTCCCGCACCCACTGCAACTGCAATCCTCATCCAGTTTTGAGGAAGTTTGAACCATCTTCCGATATTGCTGGCAATAGCCGCACCGGTATATGCACTCGGTCCCTCCGCTCCGGCCGATCCTCCGAAGCCCAATGTGAACGACGAGCCGACAAGCGACGTATACATCAGATTAGGCGCTAATTCATATTTACCGTTCCTGAGATCCCGCTTTATCATGGAGGTTCCGTGCGAAAGATCTTCCTTGAGAATATATTTCTGCAGAATCATGGCGATCATTAGACCTAATATAGGCATAACGAGAAAGAGCCAGTTTCCACGATTGATATGCATATCATGATATATCAGGATTCCGACCCATTTTATACCCTCCTTCATGAGGTAGGTGGCCAGGCCGGTGAGTATTCCTGCAGCCGTAATGGTAAGTAATAGTTTACTACGCATATTTAAGGAAAGAGGCGCACTAGTTGCGCCTCCATCCTGAACAGTCTTTATATTTTCCGCATTAGCCTGTGGAGCATTTGCAGTTTCTTTAGTATTGACCGACATATTATACAATTCTTGCTTGCCTTTGATTAGACTCCATCCAATAAAAATGTTAATGGAGTCTTTAGCCTCAATGATGCATATTCGTATTGATAGTCAGAATATAACGGGTGCCTGTCTTACATTCCCGATCAAGACGAATCGAGCTATGGAGGAGAAGATCATTGAGACGAGAGATGAACAGACCCGCATCCTTTCGATCAGTAAGAGAATCATAACTGATGAAATTATCGAATATTATCTCCTCCGACCCATTGGCTACCACCACTCCCGTATGAGTGAAGCAAAATTCCAGATATTTACCATTCCTCTCAGTATGCATATCTATGATAAGCGTACCTTGATCGGATACTCTTTCGGCATCCTTAATGAAATGGCGTAACAGATATTCCAGACATTCCTTGTCAATCTTAACTTCCGTCGACTCAGCCGGGCGATTGAATTTCAATTCCAACTGAGATGTGGAATAGGTTTTCACCTCGGTGATCACATCCTCGATTATGGTTGTGGCATCGCAGATACGTTCGAATTTCTTCCGTGTCCACTTACCGATGGATGAGATATAGAGCATATCATTGAGGATATATATCATCATCCCGACCACATTCTTCTTGCGGATGCGCTTTCCATCGATACGAAGGCCTGCCGATTCCTCATCTTTATTCTCAGAAATATAATCCGAATAGACACCGCGTTTGAGATAATCGCGTTCCTGCTCGAGTTGATTCACAAAGCGATGGATACGGGATACAGTACGGCGTTCACGCGCCCATAGATAGATGAATCCGACGATAAGAAGACCGAACAACACCCAGCCCCCCATAACGAACGACATCACACGACGGAGATTATGTGCCTCCTCCTGCTTGTTCTGGTATTTCAGAAATTCCTTCTCAGCCTGAAGATCTCCGACCTTGGCGATAATTGCCAACTCGCGATAGCGTTCGGCGTCCTTTGCTTCCGCCCGGGCTTCGAGAGTCTTATTCAGGTCTTTAATAGCGGATATTTCCAAATCCTTATTTCCCGCACCCTCAGCTGCCTCAACAAGCCATGTGAGAAGAATGCGTCGACGGGTAAGACTATTGGTTTTCTGTATCCAATCCTGTAGAATCGGGATTGCACGGGCATATTGCTTAGTGGCCATCGCATAATACATCTCGGCACGACGGGTGGTCTCCTCCGAAATCTTCACATCATAATCCACCTGCATCAGTCGCTGAATCTCCGAGTAATAATGCTCGATCTCCTGAGGTGTCAGTGCCTCAAAGTTCTGGAGCATACGGCGATAGATCACATAACGGGACGGATCATACGAGCGATATTTACGCCCTTTATTACGATAAAATTTCTCAAGGCCTTGAATCACATTGAGGAGTTCCTTATCTGCCTTCACTGCCGCTTCCTCATTGTCGGCTGCTGAATTGATATTGGCAGTCTCGGTCAATAGAAGATTCCGGATAGCGAATAGCTTAAAGTTTGCTTTATTCACTCTGTCGGTGAGAGTGCCCATATATTCCTCCAGCACCTTACCTCTGACACCATTGCTGAGATATTCCACAATAGTGAATAGACGCAGCAGGCGTTCATTCTCGACCAGCTTATTGGCATTGGGCTCCAGAGCGATCAGGTCAGCCATTTTTTCCTGTGTCTCTTTTTCTGTGGCACGCTTAGCCTGAGAGGATACTTTACACATCTGGAGGAAAAGCACCGTTTCCCGCTGCACTTCACTGTCGGGAATTGTCCCGGCCTCCTTTATCATTACATTAAGCGCCGAATCAGGATTGGAGTACATTCCCGTGCGGTTACCAAATGTGCGGAGGATATCGAGCTGTGTCTCGTAGTCTTTCACTCTTTTGGCAGCTCCATAGAGCATCTTGCCTAATTGGAAATCTTTTGCGCGGGGCTCAAGATCCATCAGGTCGTATAGTATCTGGATAGAATCCTGTGACGAGTTCGACTTGGCTAATTTCTCGTAGAGCATCTTGGTCTCCTTGTCACGGTCAAAGCTATAACCCGGTAGTGCCGACAAAAGCAATCCGGTCAAAATGAGAAGATAGTGTCTGATCATTGTCATTGTTTATGAACCACCCCCGCTATCACTTCGATTGCAGAGGCTCCTTTACGGGTCATCATACAACGGTGTACAACATACCCTATATCCCACAAAATTAATGCTTTTAACCCAATTTTACAAAATAATAAGTAAAAATCCTTTCTTCCCTTTTACAGACTTTGAGGTATCTCTTCTTTTTATTATTTTTGCATTATCTGAGACCTGAAAACTCTATCATTAACCTCTAGAAGTCTAAACATAACCCAATCCATAATAATGATAAATCTTGCAAGATTCATGGCTTTGACGCTTCCTATTTATGCGTTGACAGCCGTAATTCCGGCGTCTGCACAAAGTGATTATGATGCTAAATTCCTCTCATACCCTACATATTCAGGCACCGACCTTGAGCTTTCCGTAAACCCTTCCTCCACTGATTTCCGCCTTTGGAGTCCCAAAGCAGATAAGGCAGTGGTGAATCTCTACGATAACGGCCACACAGGTAAGCCTTATCAGACTATCGATATGAAGTTTGACGCAGCCAACGGCACATGGTCGGCTTCCGTCCCCGGGCAGCTGTATGGGAAATTCTATACTTTCCGAATCTTTCAGGATGGGAAATGGCGCGATGAGACCCCGGGTATCTGGGCTAAAAGTGTTGGCGTGAATGGTAAGCGTGCCGCAATCATTGATTTCGCCTCTACAAATCCCGAGGGTTGGGATGCTGATAAGGGGCCCGAAGTGAAGAATTTCTCCGATGTGATTGTCTACGAGATGCATCATCGCGATATGTCGATGCATCCTTCTTCCGGAATTGCCAATAAGGGAAAATTCCTTGCGCTCACTGAAGCCGGAACCCTCTCTCCCGAAGGTCTTTCCACCGGTATCGACCATCTTAAGGAGCTTGGTGTGACTCATGTCCACATTCTCCCTTCCTATGATTATAATTCAGTGGATGAGGCTAATCTCCAGATGAATACATACAATTGGGGGTATGATCCGCAGAACTATAATGCGCCCGAGGGTTCATATTCCACCAATCCTTCCGATCCGAAGGCGCGTGTGCGTGAGATGAAGGAAATGGTAAAAGCCCTGCATGATGCCGGAATCGGTGTGATTATGGATGTGGTCTATAATCATACCGCTGAAAATGAGGGGTCTAATTTCGAGCTCACTGCTCCCGGATATTTCCATCGCCACCGCAACGATGGGTCTTGGTCTGACGCTTCAGGGTGTGGTAATGAAACTGCCTCCGACCGTAAGCAGATGCATGATTATATCGTAAATTCCGTAAAATACTGGGCCGACGAGTATCATATCGATGGTTTCCGTTTCGACCTCATGGCAATCCACGATACGGAGACAATGAACGACGTGGCTTCCGAACTCAAGAAGATCAATCCCTCAATCTTCGTTTATGGCGAAGGCTGGACAGCAGGTGATTCCCCTCTGGCCGTAGAGCGCAGAGCGCTTAAGGAGAATGTCAGCAAGATGAAAGATATCGCTGTATTCTCTGATGATCTCCGCGATGCTGTGAAAGGCCATTACACGGATGCCCGCGACCGTGGTTTCGCCACCGGAAAACCAGGAAATGAGGAAACCGTTAAAATCGGTATCGTTGCCGCCACTCCCCACCCGCAGGTAGATTATAAGAAGGGTAATAATTCTAAGTTCCCTTATGCTGCCAGTCCGGAGATGATTGTCAATTATGTTTCCTGCCACGATGACCTTACCCTTACTGATAAGCTTCGCAAGTCGATGGAGGGCGAACCCGAAGAGAATATGCTCGCAGCTGCAAAACTGGCTCAGACAATCGTATTCACTTCTCAGGGCACTCCTTTCATGTTTGCCGGTGAAGAGGTATTCCGCGATAAGAAGGGTGTCCATAACTCTTATAAGAGTCCGGATTCTATCAATGCTATTGATTGGTCGAACAAGGCCAAGTATGCTGATCTCTTCAACTATTATAAGGGGCTGACAGCTCTGCGCAAGGCTCATCCCGCTTTCCGCATGACTTCAGCGCAGGACATCGCCCGCAATCTGGTGTTTGACAAGATTGATTCGAAGAAGGAACCCAACCTTATCTCCTATTCTTTGAAGAATCATGCCAACGGCGATGAGTGGAAGGAGATTAAGGTGATTCTCAACGGAAACTCCACCGCTAAGACTGTGGATGTCAAGAAAGGTGACTGGAAAATAGTGGCTTCCGACGGAAAGATATCGCCGGAAGGCAATCTCGGCTCCACCAAGGGCGGTAAGCTCACCGTGGCTCCCTATTCCGCTCTCATCCTCGCCCTCGAAAAATAATCTCATTCCATTTATAAGAAAAATGGTCGGTTCCGTGGGGAGCCGACCATTCTTATTTCAGAAAATAAGAAGTTGTCTAAACTTCTAAGTCTTCTATATTTCAGAGGATTGGGGCCACAAGGCGGACAATGGATTCCAAGGTGCGCTGAAGACCAGGACGCTTATGCCAATCGGCTACCTTTAATTTTGTGCAGTGCTTCAGGTCTTCAAAAAATATATTCCGCATCTTACGATTGAAGTCACGGTCATAGACCATCAGATTCGCCTCAAAATTATTCTCGAAACTCCTGAAGTCGAAGTTTGTGGAGCCGGCAGTCACAAAGTTATCATCTATAATCATTGCCTTGGCATGAAGCATACCCGGTTCGTAGAGATAGACCTTCATTCCGGCCAACAGACATTGAGTGACATATGAGAACGATGCATAACGCAACATAGTGGAATCCGTATGCCGGGGTATCATTATCCGCACATCTATATTTGCCAGAGCCGCCGCCTCTAATGCATGGAGAAGTGTATCAGTTGGCAAAAAATAGGGCGTCTGAATGTATATCGATCTTGTAGCAACACTGATAGCCTTAAGAAAACACAACGCTATGTTATTATACCGACTCATCGGCCCCGACCCGATAAGCTGCATACCGAGATGATTCCTTAATGAATGGGCGGGAGCCTGCGGTAGGGATATCTTTTTACTCGGATTCTTAAAATTCCAATCGATCAGGAATGAATATAAGAGGGAATCCACAATGTCCCCACGCAATCGGAAATGGGTATCTCGCCACGGGCTACCGTCCACACCTCCGGAATAATATCGGTCGGCTATATTCATTCCTCCGATATATGCTATCCGATGATCGATCACCACAATCTTCCTGTGATTACGCCAGTTGATTCGGTTAGCCAACTGCGGGAATGTGACCTTAAAGAATGGATGAGTCTCCACTCCGGCAGCATCCATCATCTTAAAGAACCGATTACGAGCCGAGAAACTCCCCACATGATCATATATCACCTTGACTTCCACCCCTTCCCGGGCTTTCTTCATAAGGATATCAGCAATCTCATGGCCTAATTGATCATCAGAAAAAATATAATACTGAAGATATATGAATTCCCTGGCAGCGAGAAGATCGTGCTTGAGAGCCTCAAACTTCTCATTCCCGGTGATGAATACCTCTATCTCATTATTCACGCTATAGAACGACGAACAGAGATTACGGGCCAACTTCACCAATGCTTTCTCTTCTCCTGAAAGAGGTTGCTCATCGAGGTCCACTTGCTTTGGCCTGAATGTATTGAGCATCTTTCGCTTGTTATGACGCGAGATCATATGCTGTCCTTTAAGGCTGCGTCCGAAGAAGAGATAGAAAATCAGCCCTACTCCGGGAAGAAACAGCAACGCTATCACCCATGAAAGAGATCGGATCGGATTACGGTTTTCTGACAGCACCACAACAATGGCTGTAATCACCATCACCCCATAAACAGCAATCAGCACCAGGGATACCCATGCCGGCAGTGTGGACCACGTCAACGCACAAAGATGATCAGTCATAGATAGGAAAGAGATTAGGTTTATAGTAAGTAGGATTCGGTTCCTTTATAGTTCGCCTATAGTTCGCCGGCTTCTTTCTGGCGAAGATATTCCTTGGCAGTGGTATCAAGTTCTTTATACCATTCCTCTCCAAATTTTCTGATAAGTGGCTCCTTGAGGAATTCATAGGCTCGGATTCCTTTCTTCTTACCTAACACACGCGCACACTTACAAATCTTCCAATGATGAAGATTCACAGCCGTGAAACCGGCGTATTCCTTGAGACGTACCGGATAGAGATAGCAGGATTCTGGTTTGAAATTCTTTATCTTCCCTTCCCGCCATGCCTTTTCCAGTACACACAGGCATTTCCCTCCGGGAGCATAAGTGGTGAACACACAATCGCGACCATTTACGATAGATGTCACCAGATCCCCTTCCTCATCATAATATCCTACCCCCTGTTCCTCCACCACCTTCTGGGCAGCCGGTGTGAGCATAGGATAAATCTCAGGAAGGATTTCACACAGATGCTCATATTCCTCTTCGGTAAGCGGCGCTCCTGCATCTCCCTCGATACAACAGGCTCCAAGGCAGGTATCAAGGTCGCATACAAAAAAATCCTCGATTAAATCAAGAGTCACTAATGTATCCTGTATCTGTAACATATCATACTTATTAAGAGAATGGATAAACAAGTGATAAATACACCGGATAAGGGAGGGATTTCATTAATCCATCACCAAGCATTGGAATAACCTATCAGACGATCGGCCCGATCGCCGGGTTTTCTCTGATAGACATATACGGTATATTCATTCTCAGTTTCATATTTATTTCCATCTATAGCCGAGCGCCCATCAGCGGATGTATATTCATAGTTATAGGCACCCTGCTTCAGCGGAAGAACTAATTTCCATCCTCCATTTTCAGGATTATAATCCATTTTTGCCTTTCCTTCCGGCAGATAACGGGTGAGCTCTCCCGAGAGATATATCTGACCATGTGCCAATCCTATATTCTCCAGAGAAAAATGAACCATTATATAGTCTGCGCCTATCGAAGAATCTGTGGCATTGTATTCCTTCACAAGAAACCGTCCATGTTGGGTGCGGTCATACTCATAATTTCTATCCGCGCGTGGCTCATCAGGTCTCAACCAGACATGGTAACAATTCTCCACCCATCTTACAGAATCAACATTCATTCCGGCAAACTGATTACTCACCGATTCAAAACGGTGAAACTCATTACCGGCATCGAACAGTAGCTCAGGTGAATGTGCATATATCGCTCTATGCCCATCAAAGCGTAAGGGTGCCTTAAGTATATGAGATTCCGACTCCCGTTGATTTTGAATCACTACCACTGTCAGATCCTGAAACGGATTCCCAATATCGGCATTATCACCTTCCACCGCTACCTCCAGCTGCTGATAACGATCATTAACTCCGCGGTCAGTACGGGTGGAGATATCTATATGAGTGGTCAACACCGGTTCCACCACACGAAAACGGGTCTGAAGAAGAATATCGTCCGGTCGGGACTGATCATACACTTGCAGAAGATAATTTCCGGAGGTCAATGGCTGCATCTGGTCATTAGGAATCTCTATTCTATAATTCACGTAATGAACAAACGTATTTGACGACCATGCATAATCATCAATCTCTCCTTCATTGAAGCCTTTGATGTACTCATTTTCCACAAGCTGGCTCCTCTCCCAATCAGCGTTGCAATGGATCAGGCGGTAGCGAAGCTCACTATAATCCTCTCCAAGCTCATCAAAGGAAATAATTATCCGATCGTCCGGAACACCGAGACGGATCACTGCCGGTTGCATAAAATTCCCCGCCGCAGAGGTCTTAAGTGTTCGGAACCGATAATCAAATATGCGCGTATCATTAAGTTCGGCTCCCGAATAGAGAGCTGATACCACCATCGTCAATATGAATAGAAGTCTCACCATTTTATCGGTTCTTTCCCTTGACTTATCAGATACTCATTAGTTCGGGAGAAATGATGATTTCCGAAAAAACCTCTTGATGCCGACAAAGGAGATGGATGCACCGATTCGAGTACAAGATGTTTAGTCCGGTCGATACTCCTTCCCTTTGCTATTGCATCACTCCCCCATAGGATAAATACCAGCCCCTCTCTATCCCGATTAAGTTTCTCAACCACGCTTTGTGTGAATGCCTCCCATCCGATTCCGGAATGTGATTTCGGCTGATGTTCTCTCACGGTCAGAGCGGAGTTAAGAAGTAATACACCCTGATTGGCCCAACGTGTAAGATTTCCGTCAGCAGGAATCTCCGCTCCGATATCTGCATGAATCTCCTTGAAAATATTTCTTAAAGAAGGAGGAACGGCTACACCCGGATTCACCGAAAAACAAAGTCCGTGAGCCTGCCCGAGGCCATGATATGGATCCTGTCCGATAATCACTACTTTCACTTTATCATACGGACATTCATTGAAAGCTGAAAAAATCTGGGAAGCAGGTGGGAATATCCTTACGTCACCCCGCTGATATTCTGCGCGTACTATATCAGTAAGCTTCTTAAAATAATCCTTATTGAATTCCTCAGCTAGAGCCTTTTTCCAACCCTCTTCAATTCTGACATCCATACTGTTGGCATTAAAAAACAAAAACGTGACCAGGCGATAAACCCGATCACGTCGCAGTATCTCCATAGGGAGTCGAACCCTAATCGTCGGAACCGGAATCCGATATTCTATCCATTGAACTATGGAGACTCTTTGAGAATTCTCAGAGACGTTATACCCTATCGCATTCTCTAATACAAAGTTAATTAAATTTTTCGATTTATCAAACAAGTATTGGATTTCTATAAACAACATATCCGTTGCCTCTCCGGAGAGCGACAACGGATATGTAGAGATATTTGTTTGAGATATTACTCAGCTGCGGGAGCTTCAGTGGTTTCTGCAGCTGCTGTAGCCTCAGCTGCAGGAGCAGCAGTCTCAGCAGACGCCTTCTTACCGCGAGAACGACGAGTCTTCTTCACCTTCTTGGTAGTATCACCGAGCATATTCTCGTTGAAATCGACGAACTCGATCATTGCTACCTCGGCATTATCACCAAGACGATTGCCGGTCTTCAGGATACGGAGATAGCCGCCGGGACGGTCAGCCACCTTATCGGCGATTACACCGAAGAGTTCCTTAACGGCATCCTTGTTCTGGAGATAGCTGAACACCAGACGACGGTTAGCCATATCATCCTTCTTCGAACGGGTAACCAGCGGCTCTGCATATACCCTCAGGGCTTTAGCCTTAGCCAGAGTCGTGAAAATGCGCTTGTGCATAATCAACGCGATGGCAAGGTTCTTGAGCAGCGCTTCGCGGTGCCCTTTCTTGCGGCTGAGGTGGTTGAATTTCTTATTATGTCTCATTATGTGATTTAGTCTTTATCTAATTTGTATTTCGAAATATCCATTCCAAAGGAAAGGTTGAGCCTCTCGAGAAGTTCGTCGAGCTCACTGAGCGACTTCTTACCGAAGTTACGGAACTTCAACAGATCATTTTTGTTGAATACCACAAGTTCGCCAAGAGTCTCCACCTCTGCGCTCTTAAGACAGTTAAGCGCGCGTACAGAGAGATCCATATCTGTGAGCTTGCTCTTCAGAAGCTGGCGCATATGCAGGATTTCCTCATCGAATTCCTCGGGAGTATCTTCCTGAGGAGTTTCGAGCGAAATCTTCTCATCGCTGAACATCATGAAATGCTGGATCAGAATCTTGCTTGCCTCCTTGAGTGCATCCTTCGGTGTGATCGAACCATCGGTAGTGATTTCCATCACAAGCTTCTCATAGTCGGTCTTCTGCTCCACACGATAATTCTCCACCTGATATTTCACATTCTTGATCGGGGTATAGATCGAGTCGATTGCGATCTCATTGAGTTGCTTACCATCAAGCAATTCACGATTCTCATCGGCAGGAACCCATCCACGGCCCTTATTAATGTTGAATTCCATGGTGAAGTCTGCAGACTCATCAAGATTGCAGATCACGAGTTCGGGATTCAAGACCTCGAATCCTGTAAGCACCTTACCCAAGTCGCCGGCGGTAAAGACATCCTTTCCCGACACGGTCACGACACCACGCTCGGTCTCATGATCGTCGGTCAGTTGCTTGAAGCGCACCTGCTTGAGATTCAGAATGATGTTTGTCACATCCTCCTTTACTCCGGGGATAGTGTCCAGCTCATGAGCCACTCCGTCGATGCGTATCGAGCAGATGGCGAAGCCACCGAGCGACGACAGCAGGATGCGACGAAGCGCATTGCCGATGGTCTGGCCATAGCCCGGCTCCAGAGGTCTGAACTCAAACTTGCCGAATCTGTTGGTTGATTCAAGCATGATGACCTTGTCAGGCTTTTGAAATGCTAATATTGGCATATGGGTATCAGTTTTTATTATTTAGAATACAACTCGACGATCAGCTGCTCCTTGATTGTCTCAGGAATGTCCTCACGCTGCGGAACATGAAGGAACTTTCCTCCCTTTACGCTCTCATCCCATTCAATCCAGGGATATTTGCTGTGGTTAAACCCTGACAGACAGTCAGCGATAACCTCGAGCGATTTGGATTTTTCTCTTACTGCAACTACATCCCCGGGCTGAACACGATATGAAGGAATGTTCACTACAGCACCATTTACAGTGATGTGCTTGTGGAGCACAATCTGACGGGCTGCCGGACGTGTAGGTGCGAGACCAAGACGGTAAACCACATTGTCAAGACGGCTTTCGAGAAGCTGGAGCAATACCTCACCGGTAATGCCCTTGGTACGAGCTGCCTTCTCGAATAGATTACGGAACTGACGTTCCAGTACGCCGTATGTATATTTTGCTTTCTGCTTCTCACGCAACTGCAGGCCATACTCTGATGTCTTTCTCCTGCGGTTTGCGCCATGCTGTCCCGGCGGATAATTCTTCTTTGCCAGAACTTTGTCGTCGCCATAAATCGGCTCACCGAATTTACGCGAAATTTTGGTTTTTGGTCCAGTGTATCTTGCCATTGTCTTTTCTATTTTTGCGGCCCATGAACCCCTCCCTTAGCGCAGCCGCGACCGTCGAGAGAAAGTGCGTATGGACGGTCTATTCGCATTCAGGAGCCGGGTTTAGCGGACCTCGAATCTTTCCTGAGCATCCCCCTGGCTATACAGGGGTGAGCACAGGCTTTTTAATTCTACTTTTGAGGGATTGTCGCTCTTTTAAGATTAGACTCTTCTTCTCTTCGGAGGACGACATCCATTGTGCGGAAGCGGAGTAACATCTACGATCTCTGTTACCTCGATTCCTGCGCCATGTACGGTACGGATTGCAGACTCACGTCCATTGCCCGGACCCTTTACATAGGCCTTTACTTTTCTCAGACCAAGGTCATAGGCCACCTTTGCACAATCCTGTGCTGCCATCTGAGCTGCATAAGGAGTGTTCTTCTTGGAGCCTCTGAACCCCATCTTGCCTGCGCTTGACCAGGAAATTACCTGACCCTCGCTGTTGGCCAGACACACAATGATGTTGTTAAAAGAGCTATGCACATGAAGCTGACCTGTTCCGTCAACCTTGACATTCCTCTTCTTAGCTGCGACTGTCTTTTTTGCCATACTTTAATTATCTTATTTTGTAGCTTTCTTCTTGTTGGCGACTGTTTTCTTACGGCCCTTGCGTGTACGTGCGTTGTTCTTTGTGCTCTGTCCGCGAAGGGGAAGGCCAAGACGATGACGGATACCACGATAACAACCGATATCCATGAGTCGCTTAATGTTAAGCTGAATCTCCGAACGGAGGTCACCCTCTACCTTATATTCGCTCTGGATCACTTCACGAACCGCTGCTGCCTGATCGTCTGTCCAGTCTTTTACCTTGATATCACGATCCACTCCAGCCTTGCTGAGGATGGTGTTCGCTGCGCTTCGGCCGATACCGAAAATATAGGTCAAGGCAATCTCTCCTCTCTTGTTCTGCGGCAAATCTACGCCGACAATTCTTACTGCCATAGTATTGTATCTTTACAATTTATCGCTAAGGTTATTAATTAGCCTTGACGCTGTTTGAATTTTGGATTTTTCTTATTGATCACATACAGTCTCCCTTTGCGGCGCACGATCTTGCTATCGGGAGTGCGTTTCTTTACAGATGCTCGTACTTTCATATCTTGTGTTCTTATTTATATCGGAATGATATCCTTCCCTTGCTCAAATCATAGGGCGACATCTCTACTTTCACCTTGTCGCCGGGAAGAATCTTGATGTAATGCATACGCATCTTGCCCGAGATATGAGCGGTGATCTCATGTCCGTTCTCGAGCTCTACCTTGAACATCGCATTCGATAATGCCTCAAGGATCACGCCATCTATTTCTATTGCAGCTTGCTTTGCCATATTGTTCAGTATCTTTTATTTCACAGCTTCACGCTCTCGAAGAGCCGCTTCTATATAATCAAACGTTGTCAGGATCTCGGGGTTCTCTCCATTGATCAGAATAGTATGCTCGAAATGTGCCGATGGACGTCCGTCGCGTGTCACACACTGCCAACCATCCTGTTTGATCTTTATGTTCTTACTGCCCATATTGATCATCGGCTCTATGGCGATACACATTCCGTTCTTAAGAACCGGCCCTATACCACGTCTGCCATAATTCGGAACCTCCGGATCCTCATGCATCGACTTTCCGATACCGTGTCCGCACATCTCGCGCACAACACTATATCCATGTCTTTCGCAATAAGTCTGAACGGCATTTGAGATATCGCCGATGCGGCGTCCCTCTTTTGCTGCCTCGATTCCTTTATACAACGACTCTTTGGTGACCTTCAGAAGCTGGCGCACTTTCTCATCGCAGTCGCCTACCTGAAAAGTATAACACGAATCTCCATTGTACCCGTCAAGTTCCACCACACAATCAGTCCCGATTATATCTCCTTCCTTCAACACATAATCGGAAGGAAATCCATGAACCACAGTCTCGTTTACCTCTATACAAAGCGTACCCGGGAAGCCATGATATCCTAAGCATGAGGGCTTACCCCCGTTGTCGAGGATAAACTCTCTTGCAATGGTGTCGAGTTTCATCGTGGTGATGCCGGGCTCAATATTTCGTGCCACTTCACCAAGCGTGCGGCTCACGAGATCGCATGCCGCGCGCATTTTTTCGATTTCTTCAGCTGTCTTGATACTTATCATTATATGTTCGCTGTCAATTCTTAGAAGGCACCGCTACCGGTGGTGCGGCCCTTGATACGGCCATCCTTCATCAATCCGTCGTAATGACGCATCAGAAGATGTCCCTCAATAATACGGAGTGTATCCAATACCACACCCACAAGAATCAGAAGCGATGTTCCCCCGAAGAAGGATGCAAAGTTTCTGTTCAATCCGCAGATGTGTGCGATTGCGGGAAGGATAGCTACGATGCCAAGGAAGATAGAACCGGGAAGAGTGATACGCGACATGATGGAATCCAGATACTCCACAGTCGGCTTACCGGGCTTGACTCCGGGAATAAAGCCGTTGTTACGCTTCATGTCCTCAGCCATCTGTGCGGGACGCACTGTGATTGCTGTATAGAAATATGTGAAGGCAACAATCATGATGAAGTATACGAAGTTGTACCAGAAACCATACATATCGGTCATCGCTCCGAAGAATCCGGTCTTATCAGTGCTGAATCCTACCAATGTGACAGGGATAAACATGATAGCCTGGGCGAAGATGATGGGCATTACGCCGGCAGCGTTTACCTTCAGAGGTATATACTGACGAGCACCGCCGTACTGTTTGTTTCCAACAACCTTTTTAGCGTACTGCACAGGAACCTTGCGGGTACCCTGCACGAGCAGCACGGCTCCGGCTATCACAGCAAGCAGGATGATGATCTCCACGAGGAAGAGCACCAGACCACCACCAGCCGAGTTCATCAGACGTCCGGTGAATTCCTGGATGAAGGCCTCGGGAAGACGGGCGATGATACCAATGAGGATGATGAACGAAATACCATTGCCCACACCCTTCTGATCGATACGTTCACCGAGCCACATGATGAACATGGAGCCCGCTGCCAGAACCACAGTCATAAAGGCTATAGTCCAGAAACCCATCTCTACATGGCCTCCCGCAGCTCTTACCTGATACTGTAGATTCATCAGATAGGCCGGTCCCTGGAACACAAGAATCGCTACTGTCAGATAACGGGTATACTGATTGAGTTTCATACGCCCGCTCTCCCCTTCTCTCTGCATCTTCTGGAACGAAGGAAGCACCATACCCAACAACTGAATCACAATCGATGCTGTGATATAGGGCATAATACCCAATGCAAAGATAGAGGCCTGGGAGAATGCACCACCCGAGAACATGTCGAGCAACTGCATCAGACCATCTGATGTAAAGTTCTTGAGCGCCAGAAGATCATCCGGATTAATTCCCGGAAGAACCACATAGCACCCGAAGCGATAGATCACCACAAGCAGCAACGTTATGCCGATGCGCTTGCGGAGGTCTTCAACGCTCCAGATATTCTTTATCGTTTTTGTAAATCCCATTTGTCAGTTTTATTTTGTAGTTACGGATCCACCTGCTGCCTTGATGGCTTCCTCTGCTTTCTTGGAGAAGGCATTGGCCTCTACTTCAAGTGCACGAGTTACGGCGCCATTACCAAGGACCTTTACAAGTGCCTTCTTCGATACAAGACCTGCATCGCGAAGATCCGCAACTGTAATCTTGGTAAGATTCTTGGCTGCTGCAAGAGCCTCGAGTGCCTCCAGGTTGATCGCCTTATATTCTACGCGATTGATATTCTGGAAGCCAAATTTCGGAACTCGACGCTGCAGAGGCATCTGACCGCCTTCGAAACCTACCTTGTGGCTATAGCCAGAACGGGACTTCGCACCCTTGTGACCGCGGGTTGAAGTGCCGCCGTAGCCCGATCCTGTACCGCGGCCTACTCGTTTATTGCTCTTATTGCTGCCGGGAGCCGGCTTCAAATTATGTAATTCCATTTCTGTCTGTGCGCTTTAGAGTTTTGTCACTTCTACCAAATGATGTACTTTCTTCACCATACCCATCACCGAGGGAGTGTCCTCCTTGATTACGGAATGGTTCATCTTATGAAGACCGAGCGCATCAAGTGTGAGCTTCTGTACCTTCGGACAGTTGATACGGCTCTTTGTCTGAGTGATCTTTATCTGTGCCATCGCTGATTATTTTCCGGTGAATACTTTTTCTACCGACACACCGCGGTTCTGTGCCACCTGTGCCGGGCTGCGGAGCTCGTCAAGAGCCGCAATTGTTGCCTTTACAAGGTTGTGGGGGTTGGAGGAGCCTTTCGACTTAGCAAGTACGTCGGTGATACCTACGCTCTCGAGTACGGCACGCATCGCACCACCGGCCTTAACTCCCGTACCCTCGCTGGCAGGCTTAAGGAAGATGCGTGAACCGCCGAACTTAGCCTCAACCTCGTGGGGAATTGTTCCCTTGTGTACGGGAATCTTGATAAGATTCTTCTTTGCAGTCTCAACGCCCTTGGCGATTGCTGCCTGAACCTCGTTGGCCTTTCCAAGACCCCAGCCGATTACACCATCTTCGTTACCAACCACTACAATGGCTGCAAAGCTGAAAGCACGTCCACCTTTTGTAACCTTTGTTACACGGTTGATTGCTACCAGACGGTCTTTCAATTCCAAATCATTGGTAGATTTAACTCTGTTATTTCTCTTTGCCATAATAACTTAAAATTTAAGACCGGCCTGACGCGCTGCATCTGCCAGAGATTTAACCCTGCCATGGAAGAGATAACCGTTACGGTCGAATACAACCTCTACGATACCTGCCTCCTGGGCCTTCTTTGCAATCACTTCGCCTACCTTAGCGGCTACCTCTGATTTGGTGCCGCCCTCGAGGCCTTTCGACGATGCTGCCGCCAATGTCTTACCAGACAGGTCGTCGATCAACTGTACGTAAATTCCCTTGTTGCTGCGGAATACGCTCATGCGGGGACGTGCAGCAGTGCCGGAAATCTTCCCGCGGATGCGGGTCTTTATCTTATTTCTTCTTGCTATCTTGGATACCATAATTTCCTAATTTAATTATTTGGCATTAGCCGACTTTCCTGATTTGCGACGGATAATCTCGCCCACAAACTTGATACCCTTACCCTTGTAAGGCTCAGGCTTACGGAGGCTACGGATCTTTGCGCATACCTGTCCGAGAAGCTGCTTGTCGTATGATTCCAGGATGATGAGCGGATTCTTGTTACGCTCTGTCTTAGCCTCTACCTTGATCTCTTTAGGAAGTTTGATATAGATGGCATGTGAAAAACCAAGTGCCAGCTCGAGAACCTGACCTGTCGATGTGGCACGATAACCTACACCTACAAGTTCCATCTCCTTCTTGTAACCCTCAGATACACCTACCACCATATTGTGGATAAGCGCACGATAGAGACCGTGCTGTGCGCGGTGCTCGCGGTCGTCTGTCGGACGGGTCACTACAACGTGGCCATCCTCTACCGCTACATTCAAATCAGGATTGATTGCCTGTGACAGCTCTCCCTTGGGACCCTTTACTGTCACAACATTGTCTTTTACCGTTACGGTTACGCCCGCAGGAAGGGCGATCGGTGCTTTACCTATTCTTGACATAAATTCTCTCCTTCAATTAATAAACGTAACACAATACTTCGCCGCCGATCTTGCGCTCTTTGGCTTCCTTGTTGGTCATCACGCCCTGTGAAGTGGACAGAATGGCAATGCCAAGACCGTTGAGTACACGAGGCATATCTTTATAGCCTGTATACTGACGAAGACCCGGTCGGGATACACGGTGAAGATTCTTGATCGCGTTCACCTTGTCGATCGGATCATACTTAAGGGCAATCTTGATTGTTCCCTGAGGGGTGGGGCCTTCCTCAAATTTGTAGTTCAGAATGTAGCCCTGGTCGAAAAGGATCTTTGTGATTTCCCTTTTCATTCTTGAAGACGGAACCTCAACCACACGGTGTCCCGCATGGATGGCGTTTCTCAGTCTGGTCAAATAGTCTGCTATTGGATCAGTCATTTGATTGTTTGTTAAATTGATTCAGTAATACCGAACAATATTTAATACTCTCTTTTGGCTCTGGCCATAAAGCAATATCACCCCGTGATTTCGCAATAAGCCATAACCTTTTGCAAAGTTAGCACTTATTTTTGAAAAATGGGGTGAAATAACCTTAAAAAATTTTAGAAAGGGCATCAAAAGTGGGTCTTACCCCCTTCTGATACCCTTTTTTATTGGTTCGGATGCTGATTTTTTACCAGCTTGCCTTCTTTACGCCCGGAATAAGACCTGCAGAGGCCATCTCACGGAACTGAATACGGCTGATACCGAACTGGCGCATATAACCTTTCGGACGGCCTGTGATCTCACAACGGTTGTGAAGACGCACCTTAGAAGCATTCTTCGGAAGCTTCTGAAGCTTGGTGAGTGCCTCATAGTCGATGTTGCCATCGGCATCCGCAAGCGCGGCCTTCTTCAACGCTGCCTTCTTCGCAGCATACTTGGCCACCATGCGCTGACGCTTAGCCTCGCGGGCTTTCATTGATTCTTTTGCCATGGTGTTTATTTTTCGTTTTTGAAGGGAAGACCGAATTTCTTAAGGAGGGCGAAACCTTCCTCGTCGCTCTTGGCAGAGGTTACGAATGTAATATTCATACCCTGAAGCTTCGGTACGTTATCGATATTGATCTCAGGGAAGATGATCTGCTCGGTGATACCAAGTGTGTAGTTTCCACGTCCATCAAGCTTGCTGTTGATACCCTTGAAGTCACGGATACGGGGAAGAGCCACCTTCACCAGACGCTCCAGAAACTCATACATCTTCTCTCTGCGAAGGGTTACCATCGCACCAATCGGCATCTTCTTACGAAGCTTGAAGGCTGCGATATCCTTCTTTGAAAGTGTCGGAACAGCCTTCTGACCTGTGATTGCTGTCAGCTCGTTGATTGCTGTCTCGATAAGTTTCTTATCCTGTGTGGCACCACCAAGACCCTGGTTGATCACAATCTTCTCCAGGCGGGGAACCTCCATAACGGTGTCATACTTGAACTCTTCCTTTAGTTCAGGCATGATCTTTTCCTTATACTGTTTGCTAAGTGTAGTCTCCATTATTTGATCTCCTCTCCTGATTTTTTAGAATAGCGAACCGTCTTGCCGGCCTCATCCTTACGGCGACCGATACGAGTGCCTTTGCCGGTTTTGGGATCTACCACATTCAGATTTGAAATATGCACGGGAGCCTCCATCTTGATGATGCCACCCTGCGGATACTTGGCTGTCGGCTTGGTGCTCTTAGACACCATATTGATGCCTTCCACCAGTGCACGGCTTTTCTTCACCTGCACCTCCAGCACACGGCCTGTCTTACCTTTGTCATCGCCGGCGTTGACATAGACCATGTCACCTTTCTTTATATGAAATTTTGCCATCTTTGTTTGTTTTGACGATTAAAGTACTTCAGGAGCAAGAGACACAATCTTCATGTTAGTGTTACGCAATTCACGCGCAACCGGCCCGAAGATACGAGTGCCGCGAAGCTCTCCTGCATTATTGAGAAGAACGCAAGCATTATCATCGAAACGGATATAGCTACCGTCGGGACGACGGATCTCCTTCTTTGTGCGGACTACTACAGCCTTTGATACTGTACCTTTCTTTACATCCGAAGAAGGGATAGTGCTCTTCACAGACACTACGATGATGTCGCCTACACTTGCATAACGACGGCCTGTGCCGCCAAGCACATGGATACAGAGTGCTTCCTTAGCACCACTGTTGTCCGCTACTGTCAAACGTGATTCTGTCTGGATCATGATTACTTAACTTTTTCGATGATTTCTACCAGTCTCCATCTCTTGGTCTTGCTCAGAGGACGAGTCTCCATCAGGCGGACTGTATCGCCTACTGAACACTCATTGTTCTCATCGTGAGCATGGTACTTCTTTGTCTTGTTGACAAATTTTCCATAAATAGGGTGCTTCTCCTTCCACTTGATCTCTACTGTGATCGTCTTGTCGCACTTGTTGCTGGAAACTACCCCGATTCTCTCTTTTCTCAAATGTCTTTTTTCCATTTCTAAAAAACTGTTTGGGGATTACTTACTTGGAGGCAGCTTCAGCTATCTCCTTCTGGCGCAACACTGTCTTCAGACGCGCGATCTCGCGACGATCCTTTGTGATCTGAGCGGGATTGCTGACGGGAGATATCGCGTGCGCTACTTTCAATTCACGATAAGCCTTCTCTGCAGCCTCTATGCGTGCTGTCAATTCCTGAATGCTTAATTCCTTGATTTCTTCCTTTTTCATTCTATTGTATGGATGGGAGGCAGCCGCCACACCGCAACGGCGCGGCGGCTATCTCGATTTTATACGTTCTGTGTGGGATCGTAATCGCGGCGAACCACAAACTTTGTGATCACCGGAAGTTTCTGGGCGGCCAGACGAAGTGCCTCTTTGGCTACATCGTAAGGAACACCTTCTACCTCGATAAGGATGCGGCCCGGAGTGACAGGCGCCACGAATCCTTCGGGATTACCTTTACCTTTACCCATTCGCACCTCAGCAGGCTTCTTGGTGATCGGCTTATCCGGGAAAATGCGGATCCAGATCTGACCCTGACGCTGCATGTAGCGAGTCACGGCGATACGGGCAGCCTCGATCTGACGGCCGGTGATCCATTTCGAATCCAGAGTCTTGATGCCGAATGATCCGAAGGCAAGCTGATTGCCGCGCTGAGCCTCACCTTTCATGCGGCCCTTCTGCGAACGGCGATATCTTGTTTTCTTTGGCTGTAACATGTTCTAAGCTGGTGTTTAGCGGTTGTTGTTTTTCTTATTGCGGAAGCCGCCCTTACGACCGCCCTGGGGACGACCTGTCTCCTTCTGACCGATTGCGTAAGAGGGAGTGAGCTCCTTCTTGCCATAGATCTCTCCACGGCAGATCCATACCTTGATACCGATGATACCAACCTTGGTGAGAGCCTCTACCAATGCATAATCGATATCAGCACGGAGTGTGTGGAGCGGAGTACGACCTTCCTTGAACATCTCTGAACGAGCCATTTCAGCACCATTCAGACGGCCGCTTACCTGAACCTTGATACCCTCGGCGCCCATACGCATTGTGGATGCGATTGCCATCTTTACGGCACGACGGTAAGCTACCTTGTTCTCAATCTGACGAGCGATGTTTGTTGCTACAATCTCAGCATCGAGCTCCGGACGTTTGATCTCATGAATGTTGATCTGTACCTCCTTGTCGGTGAGCTTCTTGAGCTCTTCCTTCAAGGCATCCACATCCTTACCGCCTTTACCGATAATCATACCGGGGCGTGAGGTGCAGATTGTCACGGTTGCCATCTTGAGCGTACGCTCGATGATGATTCTCGAAACGCTTGCCTTTGCAAGACGAGTGCGGAGATACTTACGGATCTTGGAATCCTCAAGGAGGGTCTCACCGTATTTCTTCCCGCCGTACCAATTGGAGTCCCAACCACGGATCACTCCAAGACGGTTACTGATTGGATTTACTTTCTGTCCCATCTTTACAAATTATGCGTTTTCTTTATTGATTGTATCGACATAGATAGTCACATGGTTAGAACGCTTGCGGATGCGATAGCCACGACCCTGCGGGGCGGGACGAAGACGCTTAAGCATAGGAGCGCAGTCCACGAAAACTGTCTTTACATAAAGCTCATTAGCCTCAGCCTTACGGCCGGTCTTCTGCTCATAGTTTGCAATTGCAGAACGGAGCAGCTTGTCAACCTTATTAGAAGCCTCCTTGTTGGAGAACTTCAGGATACCGAGCGCTTTGAACACCTCCTGACCGCGGATCATGTCCACAACGAGACGCATCTTGCGGGGAGACGAAGGCACATTGCGGAGCTTTGCGAAGTATTCGGTCTTCTTCTCCGCCTTAAGCCCGTCGGCATATTGTCTTTTTCTTAAACCCATTGTATGTTTGCTTATTTTTTTCTTTGATTAACCTTTCGGGCCATTATTTCTTCTTGTTGCCGCCATGACCGCGGAATGTGCGTGTCGGAGCAAACTCGCCGAGCTTGTGACCTACCATGTTCTCCGTAACATATACGGGGATAAACTTATTGCCGTTGTGTACGGCGAAAGTATGTCCCACGAAGTCGGGAGAGATCATTGAGGCGCGGCTCCACGTCTTGATGACGTTCTTCTTACCGCTCTCCTCCATCGCAGCCACTTTCTTCTCAAGCTTTACGCTGATAAATGGTCCTTTTTTAAGCGAACGACTCATACTTGTCTTATTTTATCAAATTACTTCTTTCTTCTTTCAATGATGTACTTCGAAGAATGCTTCTTCGGCGAACGAGTCTTCAAGCCCTTAGCATAAAGACCTGTACGGCTACGGGGATGACCACCTGACTGACGGCCTTCACCACCACCCATCGGGTGATCGACAGGGTTCATTACCACACCACGGTTGTGGGGGCGACGACCCAGCCAGCGGCTGCGGCCTGCCTTACCGCTTGATTCAAGTGCATGGTCGGAGTTGCCAACCACACCTACAGTCGCACGGCAAGAAAGAAGCACCTTACGGGTTTCACCTGAAGGTAATTTGATAATCGCGTAATCTCCCTCACGCGATGTAAGCTGAGCGAACGTGCCGGCGGAACGAGCCATGCTCGCACCCTGACCCGGACGAAGTTCGATACAATGGATCAATGTACCGACGGGGATATTCGCAAGCGGAAGTGTGTTGCCGACCTCGGGGGCTGCATCGGGTCCGCTGAGAAGCTCCATACCTACCTCAAGACCATTGGGGGCGATGATGTAGGACTTTGATCCGTCTTTATAGTACAACAGGGCGATGCGTGCCGAACGGTTAGGATCATACTCGATGCTCTTCACTGTTGCGGGAACCCCGTCGTTTGTTCTCTTGAAGTCGATGAGACGCAATTTTCTCTTATGACCGCCGCCACGATAACGAGTCGAAAGATGACCCGATGAGTTACGACCGCCTGTCGAACGCTTGCCGACTGTAAGAGACTTTTCTGGTGTGGTAGCAGTGATTGTGTCTTTGAACACACCAATAACCTTGTGTCTTTGCCCAGGCGTTGTGGGCTTGAATTTTCTTACTGCCATTATTTTTAAATATTGCTATAGTAGTCGATTGTCTGTCCTTCAGCTACTGTTACATAGGCTTTCTTGAAGGCAGGACGCTGACCTTTGATCAGGCCGCCCTTAGTGTAGCGCTGTTTGCGCTTGCCTGCGTAGTTAGCTGTGTTCACTTTCTCAACGCGCACATTGTAAAGCTTCTCGATTATATCCTTAATCTGAAACTTATTGGCCTCGGGAGACACTGCGAATGTGTAGCAGTTCTGCTTCTCGCTATAGGCGGTGGCCTTCTCTGTTACTAACGGTTTGATCTGGATATCCATATCTTATGTCTCCTTTATTTAAAATCATTGATTATGGCCACGCTGTCCTCGGTAAGGATCATGGCGTCGTTGTTGAGCACGGAGAATGCGTTAAGGTCAGTGGCCTGTGCCATCATTGCATTAGGCACGTTGCGTACTGAAAGAAGTACATTCTCATCAACTCCTGCGAAAACCAGAAGCACCTTCTTGTCCTCGAGCTTGAAGCCTTTGGCAAGATTCATGTAATCCTTGGTCTTCGGAGCGTCGAAAGTGAAATTCTCGACTACGATGATCTGTTTCTCCTGAGCCTTGGAAGTAAGTGCGATCTTGCGTGCAAGTGCCTTTACTTTCTTATTGAGTTTGGAACGATAGTCACGGGGACGGGGACCAAATACTGTGCCACCACCACGCAGAAGCGGAGAATTGATATCACCACGACGTGCGCCGCCGCCACCCTTCTGACGACCAAGCTTGCGGGTCGAACCCGAAACCTCGCTACGCTCCTTGCTCTTGTGTGTGCCCTGACGCTGGTTGCCAAGATACTGTTTGATGTCGAGATACAGAGTATGCTCAGCATTGCCTTCATTCAAATCGCGTGCGAACACCTCGTCGTTGAGAGTGATCTTGCGTCCGGTGTCTTCACCTTTGATGTTGTATACTGCTACTTCCATTCTTATTTCTCAACTAAAACAATTGAACCTTTGTGACCAGGAACAGAACCCTTGATCATTAACAAATTGTGCTCAGGGATAATCTTGATCACCTGAAGGTTTTGAACCGTTACGCGCTCGTTGCCCATCTGGCCGGCCATGCGCAGACCCTTGAATACCTTCGCGGGATATGAACATGCGCCGATTGAACCCGGTGCACGAAGACGGTTATGCTGACCGTGTGTCTTCTGACCGACGCCACCGAAACCGTGACGCTTTACTACACCCTGGAAGCCTTTACCCTTGCTGGTGCCGACTACATCGACAAAACCACCCTCCTGGAAAAGGTCCACAGTCAGCGTGTCGCCCAACGCAGGAAGCGTTGCAAACGATTTGAACTCGGCCAAGTGTCTCTGAGGTGCTACCCCGGCTTTCTTGAAGTGACCTGCCATAGGCTTGTTGAGGTGCTTTTCGCTCTTCTCCTGGAAGCCCACCTGAACTGCCTCGTAGCCATCGGTCTCAACTGTCTTTACCTGAGTAACAACACAAGGACCTACTTCGATAACAGTGCACGGAACATTTTTTCCGTCGGCACTGAAAACGGATGTCATTCCGATTTTCTTTCCTAATAATCCTGGCATTTCTTTTTACTTTTGTGGATTGTATGGGAGTGCGGCCGACACGCGGGCCGGCCGCATTTTGTATGTTTGCTTTATCTTTTCAGATCCGTACGATTAAACCTTGATGGATACGTCTACACCGCTGGGAAGCTCGAGTTTCATCAGCGCGTCCACAGTCTTGCTTGTGCTGCTGTAGATGTCGATCAGACGCTGATAGCTCGAAAGTTCGAACTGCTCACGGCTCTTCTTGTTGACGAAGGTCGAGCGGTTTACTGTGAAGATACGCTTGTGGGTAGGAAGGGGAATCGGACCGCTTACTACTGCGCCTGTTGCCTTCACAGTCTTGACGATCTTCTCTGCCGACTTGTCAACGAGGTTGTGATCGTAAGATTTGAGTTTGATTCTGATTTTCTGGCTCATATGTTGTTCTGACTTGAATTTATTTCAAAAGATCCACACGGCCGTTGCATTCCGTAAGGACGTTCTTTGCAATCGAGTTGCTTACCTCTGCGTAATGATCGAAGCTCATTGTAGATGTAGCGCGACCGGAAGTGATGGTACGGAGTGCTGTTACGTAACCGAACATCTCGGCAAGAGGAGCCTTCGCTTTCACGATACGTGCGCCACTGCGGCTTGTCTCCATGCCTTCTACCTGACCACGACGCTTGTTAAGGTCGCCGATCACATCACCCATGGATTCCTCCGGAGTTACTACCTCGATCTTCATGATGGGCTCGAGCAGTGTAGGACCTGCCTTCTCGCTACCCTTCTTGAATGCCTGAATTGCACAGAGCTCAAACGACAGCTGGTCGGAGTCAACGGGGTGGAAGCTACCATCAAGCAGTGTAACCTTGAGCTGTTCTACAGGATATCCTGCAAGAACACCATTCTTCATGGCAGTCTGGAAACCCTTCTGTACGGAAGGAATGTATTCCTTAGGTACGTTACCACCCTTAACCTCATCAACGAACTGGAGTGATCCCTCGAAGCCTTCGTCTACCGGCTCCATACGAACGATGATGTCGGCAAACTTACCACGACCACCGGTCTGCTTCTTGAAGGTCTCGCGAAGCTCTACGGGCTTAGTGATAGCCTCCTTATATGTTACCTGAGGACGGCCCTGGTTACATTCTACCTTGAACTCACGACGCAGACGGTCGATGATGATATCAAGGTGAAGCTCACCCATACCGCTGATTACGGTCTGACCGGTCTCCTCATTTGTCTCTACGCGGAATGTCGGATCCTCTTCAGCAAGTTTCTGAAGACCAACACCGAGCTTATCGAGGTCTTTCTGAGTCTTAGGCTCTACCGCAATACCGATTACAGGATCGGGGAACTCCATAGCCTCGAGAACGATAGGATTGTTCTCATCGCAAAGAGTATCACCGGTACGGATATCCTTGAAGCCTACGCCTGCACCGATATCACCGCAACCGATCTTCTCCATCGGGTTCTGCTTATTGGAGTGCATCTGGAACAGACGGCTGATACGCTCCTTCTTACCTGAACGGCTGTTGAGCACATAGCTACCTGCGGGGATCTCACCGGAATATACGCGGAAGAAGCAAAGACGGCCAACATAGGGGTCAGTGGCGATCTTGAATGCAAGAGCCGACATTGGAGCCTCGGGGCTCGGTTCGCGGGTCTCGATCTCATCGGTACCGGGAGCTGTACCCTCCACTGCGCCTGAATCAAGCGGAGAAGGGAGATAAGCGCAGACTGCATCGAGAAGTGTCTGAACGCCCTTGTTCTTGAACGATGAACCGCAGAGCATCGGGTTGATCTGCATTGCGAGCGTTCCCTTACGGATAGCCTTACGGATCTCGTCTTCAGTGATTGTGGAAGGATCGTCGAAATATTTCTCCATGAGAGCCTCATCGAGCTCTGCAAGAGTCTCGAGCATCTTATCGCGGTATTCATCACACTCAGCCTGAAGGTTAGCGGGAATTTCCTCAACAGAGTACTCGGCACCCATAGTCTCGTCATGCCAGAATATAGCCTTCATAGTCACGAGATCGACAACACCCTTGAAAGTCTCCTCGGAGCCGATGGGCACCTGGATCGGAAGAGGGTTGGCACCAAGGATCTCACGAACCTGACGGACAACCTCGAAGAAGTTGGCGCCGGAACGGTCCATCTTGTTGACATAACCGATACGGGGAACATTATACTTATCGGCCTGACGCCATACAGTCTCTGACTGAGGCTCCACACCGCCAACGGCGCAGAATGTAGCCACAGCGCCATCGAGGATACGGAGTGAACGTTCTACCTCAACAGTGAAGTCAACGTGTCCCGGAGTGTCGATAAGGTTGATTTTATATTTCTCACCGTCGTATCTCCAGAAAGTGGTGGTAGCGGCGGAAGTGATGGTAATACCGCGCTCCTGCTCCTGCTCCATCCAGTCCATGGTAGCAGCACCATCATGAACCTCACCGATCTTATGAGTCAGACCGGTATAGAAAAGGATACGTTCTGAAGTGGTGGTTTTACCGGCATCGATGTGAGCCATGATACCGATGTTGCGGGTATATTTGAGTTCGTCGTGTTTTGCCATTGTTTATGCAATATTAAAATCTGAAGTGTGCGAAAGCGCGGTTGGCCTCTGCCATACGGTGCATATCTTCTTTTCTCTTGTAAGCACCACCCTGATCATTAAATGCATCGACGATTTCGGCTGCGAGTTTGTCGGCCATTGTCTTACCGCCACGTTTACGGGCAAAGATGATCAGGTTCTTCATTGATATTGACTCCTTGCGGTCGGCACGGATCTCAGTCGGCACCTGGAAGGTTGCACCGCCTACACGGCGTGACTTAACCTCAACCTGGGGAGTTACATTCTCAAGCGCTTTCTTCCAGATCTCCAGGGCACTTTTCTCTTCGTTAGGCATCTTTGACTTCACAGTCTCAAGTGCAGTGTAGAAAATAGTGAAGGCCGTGTTCTTCTTGCCGTCATACATCAGATGATTAACGAATTTTGTTACTCTGACGTCATGAAAAACAGGGTCCGGAAGTACAACCCGTTTCTTAGGTTTCTGCTTTCTCATTGTAAGATGTTTAATGTTTTTGTTTTTGGCTGCTTTTGCAATCTTCAACTCTGCTCTCTTGCGGAGTTTACTCAACCATAGCCATCCAATAAATCAAAAACGAATGTTTGGATTTAATTGTTTGTAAGAGGCTGTCAATTATTTCTTGGCTGCCTTAGGACGCTTTGCTCCGTATTTGGAACGACGCTGAGTACGGCCCTGCACACCGGCGGTATCGAGTGTACCACGTACGATGTGATAACGTACACCGGGAAGGTCTTTCACACGACCACCACGTACCATCACGATCGAGTGCTCCTGGAGGTTGTGTCCTTCTCCCGGAATGTAGCTGTTCACTTCCTTACCGTTGGTCAGACGTACACGTGCTACCTTACGCATTGCCGAGTTAGGCTTCTTAGGCGTTGTGGTGTAGACACGAACGCAAACGCCACGACGCTGAGGACATGAATCCAGAGCAGGCGACTTGCTCTTGTCTTTGAGAACCGAGCGGCCCTTTCTTACTAATTGCTGAATAGTAGGCATTCTTTCTCTTTAATTTATTTGATAGTTATTTCGCGCTTTGTTTATTTCGGCGCTACACACTCCAATGGCTACTAAGCAATTAAGTATCAATCACTTAGGCAGCCATCAGCTTATTATTGCGTCTAAATTTTATGCAAAGATACTAAAAATGAGGGATTTACACAACCTTTTAAGTATTTTTTATGCTTGTTTTCGGTTGTTGACTTTTTCTGATACAATCCCTTTATGGCAGGTAAGCTTCTATCTGCTTCCTTTGAACCGCTGAGCCGATTCATAGATATATTCGCATATGCGTCGGTCGAGGTCAGTGAGCTCAAGGCCACGCCTGCTCATGACACGGCTCGCCGTGGTCATGAATTTATCAATCGAGACGTTGGTAAATCCGGCTTCGGATGATCCTTCACTGAAACTCGGTACAAATACCCGCGGAAATCCTGCTCCATGGATATTTACTCCCACTCCCACTACCGTGGCCGTATTGAACATTACATTAACCCCGGCTTTGGAATGATCGCCCATGATGAGGCCGCAGAATTGAAGATCGGTGCGCATAAACCGACGTGTCGCATAATTCCAGATACGTATCTTGGCATAGTCGTTCTTGAGATTCGAGGCATTTGTGCCCGCTCCGAGATTACACCATTCTCCTATTACGGCATTCCCAAGATAACCGTCGTGTGCTTTGTTGCTATAGCCGAACAATACCACATTATCCATCTCTCCGCCAACCTTACAATAGGGGCCGATCGTGGTCGATCCGTAAATCTTCGCTCCCATTCTTATTTTTGCGTTTCCGCATAAGGCAAGCGGGCCACGCAGACAACTCCCTTCCCATACTTCAGCTTCCCGACCGATATAGATCGGGCCGTTCTTTACATTCAGGATAGCTCCTTCTACTGATGCTCCCTCCTCAATGAATACCATCGGTGTTCCTTCGGCGTCTTCGGCGTTTCCGATAATGGTGACAGTTTGGGATAACGGTGCAGATTTGCGTCCGGCCGTGATTCTGGCAAAGTCTTCCTTGATTACCGTACCGTTCAGGAGGAAGATATCAAAGACGTAATTGAGTCTGCGGCCTGTAGTCTCAATCTCCCCTCCCCTATTACCGGTTTTGGCCTCGGATATAAACTCCGGGAGTTCGGATAATCGGCAGTAGGCGGCTACAAGACCATTCTCATCACGAACTGATTCTCCCACTTTAAGAGCACTGACGGTCTCTACAATCTCTCGGTTAGGAACAATGTTTCCGGCTATATGAAGTACATGTCGGTCATTACAGGTCTCCGTTCCGAATTTTTCGCGCAGATATGCTACCGGAAGATACTGGTAATTTCCCGGAAGGAATGCTTCCCATTTCTGGCGGATAGTGTCAATTCCTATCCGGAAATCAGCTATCGGGCGTGTATAGCTCAGGGGAAGGAGATTCTCGTAGGTATCCTCTGTATCGAATAAGACAATGTCACGAAGTATATTCATGATGTGGTTACGATTTCGAATTCCGGCGGCTACCGGAATCTGAAGCCGTTGCGCCGGGGAATGATTTTATTTAGGAGCAAGCTTTTCTCCGCACCGAAACGCTCACTATTGGGGATTTTGTGCAAAAATAATTATTTATGCATTCATATGCAAGTGAAATGATTCATTTAAATCAATCCTGACTCTTAATGCGCGCCTTTAATCGCGGTCCGGGCCTGGAGGTGGGGTTATTCCATAATACCAGCTCAGAAACTCTACCCGCCGGTTAATCCATTCCTTCAGGCGTGATACATGACCATCGGAGGGATACGATGGGCTTACATCGGCCCAGCCCCCGAATTTATACTCTTCGGGCCAACGGTTAGCATTAAGTTCGGATGCTGTGGTGATCATTTCCGAATATTGGTTGATGAAGCGAAGAAGTTCGGGATAGGTATCATTGACAAACTCTTTTAAACGTTCCACATATCTTGCATGAATACCTGGTGTATCTCTTAGTCGCGACAACCATGGTGTGAGCCATAGAGGCCGTTGGGGGCATGAGAAGGCCACATCAAAATCCCACGCCGGACCGAGATAATATTTCACGGAATCTCCCGGAGCCTCTTTATGAAGATACAGACTTTTAGGGTATCCGATCTCTTCATTTCCACAAATATCGAAAAGCATGATGTAACTCACCACACTTTCCACATCAAAGGCCTCCTCTCCGCGATTTTGCATTGCGAGTTGTTCGGCGCGGTTGAAGTCATGGCGCCATATATCGAGGAGTTGATCGGGCGTGATACTATCAGGGGATTCAGCAGCTATCTCGTCAAGGTCCGGATCCTTTATCATTACGGGCTGATCAGTATACATGGACCGGAATTTATATTTCTCATCAAATTCCGTACTGAGTTCCAGAAGCACTCCTTTGCTTTCATCAATCTCACTGACACTCCCGGAATTAAGGCCTACTTTATGTGTCAGAGTATAGGCTCCGAGGTAATGGTCATTAAGGAAGAGATGGCAAGCCACCATCTTATTGGCATAAGGGACTCCCAGACGTTCGGCCAACCACATTGCCGTCACATTCTTCATCAGCGTCGGATCCACATAATTATTGAGAAGCACAAAATTCTTTGCTTTCTTCATTCCGGCGATGGAAGTCTTCTTGGCAAATTTGAGTCGCATCGGCTTCTTTGGCATCTGCCATGTGGAATTTCCCCTCCCTTTCACACTAAGGGCCATTGTATCCAACGATTCCACCATGCCGTTTCCCTCAATACAAATCCGTGCATTCAGATAAAGGTCCTTTTCCCATAGTGTGGTGGCTTCCGGATAATCGTCAAGCCATACCTTCACAGCCGGTAAGGAGAGAGTGCGATGTGCGCAATAGAGAACGGAATCCACAGGAATGGAGTGTTCGCCGGATGTCCAGTCATATAACTCCAACATCATCCGATTATCACGCTTTGAGATAGCTATGGCCGAATCTCTTTCGATTCGGCTCTGCAACATTTCTACGCGCCCGCTTTCTGTGGCCCTGTATACATTTAGGAATAGGGGTTCTACGGATTCAGCATGCACATAATGAAAACAAGATGAAATGGTGATTCCTATTACTACGACCGCTATCCTGATAATAAAGCGTAGCATCATTGGTTTCATTTTATTTCCATTTTTATTACCGACCTTCCGTTTATGGTCAGAATACGCAATCCGGAGCCTATAATCTCTCCTGACAGTATCATAGGCACCGTTACCAAACTTTCCCATATCTTATCCCCCTGAAGATCATATATGGTGACGAGTTCTTTTTCCCCGTCTACGGGTATAATCTCCACTCCATTATCTAAAATTCTAATCAATGGCTCCATTCCCTTTGCGTCATTCAATGATGTGGGCCAGACGGTATCGAATTTAAATCCTATTATTTCGTCAGGAATAAAAGAGTATGTGGCATATGCTGTGGTAATAGTCAGCTGCTGTCCATCATATCCTATATGATTGGTGGATGAAAGGAGAATATACTCAGACGTATTGTCGGAAAACTCTAAGACAAGGGCTTTATCGGACTCTCTTTCCTGAGCGTTCAGGCTCATACCGGCACACAGAGCGATAAACACCATAAGCCATACCCGCAAGATAATCCTTTTAAGTACGTCCGATATAGGATATATTACTCTGAGAGACGATATTGAATTATTTGAATATGTGGTTATCTTTTCGTTCATATTAGGTCAATCGTCTGTATCTGTATAATCAAGGCCCATTTTAATAATGCAAATTTACTCAATTTATAGGAGAGAGTGTGAAATTGGAGAGAAAAACATGACGGCACATGATTTCACAATCACGTGCCGCCTTGTGATTTTTTAGATTCCGTCGGCTTTCACAAGTCGGCCATAATCCTACTAAACCACTAACTTACAAATTTTATATCACTATTACTTCTTAAAGATTATTTGACTTGCCATCTCTATAATACTAACACTTTAGTTTTTGTGTTAATCATGTGAGTCGTTCTTAGGCAACGCCTCACAGTTTGATCATAACCGGGTATACTTCTTTCGATTCTTTCCAGACCATTGAATCTGAAAATTCTCATATTCAATTTTATGGGTCCGGCTATACTGCAGTTATGACACTGCAAAATTAGTTAAAATAAATGATTCTGCAATACGATATTTTCATTTTTATTCGTGAAAATTCAAAAAAATCAGTTGGATGCACCCTATTTTTATAGTCTTAGCCCTATTTGCATCCTCCATTCTCTGAATTTAATGATTCTATATTTCTCTGAATTTAATGATTCTACATTCAGATTTTACCAAATAATACAAAGCTCCGGGAAGGCGGAACAGCCTTCCCGGAGCTAATATAGGAGATGATACTGCTACATAAGTTAACTTACTTCACCAGTACTTTAGAAGCCTTACCGTTCTGAACCTTGATATAGAGGCCATTCTCCGGCTTAGCCACCTTCATACCCTGAAGATTGAAGAATTCTGCCTCTCCATTCTCAGCTTCGATTGCAGCTACACCGGATTCTGTGATTTTTGCATCGTAGTTGATCACATAAAGCTGTAAGTCACCTTTGTACACATTCACGAGGAGTGTCATGTTGTAAGTGCCGGCAGCCACTGACTCAAGAGCATAGTTATTACGCAATGTGAGCGATACGCCTTCACTTGTTCCGGTAAAGTTATCCTTAGTAGCGGGAGATGCCTCCGTGAGGACCACATCTTTGACTGCGATAACGCTGTTTACCATCGCCACTGTGATATCAGCAGCCTTCACCACTTTCGGAGTGTATTCCTTAGTCTCAGTCGATTCAGGCATTGATCCGACGGGTTCTATCTCAGGAGTGGTTCCGCTATAGAGTTTGTATGTACCTGTCCAACCTGCCGGAATCACGTCATTGGTTTTATAGGTGTTCCCCTTAGCATATACCTGGATGAAATCGCCGGCAGCGTCTACTGCAAAGATATTGCTGTAGTTCATAAAGGCGATTGTCAGAGGATAACCTACAATAAACTCTGTGCCATCTGTCAGAGCGATTGTCTCTCTGACCGACTTCACCTCAGTGGGTGTATCGGGCACGTCAGGGGTCTCGCCACCGCCACCACCGGTACCATCTGTATCAATTGTCAGGGTCATCGAGGCGATTGCACCATTGTTGGAGACATTAAATGTCAGATCGAGATCTTTGGCATCAGCAGTAAATGTAAAGCTTTTGCCCGACACTGTTGTACCATTAACAGCAGAAATCACCTTATCCTTGGCCATATCGAAAGCTACCTTGGTAATTTTTCCGGTGGTAGTGGAAATCTTCACACCGGCATTGCTATTCTTATACACGCGGAGTCCATCTGTCCAGAGGCGCCAGCCATTTTTCTCCGCATCCTTTACAAGTGTCACGGCGGTACCATCGTTCTCTGTCAGTTTTGTACCGTTCTCAATATAACCTGCGGCATTGTCTGATTCGCGTGTAAGACCATAAGTATTGTTTGCAAAGTCGTACACTACAGTCTTGACCTCTGCATTAGCGCCCATTACGCCTGCGAGAAGCCCGAGGGAAAGTAAAAGTTTCTTCATAAACATTGATTTTTAGGTTAGAAAAGCCTACTTCCTACAAAGGAAGCAGACTTTTACAAAATTAATAAGTATTCGGATATATACCAAAATTTTAACACTCCTATTACAGTTACTTCAACGGAGGGAACAGGAAGCGCAGGGGACGGTCCACCCGTGCTGACCATGCACTCTCCGTATGCGACGCACCGTAGTCGATATAGCTATCAAGATTCTTTCCATATATGTAGCCCCGGTTCTGAGCCTCCAGCAATGCGCGAGTCTCCCATGGGCCGTAATAGGCATCAATCGTCGATGTGCCATGATCGAAGTAAATACGATGAGTGGTTGGGTCGGGTAACTTGTCTTTTACGTATTCTATCATTGCCCCACCAAATTCATTCTCGATAGGGAGCGACCCATACCAATGTGTGGAAAGACATCCTGCTCCTCCGAACACCTCCGGATATTCACAAATAAGATAAAGCGACATCAGACCACCCATACTGGATCCCATTACGGCAGTATGCTCTCTATCTGTCAGGGTCTGATATTTCGAGTCGATTGTCGGCTTGAGCGTATTGACCACGAAAGCTGCATAGGCATCACCCTTAATTGGTTCGCCTTTCATTTTTACTTCCTCAAGCATTTTGTTAATGTCGGCACGCTCCACAGCTTTCTGAGGCATCAGCTGTCCCACCCGCTTTGCCGGATCTGAATGTATGCCGACCACAATTACAGGCTGCATGGCTCCTGCTGACACCAATGAATCACACGCACGATCCATTTCCCATGATTGATGATTCCATGTGGTTTCGGCATCATAGAGATTCTGGCCATCGTGCATATAAAGCACCGGATATTTCCTTGTAACATCATAATTCTGCGGCAACCAGACATCCACCGGAATAGTATCCTGCAGTTCGGGCGACACCACTGACAGTCGTTGCACCACCCCTCGCTCCGCCTTCTGTATAGGTGGTTGAGCCATACATGTAGCCCCTGCTCCTAAAAGAGCTGCTATTAAAAGTCCTCTCATATATTTCATCTATGATTTTTCTATTTCATCTATGATTTTTCGTCAATAAGTATCTGAATCCGACCTCTTAATCTTGGCAAATATAATAAAAATTCCTTATGTCGGCCATGCTTTCATCCCTTAATAATTAAACTTTTATATTAACACAATTTAGGGCCTCATTCCTGATTCCTCATCCGGCAAATTTTACTATATTTGTCGTAGGTAAGTAGTGAAGTTGTCTAAACTTATTTACGAATATTAATCGATACCAACCAATCCCGAAATACAAATCTTACAAGATAATGGCAAAGAAAAATTTCGAATACCTTGAGGCTCTACGCAAGGTGATGAAAGATAAGGGAATCGATGCTGTGATTATCTCCGGCACCGACCCTCATCAGAGTGAGCTTCCACCCATGCATTGGCGCGGTCGAGAATGGCTCACCGGGTTTGAATCCGGCAACGGCACTAACGGAACTGCTGTGGTGCTCGCTGATCAGGCCTATTGTTGGACCGATTCCCGCTATTTCATTCAGGCTGAAATGCAACTGAAAGACACCGGTTTTCAGATGATGAAGGAGGATGGCCCCGACGCCGTTGACCTTATCGATTGGGTCACTGAACATCTCAATGCCGGACAGACACTGGCAATTGATGGTATGACCTTCTCAGTCAGCTATGCCCAGCGCCTCGAACAGGAACTTAACGATAACGGAATAAAGTTTGTCGATAATTTCCCTCAGTTTGACTATATCTATCCCGACCGTCCGGAGCGTCCCAAGAACAAGCTGTTTGTCCATGATGAAGAAATCGTGGGACAGACAGTGGATAGCAAAGTCGAGGCCGTGATGGAGCAGGTGAAAGGTGAACTTGCAAATGCCGTGATGCTCTCCTCTCTTGATGATATCGCATGGGTCACTAATCTGCGTACAGCCAACGATATCGCATTCTCCCCAATTTTTGTGGCTTACTTATATCTGGATGCCGATCGCCGGGTACTCTTCATCGATAAGGAGAAAATCACGGAGGAAGTTCAAAAGCATCTTGATAAATATCATTTTGAGGTTCAACCCTATGATTCCATTCTTGATTTCGCTGCTGCCCTACCTAAAGAGACGCGCCTACTTATCGACCCGATGAAGACCGCGCGTGGTCTATACGACCATATCGGATGCACGCCTGTATTCGGAGGAGCCGGAGTTGCAAAGCTCAAGAGCATCAAAAATGCCACTATGATATCGCATCTGGAAACGGCAATGAAGAAAGATGGCGTGGCCCTCACACGATTCTTCATGATGGTGGAGAAGGAATATCCGGAAGGTAAGCTCACAGAGGTGGAACTCGGCAAACGCCTACGTGCCCTGCGACTTGCAGATCCGGCTTGTGTGGATGAAAGTTTTGCTCCTATTCTTGGTTGGAATGCTCATGGAGCGATTGTTCATTATGAGGCCACTGAAGAAACTGATATTGCAATTGTCGGCGACGGTCTGTTGCTTGTGGATTCCGGTGGCCAGTATGTCTATGGCACCACTGACATCACGCGTACCATCGCACTCGGAACTCCTACTGCCGACCAGATTCATGACTTCACTCTCGTGATGAAAGGCCATATAGCTCTCTCTAATGCCATCTTCCCGCAGGGCACACGTGGTGATCAGCTTGATGTGCTGGCCCGACAGTTCCTCTGGAAGGAAGGAAAGGCATATTACCACGGCACTGGCCATGGCGTAGGCTTCTTCATCAATTGCCATGAGGGGCCGCAGAATATCCGTCTTAACCATAACCCCACTCCTCTGGAACCCGGGATGATCACCAGCAATGAGCCCGGTCTCTATCTTGAAGGACGCTATGGCATCCGTTGCGAAAACCTTATCGTTACCGTCCCGGCGATGACCACTGAATTCGGTGCGTTCTATAAATTCCAGCCGATGACCCTCTTCCCCTTCGATCGGACTCTCTTCCAGAAAGATATCATGACTGAAGAGGAAATCAATTGGGTGAATAATTATCATAAGGAAGTGTATGCAGCTCTCTCACCTCTCCTCGAACCGGAGGAGCAGAAATGGCTCGCTGAAAAGACCCTTCCCCTTTGATCTTCCATTTAATAAAGTTAAGTAATGGCTATCATTAGATCAGTAAGAGGTTTCACACCTAAAATCGGCAAAGATTGTTTTCTTGCCGATAATGCAGCGATCATAGGCGATGTGGTGATGGGCGACGACTGCAGCGTATGGTTCGGCACCGTATTGCGCGGAGATGTCAATTCCATCCGTATCGGAAATTGTGTAAATATTCAGGATGGCAGTGTGCTCCACACTCTCTATCAGAAATCCACCATCGAAATCGGGGATAATGTCTCGATCGGTCATAATGTAGTGATCCATGGAGCTCATATCCGTGATTACGCCCTCATCGGTATGGGGGCCGTAGTGATGGATGATGCCGAGGTAGGAGAAGGAGCATTGGTAGCTGCCGGATCGGTAGTGTTGAGCCGCACAAAGATTGGTGCGCATGAACTATGGGCTGGCTCGCCGGCGAAGTTCATTAAGATGGTTGAGCCCGAGAAGGCAAAGGAGATGAATGAGAAGATCGCACGTAATTACCTGATGTATTCCCGCTGGTATACCGAAGGTGAGGAGGCCGAGCACTATAAATATTAAAAATATTAAATCCAAGCGACTCCGATTAAAATAAAGCGTCTTAGCTTCGTCCGACAAAATCATTCCTTGAAGGGAGCGGAGGCGGAAAATCCTCCGTTCCCTTCAAAATATTTCAAAAAAATTTGGTCATAATCAGAAGATTGAGTAATTTTGCAACCGTTTAGCAGCCATAGGAGGCGTTATGTCCTGCTGAAAGCTGTGCCAGATGGTCGGAATTTATCACCGGCCGGACGGTTCATGACTTAGAATTAAAAACCAAAAATAATAAACAAAGCATGATTATCGTACCTGTAAAAGAAGGCGAAAACATTGAGAAGGCCTTGAAGAAGTTCAAACGTAAATTCGAAAGAACCGGCATCGTAAAAGAGCTCCGCAGCCGCCAGGCTTTCGAGAAGCCCTCTGTGACCAACCGCAAGAAGATGATCAAGGCAGTTTACGTTCAGCAGCTTCGTCAGGCTGAGCAGTAAGAAGCCTCCTTTTCATCCGGACAATATCAGGGTTCGATGCAGACATTCTTCAATGACTGCATCGAACCTTTGTATTTATCATTTCGCTTATATCCCCACTTCCCTATCAATGTTCGATGGATTCCTCACATATCTCCGCTATGAGCTTAACCGCAGCCGGAACACTGTGGAGGCTTACAGCCGCGACCTGCAACAGTTTGCCGAATGGCTGAATCCGGATTCTTCCCACCCTCTCGATCCAGCTTCGATCACATCTTCCGATATCCGCGCCTGGCTCGCGAGCCGCGCCTCCTCGGATAGTGCCACCACCCTACGACGCAAAACCCAAAGCCTGCGGAGTTTCTTCCGCTGGATGATGCGCCGCCATATGATTGAGTCTAATCCGGCCTCTGATGTGGTGCTGGCCAAAAAGCCAAAGCGACTCCCGGAATTCGTTCGCGAAGGTGATATGGAGAAGATTCTGGAAATCCCCCGCTCAGAAAATTATGATACATCCGACGAACCCTCATTCGAGGAATGCCGCGATCATTTGATCATTAATATCCTATATTCCACCGGAATCCGACAAGCCGAACTCCTGGGCCTCAAAGATAGTGATATAAGCTTTTCAAGTGCTGAAGCAAAAGTGACCGGTAAACGTAATAAGCAACGCGTAATTCCCATCCCTGCTCCTCTGCTTGAGGAAATCAGAGAATGGATACGCCTGAGAGATTCGCGGCTTGAGAGAATTTCTCCTCAACCCCTGTTCCCGGGACGGCGCGGGCCTATGAGCAAGAGTCAGCTTTATGGGATTGTTCATCGTATGCTGAGTCCTTCCACATCTCAAGCCAAGAGTCCCCATGTGCTACGTCATTCATTCGCCACGGCAATGCTCAATCATGGAGCAAATCTGGATTCCGTCAGAGAAATGCTCGGTCATGCCTCCCTCTCCACTACAGAAATCTACACACACCTCTCTTTCGACCAGCTGAAAGCTGCCTATCGCACAGCCCATCCCCGAAGCAAGTAAGGCTCCATAAAATAGCTGATCAGCTCTGTAACAAGGATATATAATTATTTTTTATCTTACGGTAAAATACCGGATAGCTGAATCTCTCTTTAAAGGATTTCATAGCCTCCTCCCCTATCCGCAGGCATAAGTCGGGGTCTGTGGCTAATTTGCGGATTGCAGTCGATAATAGTTCCGGCTCTCCGGGTCGGATTAAGATTCCTGTGGTGCCATCCCGGATAATCTCCGGCTGAGCTCCGTTGTCGGTAGTGATCACCGGCCGTGCCTGCGACATACCTTCGATTACCGTTAATCCGAATGATTCGCGCGTTGTGGAAGGTACAACGCATATATCCGATTCTCTTATGATTTTGAATCTGTCTTCCACAAACCCTCGCCATTCTATCTTCTCACGCACTCCGTTTTCCTCTGCGAGCCGATAAAGACGATCGGTATATTCTTTTGGGCCGGCCCCGGCTATAATAAGTTTCAAAGGAAGGTCTGCCAATCCGGACATCGCCTGAATCAATACATCTATTCCTTTCTCGGGAGAGATTCGGCCGATATATAGCAGTATGACAGGTGTCTGAAGTCCGCATGGCTGAGCATTCTCATATTGTCCGGGGATTGTGATACTATTATGAACTACAGCTAACTTCCCGCCGTCAATAGGAGGATTTGTAGATAGGAATTCTCGTTTCGCCAATTCGGATACGAATATCAGCCTATCAATCGCATTAAAAATAGATTTCCATCTTGCTGACCGCTTTCCGCGTATCACCAGATGGCGGGTGACTACCAATTTCACGATTTTAGAATTACCTATAAGTGGTTTGGCACGCGCCACAATCTCCGCATCCTTGAAGTTATGCACATGAATTATTACTTCTTTCTCTTCCAGACTCCTAATCAGTCTGGCTAATTTAAAAGGCGAAACGAAATCCAGGATTCCTCCTAAGGGCATCTTTTTCATTTCGATACCGGATATCTGGAAATGATTATCCACCAATGGGATACCTCTGGATATAACAGTAACCTTATTTTCATCCTTAACACTTGCCCGACACAGATCAAGGGCATACTGTTCCCCACCTCCCCAATTCTTACTCCTTACAAGATGGATTATTCTCATTCTGATAATGCTTAACTTAAGGATATGAGTATGGAATTTGGAAATCTAAAAAGGAATTTCGTTATCCGATAGACCGGTAATGGAAATAATCGTTTCAATAGGTAATCCTTGTTTAATCAACTGTCGGGCTACCTCTTTCATGGCTTCCTGTCGTCCTTCCGCTCTGCCTTCCGCTCTGCCTTCCGCTCTGCCTTCCGCTCTACCAATCTCCATTCCTTCATAAAGGCCTTCATCTCGGGCTGTCTCCACCACGTTACGCGCACTTCGCATATTGTCGAGATGTGTATAATAGGCCTCTCTCTCGGCCCGACTCAGTTTCGATACCTTCAGTTGCTCGCGTGCTTCCTGCAGACCGGGCGCCGTGGCATCTTCCGGGATCTCACTATTGGAGAGGAAATACATCCATTGCTCGAGAGGAACCTTCGACCATTGATTAAACAAGGATTACCTATT
>JAAVFV010000069.1 GCA_014800525.1 Bacteroidales bacterium | reverse complement strand
TTTGCCCATGGTTGTTATTAAGTTTGTGGTGAACCTAAAATAACCAATAGGGCTGACTCCTGCAAAGGAATCAGCCCTAATTTTTAAAGCACTCAAAAATTTTTAGCGGACAGTAATAATTCAGAACAAAAGATTGAAGGTAAAGGCGTTCAAATCATGGGACGTGTAAAAGGAGTACGCGAGATCCGATGGATAAACGCTAAATACTTGCAACCATGTGACTACCTCGATTTTTATAATGTATTTGTTCCCGAAGCTAATGGCACAGGTGCCATCGGCGAGGTGCTCAGCACGCCGGTAATCGGCGTGCCGGTAATCGGACACACGGACACCTTCCTCAGCATCGGCAAGTTTGCCTCTGCCGAGGAGGCGTCCGCGTGTTTGAAATACGTCAAGTCAAAATTTGCCCGATGCTTATTAGGAACCCTCAAAGCTACCCAACACAACCCTAAAGATACTTGGGCTAACGTACCAATCCAAGATTTCACGGAGGGCAGTGACATTGACTGGAGCAAGAGCGTAGAGGAAATAGATGCGCAGCTCTATGCTAAGTATCATCTCTCGGATGACGAAATCCGCTTCATCGAATCCATGATCAAACCTATGTAAAAAAAATATTCAGTATTCAAAGGGAAATCGGTTTTCAAAGATAAAAGCATGACTCGGATATAGTTAAAACAATGTCCGAGTCATGCTTCTCTCTTTATGGATATTAACGGGTACTTATCAGGGATTTCCTTCCGGCTCCGTTGGAGTCTGGGGAGGCGTTTCCTTCACCGGCTTGGTCGCCTTCTGATCTTCTGTTTTTACCGGAGTCTGTTCCTTACTCTTCGGTATGGCAGGTTCCTTGGCCTTCTGATTTGCATTATCCTTTTGGGTAGTCGGTTTGGGAGTGGATTGCTTCTTGGATGAATCAGTCTTTGAAACCTCATTCGGCTTAGCAGCCGATTCATTCTTATTCGGCTTTGCGGCTGATTCAGTCTTATCAGCCTTTAATGAACTATCTTTCTGATCACGTCGCTCATTCCTTTCTTCCCTGGATGTTGAGGCCATCGGTTCTGCGACATCAAGAGCCGACGATCCCCCTCCTCCCTGAGTGAGGAATGTCCCCATCTTACGGGCAGTGGAGGGCGAGTAGGCATTAAACGCATTCACGCAGAAGAGGATATCAGTAATGCCATTCTCTTTCACATATTTCTTAATGTTGCGCGTGAAATATCTGAAGTCTACCACATGAACCTCTTCAAAACTATGGAACAAATAGCCGGGCACAGCATTTCCATAGCTATCCTTTATCACTACGAGCTTACGACCATTCTTCGTACTGGTCTTGACCCTTGTCAGCTTCTGGTCGCCCCCCATGAATGTGCAATAGGCCATTCCGCTGCCATCCTTGAATTTACTGAAATATGGAGCCTGAATCGGAGCACGCTCTCGCGTCACTTTATAACTCTTATTGGTATCGTAGATCCAATAGGTGGTGGAATAGTCCACTCCGTTAGGGGTGTAGTATACAAAAGTCTCCGGAGCGTTCTTCACGGAGATATCCTTCGAATATCCATACATCGACCCGACAAAGTTCTTTACCTCCTGACGGGTGTAGGTGGATAAGGGTTTGAATGGCACTTTGGCGGTCTTGGCAAATTCCTCCGCGGCATAATAAGCCCCGAGGGGTGCCCAATGATGGTCGGTTCGCAGATAGATATCTTCAGCAGCATGTGAGGCCAAGGCATTATAAGCGTTCACCCCCTTAGCTCCATCCGTGAGATGATCGTATATATTCTGAATGAAAGGTCGCTGAGGGCGGGTCACCTTCTTAGCCTTCTCCGGAGTGTAGAATTCCGAGGCCAATGGAATCACCATCGCGTATACATTCACCCCTGGCATCTGCTTTTTATAGTTGCTCACCGTCCTGGCAAACTCCGTTCCTCCCGTGGAGGCTCCTCCGAAAGCCATAAGTGCCCTTACATTAGGTCCGGAACCTATCACGATTATTCCCGACCCTCCTATCTTGGCATTCTCATTGGCTGTAAGATTATTCTGATAGTCTTTAAGCTGTTCGGGAGGGACATCCTTCGGTGGAGCCGCTGATACGGCTTCTGCCGGGCCGTCTGCCTGAGCATGGAACGTTATCGCATCCTCATGCCCTCCGACACGCAGCTTCAGAGCATCGCGCACCTTCATACTCGCACTCATGAATTCGTCCCGGTATGGCTCCGTATCGCTGAACCATGAGGATAGCTCCTTCGTATACCTGCTGTCCTGCAGTTTCTCTACTGAAAATTCCGGAACCTCCGCAAGCTCCCTCTTCTCCAGTTCGGAATAGCGGCTGCGGGGGAATGCGAGCATCACGGTCGAGAGTCCGACAAATGATACGCCGACGATATATAAATAAAATTTAGAGGGTGTCATTGATCAATTACGCATCAATTAGATTACGGATTTGGATTCTTAAAAACGTGTGTAGATGAATGCGTTATTTGTGGCTCCGACAAGAAGGGCCACACATAATACCAGTATAATCACTGAAGCAAAGGCTTTCAGTGTCTGATCGAAATAAGCGGCTGCCACGGGATGATTCTTCATCGAATTCTCCAAAGCTGTCTCAAGCATACGGCGCACAGGCATACAGAACACCAATGCTACAATCCATAGCCAGAAATTATCTGTAAGCGCCGTCTCCTCGATCAATCCGAATTCCAAGGAGCCCTGACCGAATGCCGAGGCAAACCATTGCTGCATCTGGCCGAAGTTGTCGAAATAGAATATTCCCCAGCCGATCACTACAATGATCAGAGCATAAAGATGCATAAGAATTCGGGGAATCCTATCGACCACCTTCATGATTGTATATTTCTCAATCACAAGAATCAGGCCGAAATAAAGACCCCATATGATGAAATTCCAGCTCGCTCCATGCCACATACCGGTGAGAAACCATACAGTCATCAGGTTCAGCATCTGGTGGCGCCGGTTTCCTCCCATCGGTATATAGGTATAATCCCGGAAAAAACTTCCAAGCGACATATGCCAGCGGCGCCAGAAGTCGGTCACGGAATTGCAGCAGTAGGGATGATTGAAATTCTCATTAAAATGGAATCCCATTGCGCGTCCGATTCCTATAGCCATATCTGAATATCCGGAGAAGTCGAAATAAATCTGCAGGGTGAAGGCCAGCATTCCGATCCAGGCTCCCCAGATTGAAAGATGATCTATGCCGGCGGCCAGAAATTGGGTCGCTATCTCAGAAAGAATATTGGCAAGAGCCACCTTCTTTCCCAAGCCGATCATAAACCGGTAGACACCATCGGCAACATCCCGGGACCGCACACGACGGTGATGAATTTCATGAGCCACAGTTCCATAGCGGACAATCGGGCCGGCAATCAACTGCGGGAACATCGCGATATATAGCAGCAGATCAAAGAAATTCTTCTGTACCGGAGTTTCCTTCCGATATACATCCACCAGATAGGATATCGACTGGAAGATATAGAAACTGATACCGATTGGCAGTGCTAAATCAGGAGCATTTATATCCAGACCTATCGATTTCAGGCTCTCACCGAAAAAGCCCATATATTTAAACACGCCCAATATCGACAAATCAGCCACCACGCCGATAATCAGCCATACTTTACCGCCTGACCTGCTGTCGTGAATTGCCAGTCCGACAAGATAATTGATCACAACGCAGATCAACATCAGAAAGATATAGACCGGCTCTCCCCAGGCATAGAACACCAGAGAGAAAATCACCAGCATGAGATTCCGCATCAGGAATCGGGGCCCGGCTTCCCGCTTTCTCACCCCTGTCTGACTCCCCTCTTCGAGGCTATAGAGCTCGCCGCTGTCGGTAATCGGCTCCGGCCGATGCCACAATACTTTCTTGTCGATCCATCCCGCCACTAAATAGCAGAGAATGAATGCAGGAATAAATACAAATATAAAAAAGAGATCGGAAAATACCATTTTCGATATATTGAGGAATAGGATAGTGAGCCGGGCTTTTAAACCTATAAAATCCATAGAGCACCGGAGACAATCCACCTTTCCGTTATAGCCTGCAAAGTTACTAATATTTTTGCAATAAGTAAGTGTACAAAATTAATTTATACTGTAGACGAGCTTATTTTGGAGTAGATTAAGGCTCTGAATCCAACGCCAAGAGGTAAATATCGCAGGATATCCCTTTTTTCCATTGAAGTCGTCTAAACTTCATTGGAACCGTCCGGATTAGGTTTATCAAATAAACACTTTCGGGTACCGTTAATTTATAAGGCTCCATTCTCCATTCAAATCATTTCCACGATATTTAGATGAATATAGATATTATAAAGTCCGGACATCCTTTAACCTTTGGTGAGCGGCTTTCTCTCACAGCCAAACTCGCCTGGCCGGCAATCATAGCTCAGCTTTCAAGCATTCTCATGCAATATATCGACGCGGCTATGGTGGGACGTCTCGGTGCTGATTCCTCCGCAGCTGTCGGTCTGGTATCCACGAGTCTCTGGTTGTTCTGGGGTGTCTGTGCGGCTGCCACATCCGGATTCTCCGTCCAGATTGCTCATCGTCTCGGGGCTTCGGATGCCGATTCCGCCCGCAGAATTTTCCGACAGGGCATCATTGCCTCTCTATTACTCGGCATCGTGATCAGCCTTATAGGCCTCGCAATAGCCGGCCCTCTTCCCCGTTGGTTGGGCGGTGATCCGCAGATTCAGAATCAGGCGTCGGTATATTTCGCTGTTTTCGTGTCCGCTCTTCCAATCCTGACTCTTAATTATCTTGCGTCCGGTTCGTTGCGTGCCACAGGGAGTATGGGTGTGGTCGGAGGGCTGAATGTGATGATGTGCGCGCTTGATGTTATCTTCAATCTTTTCCTTATCTTCCCTACACGCGAGATTTCTCTATGGGGCTGGTCGTTTATTCTCCCCGGTGCCGGTTTGGGCGTATTAGGCGCTGCTTTAGGCACAGTGGCTGCCGAGATGGTCTCTGCCGCATGTATGATGTGGTATGCGCTCGGAGTGCAGAAGGGTCTTAAGGAGGAGCGACCGGATTCATCCCTATCCCCGGCTGAAAGAAGAGAATTTCTCCGCAAACGGCGGAAACTCAACTGGCGGTTGCCCAAAGGTCTCGTTCTTAAGAATGCGGCCAAAGTATCCGCTCCAATGACCCTCGAACACGCCGTTATATGCGGTGCCCAGATCATGATTACAGTTATCGTGGCTCCTCTCGGCACTATCGCTATCGCGGCCAATGCGTTCGCCGTAACTGCTGAAGCTCTTTGCTATATGCCCGGATATGGAATTGCGGATGCAGCCACCACCCTTACCGGTCAGAGTTTCGGGGCCGGCCGGAAAGACCTTGCAAAGAATTTCGGATATATGACCGTCGGTCTCGGTATGGCGATTATGGGAATAATGGGAGTGGCTCTCTGGTGGTTCGCTCCCGATGTGATGGCTTTGCTGAGTCCTGTCGCCGCCATTCAGAGTGAAGGAGTGTCGGCATTGCGCATCGAAGCCTGGGCCGAACCGATGTTCGGTGCCGCTATTGTGGCTTATGGTGTGATGGTCGGTGTCGGCGATACCGTCCGCCCTGCCGTTATCAATTTCTCAAGTATATGGCTGATACGTGTTCCTTTAGCTGCCATTTTTGCCGGACCGCTCGATATGGGCTTGTACGGGGTATGGCTGGCTATGTGTATCGAGTTATCCCTTCGCGGTGCATTTTTCCTCTGGCGTCTCTTCAGCGGAGCATGGCTCCGGCATGGTCTAAAGACCGATGAATCCCCCGCTGAAGCTATGCTCGAAAATACTACCACCCAATAATTCTCCATTACTTGGTATCGGTTAATTTCGAATACTTACTTATACATCCAATAATCCCCCTCCTGATCGCGTTGAAAGGATGTTTATATATAAGTAGTTACTAAAAATTAATGAACCAATAAAACGCAGTTATTTGGGTGCAGATTTTGCCGCAGAAGGAAGGAGCATACTTTCGTATGCGACTGACTGATAAGGTAAAAGATGCCCGAAAGAACAAGTTTTATGGTTCAAGATATGCCAACTATTTGAGAAACATATATCGTTTAATTTTCAGTAACTACTTAACTATGCATCTGATATCAATTGGAATTCCAACACTCGGAACTCCTCAAATCGAAAGACAAGGCAACTGCACTCTCCTTCGCAATATGCTTATCGGAAAAGATTTTCATTGGCAGAAGTCTATCGAAGCTCTTTTACCCGGGGAAGTAGAGCTCTCTGATGATCCGACTTTCACTATAATTAATCATTTGCCTATCGAAACTTATCTGCGGTGTGTGGTCGGAAGTGAAATGAATCCCGATGCTCCTGAGGAGTTTCTCAAAGCTCATGCCGTAATTTCCAGAAGCTGGGCTTTGGGAAAGATTATCGGTTGTCATCAGGCCGGCTCTGAGGGGAAAGTGAATCTTTCCGACCGATTGATTTCATGGGACGATACTGCCGATCATCATGGCTTCCATGTCTGTTCGGATGATCACTGCCAACGATATCAGGGTGTCCAACCCATTCCGGCCTCCACTCTCAAAGCTCTTGAATCCACAGAGGGAGAAGTCCTCGTAGATTCAAAGAATCATTCGCTGATTGATGCGCGCTTTTCTAAATGCTGTGGAGGAAAAACTGAAATCTTTTCTTCCTGCTGGCAAGATAAGGATTTACCGGGTCTCAGAAGTTTTGACGATCCATGGTGTGATCTTTCCAGTCTCTCAACGAATGCCCGATATTCCCTCCTATCCAAGATTCTTAAGGATTATGATATGGCGAATGATGGAGGCTTCAGATGGGAGGCATCGGTGGATGCAGCAGACATCCGTAAAAATCTCAAGGAAAAATTCGGACGTGATATAGGCGAGATAATCAACATGAGGGTTATCTCCCGAGGCCCGTCAGGCCGTATTACCGAATTGCAATTAGAGGGAGATAAAGGCATTCTTCGAATTGGAAAAGAACTCATGATCCGTCGCCTTCTGGCTCCAACCCATCTCTATTCCTCCGCCTTTGATATCGAGCCCATTCATAGTCAACCATCCAATGGCTGGAATCTCCGGGGGAAAGGCTGGGGTCATGGCGTAGGCCTCTGTCAGATCGGCGCTGCACATATGGCACTCTCGGGTTATTCCTACCGCGATATTCTCAGTTTCTACTATCCGGGTAGTCAAATCTCCCACATCTGAATCATAAAAGCACATCTGAATCATAAAAGCTCCATTCCCAATCGATCGGAAGTGGAGCTTTCTAAGTAAGTGACTTTTTCTTTGTAATCTGTCATTCAGGGAGAGGATATTCATCGAATGCATAAAGGATAGTTGAGAGATAGCGTTCCCCGGTATCCGGTAGTACGCAGACTATCGTCTTTCCTGCATTCTCCTCCTTGCGTGCCTCCTTAAGAGCTGCCGCCATAGCGGCTCCGGACGAAATTCCGACCAACAATCCCTCTTTATGCGCCAACTTTCGCGAGGCAGAAATTGCTTCATCATCGGTGATATCCATCACTTCATCCACCACTTGAGCATTATAGTTGCCGGGGATAAAGCCTGCTCCGATTCCTTGAATCTTATGAGGTCCGGGCTTCTCTCCATTCAGCACTGCTGAGGTTTTGGGCTCTACGGCCACTACCTTTACCCCGGGGTTACGAGCCTTGAGGCCTGCTCCGGTACCGGTAAGTGTGCCCCCGGTGCCGACACCTGCCACATAGATATCCACCTTGCCATCGGTATCCTCCCATATTTCGGCAGCAGTGGTTTCAAAATGAATCTTAGGATTTGCGGGATTATCAAATTGACCCAATATCACTGAATTAGGAGTCTCCGACTGCAGCTTCTGGGCCATTGCAATCGCTCCCTTCATTCCTTCGGAGCCGGGTGTAAGAATCAGTTTTGCCCCAAGCGCCCGCAGAAGATTCTGACGCTCCACGCTCATTGTCTCAGGCATGGTCAGCACCACCTTATAGCCCTTTACTGTTCCGACCCACGCCAGGCCCACACCGGTGTTACCGCTGGTTGGCTCAATGATTGTACCACCCTGCTGAAGGATTTCCTTCTTCTCGGCATCATCCACCATAGCAAAGGCGATGCGGTCTTTCACACTCCCTCCCGGATTGAAGTATTCAAGTTTTGCAAGCACACGAGCCTTCAAGCCTTCTGATTTCTCAATTTCTGACACTTCCAGCAAAGGGGTGTGCCCGATTAATTCTATAAGATTTTTATAAATTCTACCCATAATAAAACATATATCGTTTAATTTTCAGTAACTACTTATATAACCCAAAATTTCCTATCTTGTTTTACGAAAAAGAGGATATTGCCAAATGGCAATATCCTCTTGAGTGTCATCTATAAAATTTGCGACAAGATTACTTAATCACAATCTTATTGGTCTTGTTGCCGCGGACTACGATATAAATACCGGGACCGGGATTGTCTACACGTACACCCTGAAGATTGAAGAGAACAGGAGTCTCTGCGCTATCATCAGTGATCTCGGAAATACCGGTAGATGTGTATAGACCCTCATCCTTCCAGCCTCTTCCTCCGGTAGAGGAGTAGATGTGCATATGCTTGATATCACCTCCCTTGATATCATCAGTCTGAATACCGGATCCGTTATGGAAGAGAATACCTTCAGTGCCTGTAGGTACGGTATACATATACAGATTGGGGTATGCCGGATTATCGGTCACCTTCTTCATATCAACACCGGGCCATGAGGTGGCGTTTATTTCCCAGTGGTGAATCTTCACCGCGCTCCAGTTGGAAGGAGCATTATTGAAGTAGACTGTGATTCCGTCAGTGGGCTCGGGATCAGGTGTCGGATCAGGCTCGGGATCAGGTGTCGGACTCGGAGTCGGGTCGGGCTGTTCGCTGCCGTCGAGTTTCTTATAATCCGAACCACCGTCATATTCAAAGAAGGCATCGGATGTGATTCCGGTGATATTTGCGGTCTGAGCGCCACCCTTATTGAAGATGATATTCACGGAGGCCACTTCCGAAACTGTCACATAATAATATTCCACACCTTCCACTGTGGTCTTATCTGACAGAGCCTTACCCGGCCATGCGCCAAACACCTCCACCTCTTTGCCGGAGTCATCATCACCCCATGCATAGATATTGCTGCCTGCGGGAGCCTTAACGTAGATGTTGATGGCTGCGTTAGGATCCACCTTCTTATAGGTAACTTTACCCTCACGGTTCTCACCCTTATCGTTCGCGGCACCCCATGCCACACTTACAGTCTCACCGAACTGCATGTTCTGGCCGATTGTAAATGTCTTTGTAGTTCCGGCTGTCATGTTGACACGTTCTTCATCACCGACTTTATACCATCCGGAAACAGCTGCCTCGTTGAGAGTCACTGTCACAGTCTGAGTCTCGGTACGGAATGTGCCGCCTGCGGGTGTGAAGTTAACCGCCGCGTGATCATTCACTGCATCTTCGAAACCGTAATACTCAGTCGTTCCGGGATCATCAAAGTGAACATCGCCTCCATGAGCCACGGGTGTCTGATCGTAGATAAACTTACCGTCAACACCGACCTTACCTCCGTTCCAGTCCTTTACCAGAACACGGAGCTGGCCCTGATTTGTAGGAGCAGTTACAGTGATGGTGCCTCCTCCCTGATATGTTTTACCGGTTACGATGTCAGTGTATGTCCCTGCAGGCACATTGCTGAATGTGGCGCCACCATTCACGGCTACAAGAGCATATGAATCCTTATATGCGCGCTTGAATGCATACCCTCCATTCGCATCACATCCATCAAAGGTGTACTGACCCTTACGAAGTGCGGGAACTGCCGCACGAATCTGATTCAGACGGATGATATGCTGGGAAAGATCGCCATTAAGTGTCTTTGAAACATTACCTTCGGCAGTAAACTTACCAAAATCATCGGCAGTGACCTTACCTTTCAGATATTCACCGAAATAAGCACGGCCGGAATTCTTCAGTGCCAGATCCGGGCCCTTGTCAATGAGAGCCCCCTTCTGGAATTCCACTTCCGAGCCATAATATAGACACGGAATACCGCGGAATGTGAACATCATGGCGAGGTTCTCTGCCCACTGTCCGGTTCCGCCGGCAAAACGCTTGTCATCATTAGGCTGCGGTGCATAGTCGTGAGAATCGACATATACCACATTCCATGACGCATCATTATAGAAGTGGTCTCCTTCATTGGCAATACGGACTGCCTGCCCGGCATTCTCGTAGTTATAGTGCATCGGGAAGTCGATCACATTGAAACCGGATGCGTCGGAATAGTCGGGCTCATGCCATTGTCCGTTTTTCAAGAATGCGTTATCGGAGTTATGGACCGTTCCGGGATCTTTCTCGCATGTAAGCATGTTTCCAACCGGTGATGCACCTTCCAACAAAACCTGCTTCGCCCACCATTCGGCATTATACTGGTTCCATTCTGCAATCAGAGCAGGATCCGATTTCCATGTATAATAATGACTTGAAAGTAGATGCTGACCACGATAAATAACCTCACCGAAACGTGAGCAAACCTCACCAAACATATAGAATGGCGCACCATTAAGACGTTTGTCTTTATGGAGTTCGCCCAATGCCTGGAATCGGGGAATAAAGGCCGCATTGAATGTAAGTGGCGAGATATGACCCGAGGTATCGATGCGGAATCCATCAAGACCCATGGCGATGAATTTCCCATAGCAATCCACAAGATAATCAATCACAGCCGGATTCTCTGTATTGAGGTCAACGCAATCACCTGCAATCTGTCCCCACCATCGGTTGGTCTCATCCCAGTTCCATCCTCCGCCGACGTGGTGCCAGTAGTTATTGGAATCATGGTTATTCCCATCCGTATTCTTCAAATATTTGAATCGCTCTGTATACTGTGTCTTACCTTCTCCGCTGCCGGGTAATTTCCAATATTCCTGTCCTCCGAGGATATCGAGAGGTTCCATACAAGCTTCGATATTGGCCTGATTGCGGATATTCTGATTACGCTCGAAAAGTTTGGCAAATTTATTCTCACCGAAGTTACCGGTATGCTGGAGCACGATATCGAGAATCACCTTCATTCCCTTCTCATGGGCAGCCTTGATAAGGTCTTCGAATTTCACATCCTTCTCACAACCCCACTCCTTACGGCTCTCATAACGGAGATCCACCTTGGAGAAGTCCATGGCATGATAACCATGATAGTCAAATCCGGATGCGTTCTGCACAATAGGAGTGATCCAGATGGCAGTAAAACCAAGTGCCTTGATGTAGTCGAGTTTTTCAATCAGGCCGGCGAAATCGCCACGCCAGCAAGGGTCGCCGTTTGCAATCTGGTCGGCACGACCGTCCCAACATAGTACGTTATTCTTCGGATCGCCGTCATAGAATCGAGTGGTCATCGCGAAGTAGATGGTCTCATCGCGAAAGTCGGTGCGGTCGCCGATAAATGTCGAACCGGTGGTCGCAGCACTCATTCCGAGCGGCAGTATGGCGCTTCCGGCAAGCAGGGCGGAAGTCACCAATTGCTTCATGTAATGCATTAGGTTATAAAGTTTATGTATTATAGTAGTCTTACGGAAAACAGCCTTAGGGAGATCTTAAGAAACTAAGCCACTCTTAGGCATTTTAAAACTAATTGCAAAATTATCTCTTTGCAATTATATATGACTGCACCTTTTATATGTTATACAACATATATTGAAGTGATCTAAACTTATTTACGAATGTTAAACGAAGCTACTCTTACATTATTTTATTAACCCTTGCGGATCTTTTGGGCTGCTTTTGCCTCCTATGTGCTTGACTTACTCAAAAGCGCCAGAGGCGATGATACGAAAGTGCGGTTGCGGTACCGCAACTCCATAAAAGTCCCCCGCATCGCTGCCGAGAGCTTCCATCCTTGCATGAATATATTTGTTTTCAATTATGTTTTAGTTTTTAATGACAGACTTTAAAGGTCGTTGTCTTTCCATTGATTTTTAGCTCAACTTTTGGTTCGGAAAACTGAGTGAGGTGGTCAAATATCAAAGTTACGGTTGCCACCCCATTGTTTACCGAAACACTAACTGATGTTGCGTTGTATTCTTTGCCATTCCGAGAAGGAATAAGTTTTACGTCCGAAACATTATATGTCTTATCAACTGACTCATCAGCGAAGATGATAGTCACTTTACCGTCATAGTTATTGAAACTCTGACAATGAGGCTTTGCATAGGCGGAAATACTCGCAATAGCAAATGCCATTAAAATTAGAATTTTTCTCATGTTAATTTCGTTATTCATTAGAATCGATTCTTTTCATTTGCGCCTGCGCCTCGACCTTTGTAGCGGTCACGGGTGGAATTAAATGAGTGGTAATTAAAGACAGCATTATAGGTAGTATATATTTCATATTGAAGAACAGTTTCTTATTGTTTAACTTCTGTAATATAGACTACACTGCTCCATGATCTGTGACAGTCACTCTAAAAAATTTTCTAATATGTAGATTCTAAAGCTCCATCCACGAATATTTCTTAATGCCCGGACTAAAGGTAATTTTATAATTTGGAACTCCTATTTTGGGATACGGGCATAATGACATAGGGCGTGCAATTCCAGACTGCATACCCTTTTTTAGTGGATGGAGCCTTAAAAGAAGTGCCTACCACTCCGCAAATTTTCCTAAGGAAATTTGTTATTTTAATAAAATAGTCGTAACTTTGCGACACAATCAGCTCATCAACCACGTAGTTGAAGGAGTTACAGAGGCGGCCTTAAAAAGTTAGCCTCTTGCTTTTTTTATGGAATCCTGAATAGCCTCGATCAATTCGTCAGGAGTATCGATATTCTTACCTTCTCCTTTTTTCCATTCCTCATATTCCTTTAACTTTTTTAGAGATTGGTGCCGGTACTCTGATAGAAAAGCGGTCCACAGCAACACATACTTTTCTCTAACTTCCAATACAACAAAGTATGTTTCTCTTTCTGTTTCGAGAGCGATACAGACTCTATTCTTTGAACGCTGTCGGGTCTGACGCCAAAATTTTAAATCCCACTCCTTAGCGTTTTCTATCGTTGGTTTTGCCCACGGCATACATTCACATCTCCTTAGATCCGGAGTTCTTTCATCCTCAACTTTTCCCTCATGGGTCATATGATAGAAAGTATATGCCCTATCTTGAAAGAGTGGATTAAATTTCAAAGCAAGCTTCTGAGAGCCAAAACAGGCTTTATTCCTGATGAAGTCTCTTTCAAATACAGTATAGACCGCATCAATATAACTCTTGTAGTCCCCACCATAATCTTCTAGGTATATCTTCTCCGGTAACTGGGCGTAATCTATCATTTAGTATGGTGCCAAATAAAAATATTGAACTTATCTTCTCTATACAGTGTGCTCCTTTGGAGAGAATATCCCGAAAGCTGTTTTATTCTCTCAATTATACGAAGCTTGGAAACACTACCATTTAGTTCTCTATGGACATAAGACATAGCCCCTATAAATAAATCAGCTAAAGCGACCAATTCAAGTTCATGAGAACGAACCTGTTGTACGCGACGTATTATGTTACGGTCGTAGTCATAATGATTACGGCATAAACACTCATGAAGTTTTCTTACTTTCTCTTCTCCACGAGTATCTTTTATATCAAGGTAAATGTTATAATGATCTCCCGGTTGAAGCAGAGTTTTTAGTAGACCAAAGTAACTTTTGTAGTAAAACTCATCATGAGTCTGTCCATATACTTCATGATTAAGCAGACCTTTATCCGGAATTACGAGGGTGCGAAAATGAAGATCAGGATTTGAAAAGAAATATTCTACAAGTTCAACATAGAAATTTAGTTTATTTCTTGATATCTTATTCCATTTTACTTCGTATTTTGGACTAAGATCATGTTTCTTTTTTATCTGCCTTATCT
>JAAVFV010000068.1 GCA_014800525.1 Bacteroidales bacterium | reverse complement strand
TAAGTCAAGAACGTAAGAAACTATAGGAAAAATCATGAAACTGACATCACAATTACTACTTTCTTCCACGTTGGGGCTGCTGTTAACCTCATGCAATGTTTCTAATCAAGCGTCAGGCCGTGCAGCCGATGAAGAGACAACAAAGTTTGGAGATGGCGTTGACTCAATAAAAGTTGAGGTGTCAACCAAGGTTGGCGGAACACGCAGTATCATACTGAAAGACAATGCCGATGCCGTGGCGCGTTTTGAGAATAAACCTGACAGTACGCTTTCATCTTCGGCAACAGAAGAATTAATTGGTCTTGCAGACTCTCTGTTTGTGGAAAAGAACTGTGAGATAATCTTGTCGCAGGAGGATGCCGAAGGACGCACCGGCTATCCTATTTTCACAGTCTCGCTCTATAAAGATGGTCAAGGGGAAACCGTGCGCTACGACATGGGAACCCAAGAGGGAAATATAACACACTGTACAACCTGCGATATCCATTACAGCCCTGAATTCCGGCATTTCTTGTCCAAGGTGTTTGAAATATTGAATTAAAGAATATCAAGCATATAATCATTTGCGTTTAAGTAGCTCGCAGCAATTAATGAATACATAAAACTTAGAGATTTTTGAGGCGATTTTGGTGCGGAATGAAGGAGCATAGCGGGCTATGCGACTGAATGACAAGCCAAAAGCGGCCAAAAATATCAAGTTTTATGATTCATGTTTTCTTTTTAAATTCAAGGTCAATACATTAATTAATTGATGTGAGCTACTTAATACATAAACACAATATTTTAATTTATTGCTGTCCGATAAAACTAAACTAAAAGGGCCGAATCAAATGGATTCGACCCTAATTTTATGTCATCTTATAATTTTTATCGGACAGCAATAAATTATTATACATTCATCACCGGCAGATTAAACTCCCTTAATGCAGCTTCATGTTTCTCGATAAGACGTGTATAGCCTCGTTCGCGCCCACGCTTGAGATTATGCTGAAGATCGTTTAGCTTTACGGCAATTGCAAGCTGATTGCCGGATCGGGCTATGCGTCTGACATAGTCGAGATAATCAGTGCCCTCCTCATGCGTCAGAAGACGCAGTGCATCAACGATATGTCTCGGTACACCCAGCCTGAGCAAGTCATTAAACGTGTAATCAGTATCTTCCACAACGTCATGGAGGAAACCGGCACATTGCTCGTCAGCATTTTTACCCATAAGCCCGACTGTGAGCGGATGTAGAATTACAGGATTCCCGTCGAGGTCTTTCTGACCGTGATGTGCCTCAGTGGCAATTTTTAAGCAAAGATCAATCATAATTATTCAAAATCAGACTTATATACAAAAATTATTTCCAATTTGGCTGTGCCTGTTTCATTGTTGTAGATCACCGGCTGGACTACAGCAACACATGGATATGATGCAGGGGTAGTCTCAGCACAAGAAGATAGCATCCAATCGTCTTGCGCCATACTCTCTCGCCAGTCATCATATTCTTTCTTATTACGAAAAGTGATTTTATCCAAATCTTCAAGTGTAATATCGCTCATATTTAATCAGAAGTATTTTTTGTTAAGAGCAGATAGTAATTCTTTTGTCAGTTTAATACCTGACGAGTCGGCTATCAGAGAGTCGCAGCCGCAATATGGGCAGATTGCCGTTTCACCATGCTCGGCAAAGTATTCTACTTCATCAGCCGAGAAAATGCGGCGGCAGCAGATGCATCCGCACTCTTTGGCCTCCTCAAATTCGGTTGCATTGCTGGCAGTGTGGAGATGGGCGTCCTTGAGCATATCATCTTTTTTCTCAAGCCGTCCACCTATATCCGACGGGTAATCTTTCGGAATATATCGGTCAGCCCTGAGCGAGTATTCATAGCCGCGATATAGAAATATCACACTCTCCGTGTCTCCATCCATTTTAATAGTCGCCGGAACTACATCATTATTTTCCTTGTCGATTCGCTTGAACGACGCCACTTCGCCAAAACGATCCATAAGATTGAAAAAATAGTGCTTGGGATGCTCTTGCTGAACCTCAAAGGTATATGTTCGGGTGTAATAAAACTTATTCATTATCGTCAACCGTCAGGATATTATTTATTTGTGTGGCAAGAATATCGATACCATCCTCGGTGTCGAGACGGAGGTCGGGGATATAGGCGCAAGTATTAAAGCGCTTGAGATGCTCTTCGGGTAGATGCGACTCAACGGCATCTACTGTGAACCATCCATAGATCGGTTTATCACCACGCCTGATATTTGCGCGCTCGGCCATCTGTCGTGCCATCGCTATTTCCTCAGGATTGAGATAATAGCTGAAGAAAGGACCCGAGTTATCGATCCCGCGACACTGCAGGCGCTTCTTATCCTCACCGAGACGTAGTTTCATCCACTCCCACGCGCTCCAATCGGGATTTACAAAGATGCGTGTGCAGTTGTGGCCACGTGTAGCAAGCAGGCATCCGGTTTCCAAAGTGACAATCAGGTCGAACGGTTTAACCTTGCAGCGACGTTCAAGACCCAGACGAGATTTTTCAAGAGTATTCCCGGCTACATATACCGCGACATAATACCCCCGGTACTTCAGGGCGTCATACAGTTCCTTGACATTCGGACTATTGTAAGGTGTGAAATAGTCGGGTACAATCAGGATACGTTTATGCTCAGGTTCAACCTTTTTAAGACTCTCACCTGCAAGAATTATCGCATCACGTAGGGCATTGAGATCGCTACGTACATGAATGCTTTCAAGCGGAAGAGTGTAGTCCAACCCGGCAACTTTTAATTTGAAGCAAGACTGACCATTGGCCATTGGTGTTCCAAAACGAATGCCAAGAACAGTAATGTTGCTGAACTTTACAGGCTCAATGAAATCGCATATCTTATTGAGTGAAGGAATATCTCTCCCCGGAAGATTTTTTATGGCCTCATAGACTTCCTCCAGGGGAAAAGTCAACTCATCATCAGCAAACCCGCAGATGAATTTTGCTAAACCTTCGGTGTTACCATCGAGATCGCGGTTCACCTCTGCCATACACGGGTAGCGATTCCAAAACTCCCCGATATAATCTTTATTAGCTATCAGGCCATAGCGTCGAGAATAGCACCAGGGACGTGTACACTCCGTGCCTTCCCAAAGCACAGTCTCCATGAACTGCCGCTCATATTCGTGCTTATCGCGATGATACTGTCCGGCAAGTTTTTGGTCGGCATAATAGAGTTTTTTCCATGGCCACTCCGAGTCATACTCAGGATTGATGAAGAGTATATTTTTTTGGCCAACTCCTCCGGCAAGCATCGCCGACTTTCCGAAAACGATTATTGCAGTAGGTGCGCCCCATTCGTAATCACTTCCATCCCATTTCAATCCTGAACACGCTGACAGTTGCTCGAGTTTTCGGGCCGCAAGTTCAATAACTTTGGATTCTGTTAGCTCCTCGCCCGTATGCTCCTCACGCACAACCTCCGGGAGGTCAACGATCTTGACCACATAATCTCCCCGATTCTCAATCGCCTCCCTGAGAGCCACCATAGCCTTATCATCGGCTGAAACGCCGAAGTCAGGCACAATCATTATTTTTGTTTTTGCCGATATAATCATAACGTCCCTACTATAGTAACTCTCTCGGAAAAATTCAAAAAGATTGAGATTTTATAGTCTCGTAATTCTTTTTCTCGTAGTCACTGAATATCTCCGGGGAAGGATTTTTTTGTTGGAGCCTTGCGCTGAGGTACATATGATATGACCAACACCGTCAATTAAAAAAAGTCGTAGCCCATCCATTGGCCGTGCGACTCTATTACCCGGTTACCAGTCTTATCGGTATAGCCCCATTGCCCCTGCGGTTATAAGCACGCGAGATACCTTCGTGAAAGTCATGCGATTCTTCAACATCATCAGGTAATTGAAGCACAACGCCACCCCCAAGTAGGAGTTAGTTATAACTAACTCCTATTCGGGATCGGCACAGAACTATGATAATAATTGTTTTCTTCAAGAGATATCACCTCTTGAATTAGAATATATTTCTGCTTTCAATCATTTGCAAACTCGTCTTCGAAGAGTACCTTGTCAGTCTTGAGATCCTTGACGGTGATGCTCTTCAACTGGCCGTAGATGTCCTCTCTGACCATTTCCATGAGGAGACAGCCGATAAACTGGTCTTCAGTCTCGCAGTCGTAGGATGCTTCCAGATATTCATGGTCGTACTCCTTGATAGCATCTTCTATTTGCTCATCCGTGAAATGCTCACCTACAATGTACCAGTCGGTGTAGTAAGCACCTTCCTCATCTTCTTCAGGTTCCGGATCCCATTCCTCAACGGTCACCTCCAGACTTTTCAGAAAATCAATGTCAAAATTCTTTTCCTGATCCATATTCAGATGATTTATACGTTTGCCTACATCCTTTCATGCGATTCGGCTTTTTCTTTTATAGTTTGATTTCTCTTACTATCCAATTTGTCGGACAAGCCCATGCCAGATCTTCACACTTTGTGAAACCGGCACATTTCATGGCTTCGCGCACCTCTTCGGTGGAGGGCATATTCCGGGAATGTGTCGTCACAACCTGAAGAATAAATCCTTGTGGAATGCGAGTTGTGAAATTTTGTGGGGCCTGTAAAAGAAGAGACTTCATATTCAAAATTCTACTCCAAAAGCTTGAAGAGTGTCAAAAATCTGTCCCTCGGCGATTCCATTCACTACAATAATAGGATTACCTTCAGCATCAAAATCTTTCGAAATAGATGCTCCCAGAGAGGACAACTGTCCGGCGAGTTCATTGAAACTTCCGGTGAAACCATGTCCGCGCAGCCAAGCGGTGTTGAGCGGCACAGTCTTGACCTCTTCGCGCATTGTCTGCATTTCTGCCGCAGTCTGTGCATCATGTCCGCTACGGATTTCCGATTCTGTGACTCGAGTTGCATAATTGAGACTCTGAGCCTGATTACTGTCCACCCGCTCCTGGGCATGACGGGCATCCTCGCGATAACGTTGGTTGTCGCGTTCGAGGTCGGCGGCTCTTCTTTCGGCTGCTGATGATTCGGCAGAGGCTTTGCTTGCCGCTATGCTTGCGCTCGTGTCCATACTATGGCGTGCAAGATCCATTGCCTGCTGCTGGCTCATCTGTTGCATCTGCATCATCTGTGCCATCATTTCCTTGAGGTCATTGCGGTTTTGCTCGTGCATTGAATCAGCACGTCCCATCATCTGTTCGTGCATCTGTCGGGTCATCTCGGCCTCGCGACGCGCGAGTTCTGCATCTTTTGCAGAAGAAGATTTTTCTTTCAGGGCATCCATGAAACCCGCCTGAGCCGACGCATCGAGTTTTGATAATTGTTCTGCCGCAATTTGCTCGGCAGTCATCTGACTCTTTATATTCAGATGATCGGTGGCTGCATCCAGCTCGTCTTTCTTGGCGGCGCGCTTAGCCTCCATCATCATCTGCATATTGCGCATGGCGATATCGCCTTTCATGCGTAGCTCCTCCTGCTGCTGGCGACGCATTTCCATATCGCGGGCGTGCTGACGGTCAGCGGCTGCCTGCTCAATATCCGACAACTTTGCAGTTCTGTTCACCTCATTGTCAGCATGACTTTCGCTCTGATCGAAATCAAGAGACTTTTCCTCCATGCGGCGCTGATGCTCTCTGTCGGCGGCATCAAGATCCATCTTGAAGCGCCGGGATTCCATCTCAAAATCCTGAGTCTTACGCTGCGACTCCATCTCGAAATCATCATGCTTTGTCTCGCGGGCACGTGCATGCTCACGGTCAGCAATGTTCTGGCCATGCTCGTCAAGACGCACGGTGCGTTCCACATCCTTGTCCTGACGGCGGTCGTCAAGGTCGAAGTCGAGTTGGGCCTTCTTTGACTCCAGGTCGAAATCCTGAGTCTTACGCTGCGACTCCATCTCAAAATCATCATGCTTTGTCTCGCGGGCACGTATATGCTCGCGGTCGGCAATGTTCTGGCCATGCTCGTCAAGACGCACGGTGCGTTCCACATCCTTGTCCTGACGACGGTCGTCAAGGTCAAAGTCGAGTTGGGCCTTCCTTGACTCCAGGTCGAATTCATGGTCCTTGTTTTGATGAGCCAACGACTGTCGACGGGTCTCTGCGTCCAGATCTCGGTTAAGTTCACGATCAGCCAGATTCTGACCATGCTCATCGAGTCGCACTGTTCGGTCGATTTCCTTGTCCTGGCGTCGCCCATCAAGATCAAAGTCAAACTCAGCCTTGCGCGAAGTCATACTGAAATCATGTTCATCGCGCTTGCGTCCCATCTCAAAGTCATGCTCCTCATTGCGCGAACGTATATCGAAATCGAGATCGGCGTCAGCTTTACGGTATTCGCGACTACGATCCATTTCCCGACCTTCGCGCATGAATTTTTCTGCCCATTCATCCTGATCATGGCTCTTGTCGCGCAGATATTTTTCCTCCGCATAGGCATCTTCCTTCCGTCGGGTCTCAAGATCGGCGTCAAGGTGAATGGATTTCATCTCCAGTTCATCGATGGCCTTCTTTCGATCTATGGCATAGCGCTTGCCGTAGAGCAGACTCTCCAGATCAGTACGCTCTGTCTCATGCTCCATGGCCCGCATATCCAGCTTATGGCTTGCATCAGACTGCTGCATGGCCAGTTCCGTATCAAGACGCAGTTTTTCAAGACTGGTGCTGACCAATGCCTTATGGCGGATCACATCGTTAAGCTGGCCGCGTTCGAATTGTCCGTTGGCTATGCGTTCTTCAATTGTCTTACGCTCATCTTCATCAATGAGTTTCTTTGCGGAGAGTTCGTTGAGAATTTTCTCCGACTCATAGCGTCGGGTCTGTTCGTCAGCATTACGCGCTATCTCTGCCAGGCGATTTTCCAGAGCGTGTTGCTCCATGAACTGATTAAATTCATCTTCACTCAGCAGTTTATCTTTATTCAGTTCTCTTGCTTCTCTCTCAAATCGGAAGTTTTCCTTATCACGGTCAAGATCAAAATCATTCTGTTTATGCAGTCTCTCCGCTTTCTGACGCATTTCAAAGTCTGCAAGACGATTGCGGAATTCAGTCTCGCGCATATAATCCTCAGCTTCTTTCTCTGCCAGAGCAAGTTGACGTTGCTGCTCACTCAGGCGCTCAAACTCTTCATCGCGTGTTGATAAATCGAAGATATTGAGAATCGATATACCAAACAGACGATTTTGAAGCATCGTACCGAGAGTTTGCTTCAGATGTTCCTGCTGGTCGTCGGTCAGACGTCCGGCGTTGACATCCATCGTTGCAAAAGCATGCTCCAGTATCTGCTTGACCCAAGGAGTCATCAGTCGGCGCAGCGACTCAACACTCACTTCGTTGCTGTCGACGAGATATTGTTGACGGAAAGTCTCGAAATCTGTGACACGCATCTGCATCGATGCTCCAACTTTCAGCGGTGTTCCGTTAGCGGTGACTTCAAAGGGCACATAACTTGCCGACCCTGCACTGCCGAAAGTCTCTTCAAATACGCGATTTGAAATGAGATATACCACAACCACCGATGTATTGCGTTGCGGCGGCATTGCAGGTTTCTCTTTCGGCTTCGCCGGAAGCATTGGTTTTGCATTGGCCGGAACCGGCGTTTCCTGCTTTTTGGAGCCGAACAGTCTGCTTAAGAAACCGTTCTTCTTTTCTTCAGTCTGAGCAGGAGCCGATGGAGCGGCTACAGTGTTCTGCGGAGTGACAGAGACCTGCTTCCCTTCACGGCCGACTATTTCATTTGAGAAGCGATAGATGCCGCCGTCGAGAGTCTGCACCAGTTTGCCATCCGAGAATACCGCAGCAGTAACGCCATCTTGAACCACTACGCCTTTTACGGCACCGCAGTCAGCCATTTCCCGCTCACTTATGCGACGCGCAATCTGTCCGGGACCAAGACACCACACGGCTTTACCGCTGATGATACTCACCCCATCTACAGGCTGTTCTGCTTTTGATTGAGTTTGAGACGAAGAGGTGTCAAAGTCTAAATCACCGGACATAACCGATGATTTGGAAGTGGGAACGTCAAAATCAAACGAAGAAGTAGAAGAGTCCTTTGAAATCTCTTCTTTTAAGGATGTGCCACATTTGGGACACTTATCAAATTTAGGTAAAACCGGGTAGTTGCAATTCGGACAGCGCATATTATTATATTATTATTTTTCGTACATATATTCAAACGTATAGGGCATCTCCAATACCTTGAAGCGGGATTCTCGGAGTCCGGCTTTCTGCGCGGATGCTTTGATGGCGTCAAGATTATCTTCCGGCACGTGGAGCAATGACCTGTTGAGATCTCTCGACAGCTCTATTTTCGGAGAGGCGCAGAAAAATCCGACTCCATTTACTCCTCCGATACTTTTTAAAGTGGGGGGAGCAAAACAGTATTCGATAGTTGAGAGACATCCGTAGTCGCCAATCTTTTCAAGAAATGGTGGCAGATACACTATTTCAGCCTCATGAATACTGAAGTTGTCATTGTTCAGTACGCGTATCGCTTCACAATGCGACATGTCGATATACTTAAGGCCGGATGTGCAGAGAGATCTCAGTCTTTTCGGCAAAATGAGTTCTTCTATACCACACTCCTCGAAACTGCAGTTGATCACCTCCACACTCTCAGGAATTTCAAGCGATTTCAAGGAGTGACAGCCATAGAACGCTGATGATGAAATTTCCTTCAATCCTTCCGGCAGTATCACCTTTTCAAGGTTCCCGCAATCGGCAAACGCGTTGGATGGTAATTCCTTTAGATTGCTTCCTGAGAGATCCACTACTTTCAGTTGCTGAGGATCCTGATCACGATACCGCTCAACCTCATCCCAAGAATTTACTTTCAGGCAATCGAAATCGATCGCATAATCGTATATGGTTTCAAACTCCGGAGGCATCACACCAAAGGCATTCTCGTCAATATCCGCGACTGAACAAGTAAACTTAACTGTTTTGATTCGGTCGCAACTTTCGAACGCATTCTCTCCGATACTATTCAAAGACCGTCCGAAGGTTATTTCCTTGACTTTGTCGCAATAGGAGAAGGCATTTTCTCCAATACTTTCCAACGAATCCGGAAAGCTGAGTTCTGTGAATCCCTCGCAGCATGTGAACGCATCTTCTCCGATGGATTTCAATGATACCGGGAATTTGAAATCTCTGAGTTTCCGGCAGCAGCCAAAGGCTTTATCTCCGATCTCGGTGACATTATCCGACATAATGACTTCAGTCAGATTCCCACAATTTTCGAAAGAACCTGCGTCTATTTTGGTAATGGACTCAGGAAGGATCACTTTCTCAACATTCTGGGCCCATTGTCCGATAGTATGATTATCTGAACTTATGAGGGAAGTTAAATTCCGGAGATTGCTGAGGTCTATCACCTTGGCGTCTCTGCCTTTAATCAATAAATTTACATCAAAAGGAATGACTGTGATGCTATCGTTGAATGTCAGCCGGCCCTTCTCATCCAGATTGAATGCCTGTTGGTTGGAAACGGGTTCTTCTGTCTTGGTCATCGCATCTGTTGTCTCTTTATTTTCAGGTTGATTATTTTTTCCATACACCACTCGAACCTTTATATCCGATTGGGTATTACTTTGTTTCGTCCCTTTATCTTTTTGGTCCAATACGGATTTGCATGGGCATCCCCCGAAAGCCATAGACTCTATGACCGTGCCCGCAGGAATGTCTGCCGTTTCAAGTCGCTTGCAATTCAGGAAAGCATGACGTCCTATAACTTTCAGGGAGGAGGGGAAATTGATTGAACTGAGTGACTCGCATGAACTGAAAGCAGACTTTTCTATCACTTCAAGTCCGGGCGGCAATATCACTTCCTTAAGCAACGATGCCATATAGAAAGCCCGTTCGCCTATCGTGCGCAGGTTGCTGCAATTTGACAAGTCAACTTTTTCTACCGTATATCGGCTGTAGCCGGCTTTCTTCAAAGTGTCCCGGTCAAGAATCCTCAACTCATTTCCTGAGGCCGTCAGCACTCCGCCGGTTATGACTATAGATGAGCCGGAGTCGGCCGGTTCTTGATTCTTCTCTTCTGCCGGGGCCGGACGTTCGATAGTTCCTACTGTTCCCTCTTTCCACGCACTGCCTGAAAAGGCCGTTTTATCAATAATGGTGTCGGCCGACGGGACAACAACATTCCTGAGCCTTGAACAATCACGGAAGGCACTTGATTCGATATGGCGGAGTCCCGCAGGAAGTATCACTTCAGTTAGACTCTCGCAATTCTTAAAAGCACGCGAACCGATTATTTTAAGTGTGGACGGAAACGTCACCTTTGAAAGTAACGTACAATTGCTGAATGTAATATCTTCAATCACTTCAAGTCCTTCGGGTAAAATCACCTCTTCAAGGCGTTCTGCCTTATAGAAAGTCATTTTCTCGATGCTCTTTAGTCCCCGGGCCTCTGACATATCTATCTTCACGATATTCTTAGGCTGACATCTTGCTGCTAATACTTCTCTGCGTGTCAGTTTTTCGAGACTATCTGTAGCTATGGTGAGGACACCGTTGCTAAACGTTATTCCCTGGCCTGTCATACTCAGTCTAAGGTTTTAAGAAGGTTCGACACTCTTGCGGAACATTGCGCACCTGCTCCTATAAGCTGTTGCGCACCGTTCTTAGCCACAATAGCCACATCTTTCCGCCCGGCTTTGACGTAAAGCCACGCCAGAAGCACCAGGAGCGACGCGTAGGCTGTCTTTAGCCTCACACTTCCATCCTGTGCCTCATACAATTCATCGCCGGCTTCGTAAAGAAGCTCCTGGGCCTTGCGCAGTTTCCCGGCTTCTATCAGATAATATGCCTGACAGGCTGCGGCGTTATCCCATAAAAACAACGCCTCCTTATTATCATTGTCTTCAATATATTCTTTGACAGTGATATTATTGAACATCCTCGCGGCGTCGGCATCCGGCATACGCTCTGACATGGTTCCCCAGTCGGTTATTCCGGAAAAGTCCGCCTGCCGGTACAAGTCCTCAATGGTTCCGGTGAAATTCCCTACGCTGATCTTGGATTTCCCGTCAAATTCATCGTCCATCTCAAAAATGCGACTGCCATCTACGAATGTGGGAGCCACATTGATAGGATATACGTTATATCCACTCTCTGTTCTGGATATGACGCAATGTGCCGATGCGGCTCCCGACTCTGACAGATTAATGGCCTGATTGCCTCCGCGTCCTACTATAGTGTCCATCTCTATTCAGGTAAAAGTTCTATTTTAGGCATTTCCGGTGTACCCTGCATCACACTCGCCGAGCGGATGCGGTCTGTGATACCTTTCAGCACATAATCCATCTGAAACAGGAATTCGTTGTGGTATTCCTCAAGTTGCTCTGCGGTCTCTGCGCCCAAAAGCAACATAAGGGTTTGGGCAAAGGGATCGATAAGATCGGTATTGCCGGTGGCTCCTTCTTCAGCAAACGCTTCAGCCTGTTCCTTGTAATCCTGAATTGAAGTGTCTTTCCAATATTCACAGAGAGAGTTGGCTGCCGCCAACAAAGCGATATTGCCGAACGGCATATCGCTCCATGCCTCAAGATCGGAGATCAGACCCTCGGCTGCGGCGGAATCGCCTGTGTTGATATAGGCCATAGCGGTCCAGAATGCTTGCCAATACGTATCGGCTTGCCTCTGTCCGTATTCTCGGATGCATCGTTCGGGGTCAAGACCGGCCACTATCATCCAATAGTTGCACTGCACCTCATCGGCATCATATTTCTGAGCCATTGTCTCAAGGCGTCCGAGCGAGCTGCGCAGATTATCGATTTTGCCGGTTTCCATCAATTTGAGAATCTGATTCAGACTCACTTGCTGGATTTTGCCCAAAGCGTTTTTACTGTGGCGCATCATTCCGGCTTTAGTTGCTTCGAGCACCTGATTCGCCTCTTCGGGCGAGAGTCCGAATCTTACGCGAGCATCTTCAAGCACCACGCGCTCTTCGTTTGTCACTATGCCGTCGGCAAGGGCCTGCTTGCACAGGGCTCTATACTGGCCGAGATTTTCGGCTTTAACCTCCTCGGCGCCTTTCTGACGCTCAACCTTGGTGTTGCTCACGGAGATACTGACATCTCCCGCAAATGCGTTAGCATCGCCAAGACTCACTCCTGCCGTTTCGGCAGCAAGCGGAGAGCCGCAGAAGGGGCAGCAGGGAAATCCCCACCCCTCCGGCAGCTCTTTTCCGCATTTATTGCATCGTGCTGTCATTTGATTCAATCCTCTTCGTACTCACCGAAAGGTGTTATGTCATTGTTGAGTTTCTGATCTTCTTCCGACAACCCGGCGATGATTTCATTGAACCTGCCTTCAGGCAATTCGTATATTTTCCCATTGTCAAGAAGATAGTCATAGTTACAGCTATAGTCTTCAGGGTCACGGGCAATGGCTCTAAATATAAGTTTACTTGTCATGGGAGAATATTTACAGTTCTCATGAGAGGGTTCCCATATTGCCGCAATGGTTTCGAGGATTTTGGAGTTGTCATACTTCTTCTCTGAATTGAGCAGAATATATTCCTTTTCTGTAACAGAAAGAGTGATCTCATAGTTCGTCAGCCCCTTGTCCTGGAGTATCTCGTCCATCTCTCCATTGTTGATATATTCAATGGTATCTTGACAGATGAACATTGTGCCTTCCCCTGCGTCATTGACTGCCGATATTACCCCATTACCTTCAAATTCCGGAAAATCGTCAGGGTCAAATTCATCTCTCGGTTCATACCAGTAGGATAGAGTCTGATAGCGGAATACCAGGACAGGCAGCGTTGATACATCTGAAAGTTGTTCTTCAGTAGCTGTTTCTTTTGTGTACTCTATTCCTCCTTTTTTTTCATCTTCGGTTACGGCGCGCCATATTCTGGCGCCGGAAATGCCTCTTGAGTCTTCAGGATCACAATCGTAGACTTTGCCATCATATACGAAAGCACAAACTGTCGGCTCGTCTGATCCATCCGGGTAGATGAAATCTCTGAGTACGAGAGCCGCTTTAGAGGGATCGAAATCCTCATCTTCAGGCATCTCGATGTCGATAGTGGTCCATGCCTTATTTATATATAGCCATCCTTCTTTTGCTCCCGATTCTGCAAAGAATTCGGACGCATCAAGATCCTTATAGATTTCCTGCTGCTCAGGAGTAAGGAAATCATCCGCATCAGAGAAATCTGATGGTGTATATTCTTTATCTCCGACGGTAAAAATCATCCCATCCTCGGCATAACGCGATCTAGCGTCATAGATTTCCTCCTCACCGCTATCTTTCGGTTCGAGCCATTTCTCGTATCCGAAGACTTCGACGGTAACAGTTTTTAATTTCTTTTCTTCTTCCATGTTGGTCGATTAACAAAATCTAAAATTTGCCTACGTCCTTTCAAGCAATTCGGCTTTCTCTTTACGATGCGAGTAATATGGAAACATCAATGAAAAAATTCAAAAAAGTCAAGGAAATTTTTTCTTACGCGTTTCCGAACACTCAATAGATGCCTATCTCTAAAATAGAGACAATCCCTATAGTTGCTAAGTTAGCTATTTTTTTGCAAATGAGCACTACGGGCGATTATATTTTTCTATCACCGTTTTTGCGCAATTCAGACCAATTGTTGAGCAAATCAGACCAACAAACGATTATTAAGGACTGAAAAGCCATTGAACCTCATCCCAATCTTTGAGAGACCTCTTCGACATATCGAATTTCAAAAATGTCAATGTTCTCTATGGTTCAAGTGAACCGAATTTATTTAATTTTAAACCCCGTCCATTTTTAGTGGACAGTAGTGTTACCAATTAAGTAATTCTGGTTTTAGGAGGAAATCAATCAATCCAATCGTGACTATTCCTTCTTCGTTTCTTTTGGGCTTAATGTAATCCTTAACGATTATGATTTTCTTGAATGAATCGTCAATATTAAGTAACGAGGCCGATTCTTGGCGTTCCTTAGCGTCCGTGGGCATTACAAACGCAGACTGTATATAGTAACGCTGGCTTCCAAGGTTCGCCACGAAATCCACTTCATACTGCTTACGAATGGTTTTTCCATCCTTGTCTGTTGTTCTATGCTCAACCATACCCACATCAACTTGGAATCCACGAATCTTGAGCTCGTTATAAATGACGTTTTCCATAATGTGGTTTTCTTCCTGCTGTCTGAAATCCAAAATAGCATTTCGAACCCCGACATCTGAGAAATAATACTTAGACAAGGTATTGATATATTTCTTACCTTTTATATCATACCGTATGGCCTTCTCTGTCAAAAAGGATTCACACATATAGGTCAGGTAGTTGTCAATCGTCTTGTTGGATAGAGACACGTTCTTTAGACTTTTAAATGTGTTAGCCAATTTGTTGGGATTGGTTGGAGAGCCTATGGCTGACGCAATCGTTTGGATCAATTCTTTCAACTCCAGTTCTCCTTTCAATTTGTACCGATCAACAATATCGCGGACATATACTGTTGAATAGAGTCTTTTCAGGTAGTCGATTTTCTTCTTTGGGGTATCCAACGATAAAATATGAGGGAGTCCTCCATAGGTATAATAATCAGCCCATGCCTCAATCGGATGTCTGCTATCAACCGACATGAATTCCGCAAAAGAGAGAGGATATACATGTATCTGGTCTCCTCGTCCTCTAAACTCTGTTATTATATCCGTTGACAGAAACCGAGAGTTACTTCCAGTAACATACACATCCGCATTTTCTATCTTAAGATAGCTGTTCAATACATCCTCAAATTCCGGTACATGCTGGACTTCATCCAGAAGAATATAGTACCTATCGTTGTCCACCATCTTGGAATCAATATGGGCAAGCAACGCATCCGGATCCCGAAGTGTAGCATTACGCCTATCCTCTAAATCAATTTTGATAATATGGTCGTCGTGGATTCCTTGCTCTTTCAGATAGTCATTGAATAAATGAAATAACAGATATGACTTCCCGGATCGTCTTAACCCGGTGATAATCTTGATAAGTCCATTGTGCTGACTTGAGATGAGCTGATTTAGATAATTATCTCTTTTAATAATCATAGTTTACTCCCAAAAACTGACATTTATGTCAACTTTTTGGAATGCAAATATAATGGATTATTTTGATACCCCAATATCTCACTCCCAGAAAATGACATTTATGCTGATTTTTTGGATAACTGATCCTCTCCCTTGTTTATGAGGCCTAAACTTTCCCTCGATTAGAATGATTGAATGAGATACCTGCCTCCGGAATCTAATTACCAGCCATCCCAAGTGAAAGATGAAGTCTTAGGTTGTGAAATAAAATTTCACACTCTTATCATCCATTTTTATATATTTATGTGTAACTTTGCGTTGCCAATCCGGTCGTGAGGCTTTATTCCGACCGGAAGGGAGATTACATCACCTTGGCAATTCGGTAGCAAACGCCACTGAAAGTGATGGAACGGCTCTTCTCCCTTGGTGCCCACAGGCCCTAAAACAGACATACCAATTGCATCCCGTTTGCGATAGTTTAAACCGACAGCTCCATGCTATCTCGTCAATGTGACCGACTATATCGATACATCTGAGAGGAAGCAGAAAGCTGTCACACTAAGATACAATTGGTATGACACGAGCCGGCAACGATTTAAAACTAATACATATTGGAAAACTAATAGAGAAGGAACTCCGACATCAGAAACGCTCCGTCATGTGGCTGAGTCGGCAGATACCCTGCGACCGGCGCAATATCTACGACATCTTTTTGCGCCAAAGCATAGACACTGACCTCCTATACAAAATTAGCACACTACTCAATAGGGATTTCTTCAGCTACTATTCCTCACAACTGCATTCTTTTGATGAAACTGATATTTCTCCTCCCGCAAAGCCGTCGGAGGAAAGGCTATAGTGTATAATCCTTCATCGAATCCTTAAGACTTTCCAACGCAATGCCAGGGAAAAGCAACTTCCAGTTGCCTTACCTCTATCATATTCATACACTATCAAATTTATTATCATTGCTTCCAGCAATATTACAAATCAAAAAACAAATAATTATGCGATTAATGAAAAATTTAATTCACAAGCTATCCTACGGATTGATTGCCTGTGCAATCTTCCTGGCCCCGGCATCGGCTTTTGGCTGGGATGAACAGGGTGCCCCGGTCCAGGGGCAGAAATATGGATTTGGCGACCTCGAGGTCAAGACCGAATCCTGCATTCCTGTGAAAGAAAATGGTATATGGGGATTCCTCAACGACAAAGGGAAAGTGACCATCAAACCGACTTATGAAGAAATAGGCGAGCCTCAGCAATATAAGGCAATCAGTGCCTTGGGCGACAAGGAACTCAATAGAGCCGCCATCCCCGTGAAGAAAAACGGCAAATGGGGCTTCGTGGGCCAGAATGGTAAAGAAATGGTGAAGCCAAAATATGATAAAGTAGGAGTTTTCACTTCCACTCCCACCACCGATGTACTCGGCAAAAGAAAATATGAAACAATATGCCTTGTGATGGAAGGCTCCAATGCCCTCCTGATTGACACCAAAGGGAAGGTGGTCAAAGCTCTTGGCGGTGGATTGACTTCAGTCTTTGAGACTCCCTATGGAATGGTCGGTGTGCGCAACGGTAAGGCCGAGTTAATCAGTGGGGATGCTTCAAACACAGTAATCACAACCTATCCTGAATATATTGTCATTTCAGGCTATGGCAGCAAGATGGCTTATACTCCTAATGGGGAACCCTTATACCAGGTAGCTATCAGCAATTATTCAAATTATAACGTGCTTAGTAAGAGTAGCCCTGGTTTCTTAATTATCGCAGACAATGATCTGAAGCCATTGAACGGTAAAATATACAAAAGCATGCTCTCTACCGATGATTATACGGTCATGATCACTCCGGACAATATCAGCGACATCTATGAGACGTCTAATTGGCAGCAACTCGGGTCGACTGATAAATATGTCGTTAAAATAACGGATAAATATATGTGTGTAGCTCCCGACTCCACAAGCAGACTATATGGGTTGACCACTCATGAAGGCAGGGAAATCCTGAAAACGGAATATAATGACATCGTTCCGTCAGGAGATAACTTCATCGTTTCAAAAGATGGGAACAGCGCTTTACTCTCCGCCTCCGGCAGCGAGATACTCCCCTTCAAGTATAAGTCAATCACAGCCACCGGAGACAACAATTATCTTATCAAGGGGAATGACGGGATTGCCGTGTTTAATGCCTCTCAGAACAAGATGGTTGTTCCATTTGGCACCTTCTCAGATATCGGCAAAAAGATTCTTAAAGGAGATGCCGTATTGATTAAGAAAGGAGATAAATGGGGGGTAGCTACCAGCGACCTCAGCCGCCAAATCGTAGCCCCGGTTTATGACGACAAAGAACTCTCTGAAGGCTTTACTACAAGTGGTAGTACAAATAAATATACAATCCATATTAAGAAAAACGGCACGGTAGGGGTTGTAAATTATGCGGGTAAAACCATCATTCCTGTGGATCGCTACACCGGCATCAAAGGATATGACCTCGGAGTTATATGTGTGAGAAAAGGCAATAAAGTAGGTCTCGTTGACCAGGAAACCGGACGTCAGATTATCGCACCGATTCACGATGAGATCTTTGCCTCCGGAAAGGGTCATATTTTAACCCTTGATAATACACCCAACGGAGGGGTAGCCTATGTCTACGATAAGAAAACAGGCGCGCTTTTGAAAAAACAGGCCTTTACAACGAGTCAGAAATACTCACTCGGCAGCTTCATGCGGGATTGGCTTGGCTATCCCGTGGAATATGATTTCACATACTAGCCATTTTAATTTTCATAAACTTCACCGACACGGGTATCTACGCACGGAGTTACCCGTGTCCGTGTCATATCCGAAAAACTACAAGAATCTATAAAGAAATCTACACTCGCCGTATTCCTTACCCTTTCATTGGGAATTATGGCCACTGCGTAATCTTATACAGTCAACATCCCTCCGCGGCCGCGGCCCTCTCTTTGAAGCGGTCGCGGTCGCGGAGGGTCTTCTTACGGAGTGTGGCCTCAAAGGCCGCGGTGAGATCTATGCCCGTCTGATTCGCCAGACAGACCACCACCCATAATACATCGGCTAATTCTTCCGACAGGTTAGCCTTCTTATCCTCCGGATGACGCAGATCCCCCGGCTTCGCCACCTGCTCCCCATAACAACGGGCTATTACCCTCGCAAGCTCCCCTACCTCCTCCGTGAGCATTACCATATTGGTCAATGGAGAAAAATACCCCTTCCCTATGTCCTGAATCCATTTATCCACCAATTCCTGTGCTTCCGAAATCTCCATTTGCATCTATTTTTAATTCTACGTTAGTTGCTTGCAGCAATTAATGAAATCCTCATACGCACCTACTCTGGCATCCTAAGAATCATTTCTTTACTTTTCGGCCATTCTGAATATATATTCCCTCCGGCAACCACTGCATGGAGGCTACAGGATAGCGGCGGCCATTTATATCATATACATACCCATCTCCTGCGGCTTCTCCCCTATCTAAAGAAATATCCCGGACATCTGATGTTTCCACCTTCTCTATGGCCGTCCTGGAAAGCAGGAATTCCAACGGCAGCTTCACTCTCTGCTGCCAGTACCATTCATTATGGCCCGCTCCGACCGCATCGTAGGTATATAGAAGTCCATTCTCCTTCCTATACCCCTTATCTTCCACTATCTCCCGTGCCCGGATCTCATATTTCAGATACCCCGCATCCCAATCCTTTGTTCCCTGATCCATGTAGAGCCGATGGATGCCATCCGTGGGCAGATGATCGCTCAGATATTGAAGAATGGCATTGGCGCATATCTCATCATTATTCATCGAATAATCGGAATTAAGATTCAGCGATCCGATCCAATGCGTGGAGAGACAGGCGGCCCCTCCGAATTTCTGCGGATACTCACACAAGAGATACATCGACGCCAATGCACCCATGCTCGAACCCATAGCAAACGTTGTAGCCATTCCCGGAGCTGTGGTATACAAAGAATCGACAAGTGGTTTAAGCTCATCTGCCACAAAGGCAGCCTCTTCATTACCAAGAAAGATATCCTTACATGTCTGATAGATGAATGTTTTATCCTTATCCTCCGCTGAAATATTGTCGAGGGCTTTCTCCGGGAAATAGTCGTTCGGACGCAGTCCTTCCGCTCCACGATTATTTATTCCGACCACGATAGGCATTACAAAGTCCGGATCTGACGCAAGCTGACTACAAGCTTTATCCACTTCCCATGATACTCCCGCAAAGGAAAAGGATCCGTCAAAGAGGTTCTGACCGTCATGGGCATATACCACCGGATATTTCCTCTTTGCCGACGCATCATATCCTTTCGGAGTCCATACATCGACTATGATATCAGCCTTAAGATTCTCCGAAGCAACTGCATATCTTGTTATCGAGCCATAACCGGATTTCGGAGCCGGGTTATCAATCACCCTATATTTCGGCAACGCGGCATCCGCCCACATGGTCGCTCCAAGAGCCATTAACAATATTGAGAGTTTTTCAAGTTTCATGATATATCCTTTTATACTATAAACTTATACTATAAACTTTATACTATAAACTCATTTTTGTCGAAACTCGTATCTAATACAGTTGAATAATCCGTTAGTTAGGTATAGTTCATCTTGCAATTCCTAATCCGCATAATTATGTCGAATAAAATGCTCCTGATCATCGACCCGCAGATAGATTTTATCTCAGGCTCGCTTCCCGTACCGGATGCCGAACCGGCCATGAATCAACTGGCCCGTTATGTCGACGACCATCAGGCCGATTACAAATGCATCATAATCACCGCCGATTCCCATCCGATGCGCCACTGCTCCTTCAACTCCGAAGGGGGACAATGGCCACGCCATTGCATTGCTGATTCCGTAGGAAGCGCCATCTGGCCTCCATTGATGGACGCTCTGCTGAAATATCCGGATAAGGTCGAGATTCTACACAAAGGAGTATACTCCGATCGCGAAGAATACTCCATTTTTAAGAATCTCGAATCAAAAGAGCGTCTTCTTGAACTCATCAGCCGGAATCATATTTCTGAGATTGATATCTGCGGATTAGCCGGAGATGTATGCGTGGCCGACACCATCCGGGATGCCATTGAAATCCATATCCCGGCTCGTATATCAGTGCTTACCCGATTCACACCCTCCCTCGACGGAGGAGCCACACTCGATAGCCTTATTAAGACTCCATTGATTTTTGTATGATTTATCATCTTTATTTAAATTTGTAGTCTACTGCTAATGAAGTTATCTAAAACTGCTAACTCATAATTCTCATGAACCACCCGAATTTCACTCAGAAACTTCAAATTTTCTGGAAAGAAATCCTCTCATATTTCAATGTCAAGGAAGATCTCGAACCCCAATCCGATACCGAAGTCAGCATCCGGTCGGGAGTCTCTTTCAAGGGTTCGCAACTACTTACTCTCATCTTCGCTATATTTATAGCTTCTCTGGGTCTGAACACAAATAGTATTCCTGTTATAATCGGTGCCATGCTCATCTCTCCCCTTATGGGACCTATCATCGGTATGGGACTCGGGGTCGGAATACAAGATATCGAATTGGTACGCAGAAGTCTCAAGAATATATCAGCGGCCGTGATCGGTTCCTTGCTTGCTTCCGCCTTATATTTCACTATCTCCCCACTCTACGATGGAGCCAGCCAGCTTCTGGCTCGAACATCCCCCTCCATCTATGATGTTTTTGTAGCCTTATTCGGCGGAGCCGCAGGAATACTGAGCATCGCGTCCAAAAATAAAGGACAGGTTCTTCCCGGCGTTGCAATCGCCACCTCCCTTATGCCTCCTCTCTGCACAGCCGGATATGGTCTTGCCACGCTCCAGATGCATTTCTTCCTGGGCGCCCTCTATCTCTTCTTCACAAACATGATATTCATCTTCTTTGCTACATGGATCGGAGTCAAGCTCATGGGCTTCAAGAAGGTGGTGTATCAGAATGAGAAACGCGCCCGGCGTATCCATGCCATTGCATATTCAATTGTTGCTCTCACTATAGGAGTCAGTATCTATCTCACAGTGGTGATGGTCAGTCATAACATATTCCTTGATAAGGCTGCAACATTTGTAGAAAAAGAGATGGTCTTCCCCAACACTCAGGTTCTCAGCCATAAAGAGTATATGGATAAAGGTAAGAGGTATATTGATGTCACACTCATCGGCGAGGCTCTCCCCAAAGACTCACTTCAACTTGCCCTCATGAATAAACTTGACAGCATCGGATTGGGTGGTACCATACTTCATATTAAACAGGGATTCTCCCTCAATAAGGCCGAAATTGATGCCGACCGAAATTCCGATGAATTTTATCGTATGATGCAGGCTGAGATTGCAAACCGTCAGATCACAATCGATTCTCTGCGTAATGTGATTGCTTCTCATGGTCAGTTTGCCAGCGACGCAAGTCGTATTGCGCCTGAAATAAAGGTGCTCTTTCCAAATATCCGCGATATCGCATGTGCTTCCATACTGGCTACATCTACCGATTCATTGCAGAGCGACACTCTCAATATCGTATTAGTCAATTCCCGGACATCGCTCAATAATGTGGAATTAAATAAACTTCGGGAGTATCTTCAGGTGCGACTTAGCAAACCTCGAATCGAGATTTCTGTCAATCCTTCGGGAATTCCATGGCCCAATAAATAAACCGTCTTCATTCTTGATAAGTATATACTCATTTTACTCACAGATGAACATTACTCACAGATTTACACAGATGAAGTTCACAGAGATTCACAGATTTTTTTGAGTTAGCTTTCTCAGGAAGCCAAGGCTTCCATTCCATTAGTTCCAGTCGAAGCGGGATCGTGAGCGGGATGCTCATCAGTAAATATTTCAATCAGTTCCGAATATTCCATAAATTCCGCGTTTAACCCCCTTGAAATGACAATTTGTCTTATTCCTTTATATTGACTCACCTCCACTTTCAATAACCCTTCCCTCTTTTGAGAGTTCACTTTTTCGAGGTAATCAGGATATTACCTCCATATTCCCTCCTTATTTTTAGTCATAGATTCCCACACATGATATTCATAGATTCCCATAGATTTGTAGTGAATCGAGCCTCAATCTTTCGGAAGGGTAAGATTCAAATTTGAAACAGCCGTTGTTCTTGACGAATGTAAGAAGGTTGAGATAGCTTCCAGATTGTTAGTGTCCCCAAGATCTATTTTCCAAAATGTGCCGCGTGGATAATCCCTCCACCATTTTCCTTTTCTCGGTATGGTGGCCCGAATATGATATACGGCCAAGTTATCACCCTTATAAGGGATACGCTGAAGAATCACAAGCTCCTTATCTTTAGGACTGTAATACAGATTTGTATAAACTAATCCGCCAGGCCCCATTTCCCATCCGCTTTCCTCAATATATGTGGTCATATCTCCGAAGATCCGGGAATAATCCTTGCTGAAGTAAGAAGCCGTATCGTTGTATAATTTTATTTCTGCAGTCGGTTTCAATGCTTTTTCCTGATGGTAAGACGCAAAGAGCAGGCACCTTGCAGGATTATAGAAATATATGGAATCAGCGGAGATTTCAGGAAATCGCGAAATTACCTTTGCCAGAAAATCTTCGAGTCCGGGATATTTCTGCATTTGGGTTGAAGATTGGATTAAAGTGGTGTCCCGGATTAACCATTCCGATCCAAATCCCAATTCCATACCCGAAGAACTTATGGCATGCCCTGATATAGGATCGACATGCCATATTTGATTTGAAAAGATTGGAAGTTTGGTTGTGGTGCAAGATGGCAGTGTCACCATTATCCATATCATATATATGAGTATATGTTTCATAGACTTATTTGGCTGATAATGATTTATTCTTGTGTATTGGAGAAGTATTTCTTGATTTTTATTGCGTGCTGAATCTTGAATTGTCTGTGTTCTTTTCAATATTCGGCGCTCTGAATCTCTTTCCGGAGTTGAATTTGTATGTCACTCCGAGTCTCACGTTTAAATAAGTTTTTGTTTTGGTTAAACGGGTGTAGCCTGATGATTCTGTTCTGAGTTTAAATTTCCGCTGCAACATGTCTTCAAGACCAATCGATACCGACCAGTGCTTGCCAAATTGTTTCTGAATCGTAGGATTAAGATTCAGAATCGGGGAAACGCTGATGTTACCAATCTTCATTCTAGAAGTATAGTAGCAATTCATCGTGAGGTTAAAATCTTTCGGCAATAAAAATGTGGTGCTTGCCACGACCTGAAGATAGCCGAATGTATCAAAAGAATCCTTGGCAGAGAGTTTCTGGGAGGTTATTATATACGACAGACTTGAATAGAGATTCCACCATTTAGTGATGTTGATGAATCCATCGCCGTGAATGAAGAAATTACGGTCTTTGCCTTCGTTATCCCAAGTAAGGTATAGTCTTTCCGGATAATCCGGATTCGAGGTGAACATCTGCCTTATCGGGTTGTCAG
>JAAVFV010000067.1 GCA_014800525.1 Bacteroidales bacterium | reverse complement strand
GGAAACGGCTTCGCGCCGACGGGAAATTTTTGCTTCAAACCCCTCCGGGGCTTGCACGGAAACGGCTTCGCGCCGACGGGAAATTTTTGCTTCAAACCCCTCCGGGGCTTGCACGGAAACGGCTTCGCGCCGATGGGAAATTTTTGCTTCAAACCCCTCCGGGGCTTGCACGGAAACGAGCTTCGCGCCGATGGAATTATCGGGGTGCCACTTACGGCACGGGATCGTAGCCGGAACCGCCCCAGGGATGACAGCGGCATATTCGTTTGGCGGCGAGCCAGCTGCCTTTCAGGGCCCCATACTTCCGGAGGGCATCAATGGCATATTGACTGCACGTGGGGGTGTAGCGGCATGCGGCAGGGAGATGCGGCGAGATGGCAACTTGATAGAAGCGTACCAATCCTATGAGGATCAATCCCGGTATCTTTTTCAACATAGACGAATCTTTATTTTCAGCATAGAGAAATGATTATTTTCAGGATTGGGGATCGGTGCCCTCGTGGGAGATTTCGGTGCAAAGACGGGAGAGGAGAATCTTCATCGAGCGGTCAATTTTTGCGTAGGGGATATTCTCGGTGGCCATATATATGAAGCTGACCGAGACAGTGCCTCCGGAGGGGGATGCTTTTGCTGTCTCGACCATTGGGAGACGTGAAAGGCGGTAAGCCTCTCGTATACGTCGGCGCATGAGAACACGGTCGACAGCCCGGCGTCTTTTTTTCTTGGGGATGGTGATCATCATCTGCACAGGTCCGATTTCGCGTGGGAGACCATTGCGGAAAGCTGCGGTCAACTCATCATCCGACAATTGCCGCCACACCATTCTAAGGGGATAGCAATAGCTGCTCTTCCCTTCACGGAAAAGGGGATCGACAAGATTTTTATGACGTAGCTTCTCGGGCTTACGGAGAGTGAATCGGGTCGGGGTGATATTTTCTTCAGATGAGTTCATAGGGGTTATTATTAGCCGGTAGTCGGCGGATTCCAAGGAGGAGATGTGGGAAGGTTTATTTTGCCAGTTGGCTGCGGATTACGGGGAGGAGTGCTTTCTCCATGACGGCATAGCCGGCGACAGTGGGGTGTACCCCGTCTTTAGTATACGCAGGATTGAGCGAGCGACCATCCGGAGCCAACAGTAGAGGATAATAATCCACAAAAGGGATTCCTTTCTCTTGAGCGATCTGACGCAGACGGGCATTGAGCGCGGTTATCTTCTCAGGGGCATCTGTGATCGACCGATTCCATTTGAATCCGGCGGCGGGGAGAGTGGAGGTAAGAATCACCTTAATTCCGTTTGCCCGGGCGATATCAATCATTGAAAGAATATTCCCCAGCGTTTTCTCCTGATCGTATGGATGAGAGTTTTCGGCAATATCGTTGGTGGCTCCGTTGAGTACGATCAGAACGGGGCGGAGGTCAACGGCGTCGCGGCGGAAGCGTGCGAGAAACTGGTAGGTGGACTGCCCGGAAATTCCTCGGCCGATAAGATTATTTGAGGCGAAGAAATCGGGACGCATGGAAGCCCAGGAATCGGTGATGGAATTCCCGAAAAGCACCACCCGAGTGGAATCTGCCGGGAGCGAGGTGAGCCGGGCATTATCGGCTTCATAGCGGTCGAACTGTGCCCAATCCGAGGGTCGTTCAATTGCCTGGACACAAAATGCGGCGATAGAGAGGACTAATGTCAGAATATAGAGTCGTTTCTTCCGCACTCCGGACACGACACGGGTTCTTGACTTGGAAAATATGGTTGAAAAGATTCTCATACTTCAAAATTAGTCAAAAAAATCAGAAGTTATTCAATCCGGTTCAGTTTTAGAGGATGAAGCCGTTACACATCGAAAAAAATCAGTAAATTTGCAGATTATGCAGATTAAGAAGATGTTTTCCGCTTATAGAAGCAACGCAGGCCTGTTTTTAGGAATATTATCGTTGGTTGCGACCTCGCTGAATAGCGCAGCCCTTCGTCTGGAACCGATTAAATATGGAGATTTCTCTAATTGGGTCACCCGTGAGATCACGGAATCGAAAATGATCGGAGGGAAGACAAAGACTATATATGCCATTGCCCCGACACATCATATCAGGGGTAACGTTGCTTACCGGAATGAGGGAGGATCTCCCTGGGCCACAAGTAATGCTTATGCCAAGGTATCGGGAGTGGTAAAGGGCTCGAATACAGTCTCTCCGGCCATCATCAATGGCAACAAGGTTGCCAAACTTGAGACTAAGATGGAGGAAGTGAAGGTGCTTGGTCTGCTTAATATGGATGTTATGGTGGCAGGTTCGATTTATCTTGGGCGCCTGCAGGAGCCTGTCACATCCACAAAAGCTCCATTTTCAAAAATAGAGATGGGGATTCCGTATACAAAGCGCCCTGTGGCGTTGGTGTTCGATTATAAGGTGGATATGCCGTCGCAGAACTCGCGGACCAAAGCCACCGGTTTCGGACGGAAGAAGACTCTTCCGGGGCGGGATAATGCGGAGGTATATGTTCTTCTGCAGAAACGTTGGGAGGATGAGCATGGGAATATTTATGCTCAGAGAGTGGGAACAGGTCGCGAACGTTATTCCAAGAGTATTCCGTGGACCAAGGGACATCAATTGAAAATTCAGTATGGGGATATCACCAAGACTCCGGGCTATAAGCCTTGGATGGGTCTGCTCGCTGGAGAAAAAGCATATTATGCCCGTAATTCCAAGGGGAAGATGGTTCCGGTTAATGAGATAGGCTGGGCTCCTGCGGAAGCACAGCCTACGCATGTGCTGATGATGGCGAGTTCATCGTGCGGCGAACCATTTATCGGAACGGAAGGAATAGCATTATATATAGATAATATATCATTCGGATTCTGAGTTTAGATTATATACTTCCATATACTTTATACTTATAGTATGCTTTAATTGTATATAGTATATAAATGTAATTGAGTATTAATTATAATCTGAGTTAGGAACCCTTCAGTATATAAAAATGAAGATAGCACTCATAGGATACGGCAAGATGGGCCGTATGATAGAAAAGATAGCACTCGACCGCGGCCATGATATAGTGGCTGTGATTGATCATGATAATAGGGAGTTGATGGATGGTGAGGCCTTCGGTAGTGCGGATGTGGCAATCGAGTTTACGCGTCCGGATGCGGCGCGTGAGAATGTGCTCCGTTGTTTCGAACGAGGAGTCCCTGTGGTGTGCGGCACTACAGGCTGGAATGCCGGTCTTCCCGAAATGGAACGTCTCTGCGAGGATGGTAAGGGGACACTGATGCAGGCATCGAATTTCTCAGTGGGTGTGAATATATTCATGGCTCTCAATCGCTATGCGGCAGAGATAATGAATGCCTTTCCGCAGTATCATGCTTCGATGGAGGAGGTGCATCATATCCATAAGCTCGATCATCCGTCGGGAACTGCCGTGACACTGGCTGAAAATATTATCGGAGTCTCCGATCGTCTCGGTTCCTGGGCTGAGCCGGAAGGGGAGTCTCTTGCAGAGAATGTGCTTCCCATATCCCACGAGCGTCGGGGAGAAGTGCCCGGTATCCACAGTGTGACCTGGGATTCCGCTCAGGATTCCATCACCCTCACCCATTCTGCCAAGGGTCGTGAGGGATTTGCCCTTGGTGCGGTATTGGCTGCGGAATGGTTGGCCGATAAGCAGGGATTCCGTAAGATTGATGAGATGTACGATCAGATAATCTCCAAACCCACATCACGATGACTCACGACTTCCATAACAATACGAATTCCGGCGGCCCAACCTTCGGGAACACCCCGCATCCTTCCGGAAAGGAGAAACTCTCCTTCATGGATAGACTCCGGAAGGTGAAGACCACGAGATGGATACGTTTCGGTATCGTATCGGCAATCTTTTTCTTCTGGGTCGTGCTGATGGGGAATGCATGGCTTGCGTTGCTGTGGTTTCTGCTCGCCGATATATATATCACGGGTTTTGTGCCCTGGGGATGGTGGAAAAGTCATAAAGGTGCCACTCGTGCCGTAATGGCCTGGGTGGATGCGATTGTCTATGCGTTGGTGCTGATCTATTTTGTATTCGCATTCGTCGGGCAGCAGTATGAGATTCCCTCCTCGAGTCTTGAGAAAACGCTGCTTGTGGGCGACCGCCTATGGGTGGATAAAGCCACGTTCGGAGCCCGTGTGCCTCAGACTCCGATCCATTTTCCTCTCGCTCAGCATACTCTTCCCTTCTTTGATGTGAAGAGTTACATAGATAATCCACAGCTTAAATATCATCGTCTGCCGGGGATTCGTGAGATCGGGCGTGGCGATATTGTGGTGTTCAATTATCCTCAGGGCGATACAGTGGCGGTGAAGATTCCAAATCCTGATTATTATCAGATCTCTTACGATCTACGCAATCAGGGGATAACTAATCCGCTGGAATATATCAAGAGCCATAAGGAACTGTTCGGTGAGGTGGTGGTCCGTCCGGTGGATCGTCGTGAGAATTATGTGAAACGCACCATCGGTCTCCCCGGAGAGCGTATTCGTATATCAAATGATACGATCTATATCAATGGCAAGGCGATTGCCGAGCCGGAGGATGTGCAGTTCAATTATATCGTTCCGGTGAATGGGCCGATAGATATGGAGAAATGGCTTGATCTCGGAGTTCGTGCGGAAGATGCCGCTGCCGGGCCGGAGCGTAATGACCATGCCGGCTTTGCCTATTATAATATTCCGCTTACAAAGAAAATGAAGGCGGAACTGGAGAAATGGCCCGAGGTGGTCGGACCGTTGCAGCGTGAGAGCGAGAGCCGGTTCTATGATTTAGGGAATGTATTCCCCTTAGGAGCCCCCTATGGTTGGACGCGTGATAACATGGGAGAATTCTGGATTCCTAAACGCGGAAGCACCCTGCATCTCACTGCGGATAATTATCCGATCTATGAGCGCGCGATCCGTACTTATGAAGGGAACGACCTGCAGATGCGTGATGGCAAATTCTATATTAATGGAGTGGAAACGGAGTATTATACCTTCAAGATGGATTATTACTGGATGATGGGTGATAACCGCGACCGCTCGGCTGATAGCCGTTACTGGGGCTTCGTACCTGAAGACCATGTAGTAGGCGAGCCGGTATTCGTGATTCTTTCGATGGATGCCGACCGCAGTCTGACCAATGGCAAGATACGCTGGAACCGCATCTTCAAGCGTCCTAATCCAGATGGTAATCTGGAATAAATAGCGTTATATGATTCCCTTCATAGCTTCTACATCTGCCTATCGTTTTTCAACCCCGGGAGTTTTTCCGGGGTTGGAGCGTATCGGCGGCAAGGAGCGGGTAAGGAGCCGGATTGCCGGAGGGGAGCGTCTTTCGGTGCCGGTGGCCGGAGGTGCGTCAGCACTCAAGCGTGGAGGTGATCTTCAGATTTCACAACATGGTCGCTGGCAGGATGTGCATCTCGGGGCATTACGGGCCGTATATGGGAGGACCCCATGGTTTATTCACCTCTTTCCGGAGATAGAACGTATATATAATTGCTTCTCCGAGGGGAGAATGGCTGATTTCACAGGCGAACTTCATAAACTCGTATTACATTGGATAGGGGATGAAGCGACACTCAATGCCGCAATGGAAATGCACTGTAATCAACCCGAACGGTTTGAGGCCATTGCCTCCGAGCTGTCGAAAGGAATCGACCCCGAACTCTCGGTTCTTGATGCTCTGTTCCGATTAGGCCCCGATGTAATCTTCCTGCTTATCAATACGGAAGATCCAGCGTAGTTGAATATCAAAGTTTTATAGCCCTGACAGACAACTTTCCGGTTACAATACTCTCCAATTACTATGAAACAAAGACAACACATCCTTTTTCTGATATTGACACTCGTGGCGGGATGGCTAATACCTGAGAACGCCCGGGCTAACGAACCCACTGAGAAGGATCCGCCGTTGAAGGTGAGATATGTGGTAGGTTATGAGTATATCATCGATGAGTACGGGGATAGATGCCGCAATACGTACTTCCGCGATCTGTATGTCTATCCTCCCATAAAATTCAAAAATAAAAAGGAGGAGGATTTCTATTGGCGCACAGTGCGCGATGTGCGTAAGACACTTCCCTATGCCAAACTCGCATTCTCCACTCTCTGCGAGACATATGAATATATCCAGACCATTCCCGATAAGAAGACACGCGAAAAACATCTGAAGGCCCTCGAAAAAGATATCTTCGAACGCTATAAGCCGGCAATGAAGAAGATGACCAAGAGTCAGGGAAAGGTGTTGCTCAAGCTTATCAATCGCGAAACCGATCAATCCTCATTCAATATAGTGAAGGCATTCTTAGGCTCATTCCGGGCAGGATTCTGGCAGACATTCGGCCGATTCTTCGGGATGAATATGAAAGCCGGATTCCATCCGGATAAAAACCGTGAGGATGCCATTATCGAAAGAATAGCTACACTTATCGAACAAGGAGTGTTATGATATCGCTGATTATCCCTGTCTACAATGTGGCGCGTTGGCTGAGGGAGGCCCTTGATAGCGTGGAAAAACAGACCTTCACCGATTGGGAGGCAATATTGGTGGATGATGGCTCGACTGATGATTCGGGGACAATCTGCGATAAATATGCAGCCCGAAATCCACATTTCCGCGTGATCCATACATCTAACGGAGGTTTGTCAATGGCCAGAAACACCGGTATCGACGCGGCCCGGGGATCGGAGATAGCCTTTATGGACAGTGATGATCTCATACCGCCGGATTATCTTGAGGTCATGTACGAGACATTGGATAGCGTGGGGGGAGATATGGTATGCGTCCCGTTGCGTAGATTCACCACCGGATGCCCGGAAAGTAAAAATAAGCCAAAACCCTCATATAGAAAACTTAGCGGGGCAGCCGCATTGGAAGAAATGCTCTATCAGAACGGTACGCTGGATAGTTCGGCTTGTGGAAAACTCTTCAGGAAGGAATTGTGGTATAAACTCAGATTCACCCCCGGACTGACCTATGAGGATCTTGATCTTATATATCGGCTCATTCCCCTATCATGCCGCGTGGTTGAGACGCATGCCACTTGCTATTGGTATCGGGCCACTCCCGGAAGCATCCTTCATACTATATCGTCACGCCGGGGAGATGTGCTTGACATCACGGCAAGAATGGTGGAATTCTTTAAGGAGGTATCCCCGGAACTTACGCAAGCGGCCCGGGCTCGGCAGTTGAGTGCCAATTTCAATATCCTGGGAATAGCCGAAGCGCATCCCGGTCCATTAGATTCACGGCGTCAATCATGCCATAAGATTATATCAGACTATCCATTGTCAGAGATGATAAAGGGAAAGCTAAGAAGAAAAGACCGTCTTGGCCTCCTTCTGTATAGGTGTTTGTCTCCGCGAATATATAAAATCGCGGCCCGTCGGATTTACCGCTGACCCCTAAAAAGAGGCGAGAAATGGGGAAATTTAGCGGAATGCGAAATTTTTTATATCCCAGGCACTTTTGCAAATTAAGGAAGGAACTTGTAAATTAATATTTCGAAAGAGATTTTAACATTTGTTGATTCAATTGAGAATCAGAATGTTGTGTTTTGAAAATATGTTTTTCAGCATCTTTTTCTCAAAAAGTCTTGACAAGGGGATTTGAAACATATAACTTTGCATCCGCAATCGGGAAACACCCCGAGGCTGCTGAAAAGCGGTCGGGAGGGCCCGGAAGCGCAAGAACAATGACATTTTGCCACAGGACAAGCAGCGGGCGTCGCTCCTTAAGGGGAGAGGCGCCGAGAAAAGAGAGACAAG
>JAAVFV010000066.1 GCA_014800525.1 Bacteroidales bacterium | reverse complement strand
TGATTCTAAATCGTCAGTCGTAACTGACGATTTGGCTGGAAACAACAGTGTGGTTTCAATTTCGTCAGTTGCGACTGACGAAATTATCGTCGAGATAGATGATTTATTGAAAATCGGCTCCCACTCTTCATAGAACAATCTCATATTCTTAAGATTAGTCTCCGAAAAACCTTTCAATCCCGGTAATTCCTTGCGTAGTTTCTCTGAGATTGTTCTTATAGCTCCAGTTCCCCAGAAACCCTCCCGAGAGTTCGCTGAAATATAACGCCCGATTCCATAATAGAGTGACAGCATTTCACGGTTGACCAGCTTCGCTGCCTGATATTGGCTACGAAGAATAGCGTCTTTTATTGTCTGAACAGCAATGTTGTAATCTGCTGTGTTATGCTGAATAAGTGTTTCCTTTGCCATAATAATGTAAATTTACTGATTATTTGTTGATTGCGGAAATCACATCCATGATTTGTGCCGGAATACCCCCATTCAGTAGCCCGATGACTCGCTCCTCCTTAGTAGCCGTGGCCTTTCGACTTTAGGTAGCTTGGATGTAGTCTTAGGCTACTGAAAGGATATCTGTCAGAACAAAAAAAGATCCGACTTCTATCTTTCAAAAAGTCGGATCTGTTGGTTTAAGCCGCCGTAAATGCAGGCTTTGATTTTTAGAATTCGAATTCCTCCATCGTAAGATTGGAATATTTCTCCAACTCGGGCACAAGTCGTTTGAAATGCTCGGTCTCGGAATGAGCCTTGAGATCTTCACGACTCTCCCAGGTCTCGATGATCATGTAGCGGTCATCATTAGTCTTCGATTCATAGAGGTCATAGCTGATGCAACCCTTATCGCGCAGCGAGAAGGCCACCAACTCCTTTGCGACCTCAACAAGCTTTCCTGCATTCTCGCTTGTTTCGGCAATCATTGATACATTTAATCTGATCATCTTTTCATAATTTGTGTTTTCATACTGAAGTTGTCTAAACTTCACTACTTTAATAATAACGTCTCACCTCACCATACAGTTTTTAGACTCATTATTCTAAGACTCAATGACAATGATGCCTTAGACCTCTCTTGGGTCACGACAGCAGAATCAACTGGTAGTCGCGCACATCGAGCAACCGCCCGAATTTCATCCCTACCTTACGGAAATCGGACACCTGCCCGAAACCAAGGGATTCATGAAATCGGCACGATCCTTCGTTTTCCGCCGTGATGCATGCTATCAACGATCCTACCCCTCTTTCCCGACACTCATCTATCAGAGTCCTCATCAGTTCTCTTCCTATCCCTTGGCCCGTAATGCCGGGAGCAAGATAAATCGTAGTCTCCAATGTGATGTCGTAGGCAGCATAATTCTTCCAGCGGTGTGCATAGCAATAGCCGAGAATCCTTCCCTCTTCCTCCCAGACAAAACAGGGATAGCGGCTCGCTATCTCCTCTATACGCTTACGCATCTGAGATTCCGACAACGGTTGCACTTCAAAAGTGGCAGTGGAATTCTCCACATACCAACGGTATATATCGGCAATCTCCCCGGCATCCGTGGAAGCGATCACCTTCCTTATAATTCCTTCTCTCATCTTATTCCCTAAGGCGTGAGTCGATTATGATGGTGACAGGGCCATCATTGATTAGCTCCACCTGCATATCGGCACCAAATACCCCCTGCTCCACCTTCTTCCCTAACATCTCCCCTACTTTCCGGCAATATGATTCATAGAGCGGAACAGCCAATTCATGACCTGCCGCACGCACATAGCTCGGCCGGTTTCCCTTGCGTGTCGAAGCGGTAAGTGTAAACTGGCTTATGGCCAATACCTCTCCTCCGGTCTGGCCTACCGAAAGATTCATCACACCCTCCGCATCGCTGAAAATCCTCAGCCCGACAGTCTTTTTGACCAGCCAATCCACATCATCCTCCTTATCTCCGGCCTCTACACCGACCAGTATCAACAACCCCTTACCAATCGTCCCCTTCACCTGCCCGCAGACACTCACACTGGCCCGGGTCACCCTTTGTATCACTATTCTCATCTCTCCTATTTATTAAGATTCTTTCCGCAAAAGCATGTCGGCCAATAAGACGGCATATTCCTTCTCTCCGGGATGTGCATCCCCGGGACGCCATGCCACAATGAAACGAACACTCACCGATCCTACCCTATATCCCTTATCATACCATTGCCGGAGCTCTCCCTGCATCTTGTGCGACAACTGTGCCAACGGAGTCCGCCCCTCTGCATCATAGATGAAATTATCTTTATACCGCAATGTATTCCCCGCCCGAAGCGCAAGGATTTCATTCTTCCGCCCCTTAAAAAATCCCAGATTGACATCCCTATGGGATAACTGCAGAATCACCTCCTCCGGCAACGGATACTGATGCTGGGAGACACGCCGCTCATTCACCGGAAGCCGATCGAAAAGCCCTGTATCCGTATGGATAAACAAACGGGATTTTGCTCTTGTAGCGCCTACATAATATACCCGTAGGTCGGCATTTCCAATCGTATGGGGAGTGGTGATCAAAAGATGCACATCGTCAAATTCACGCCCTTTCGCCTTATGGATGGTCGATACCACCACCCCATCACCCGAATAGTCATTGAAATCCTCTGCAGAGGATTCAAATAGGAATTCCTTGAAATCTGTATAATATTTTACTTTGTTAAGCTGCTCGAAGGTTTCAAGACAACGTTTCAGATAAGGAAGGCTCGCTGAGCCGGCATACTTCTCGAAAGTATACCGTTTCGCCTCGTTCCACGTCTCATCCGCAATCAGAGGAGAACGGCAGCCCCTTTCAATCCGCTTAAGAAACATCCTTACCTCCACCATATTCCAGAAGCGGATTTTATCCAGGCCCTGAATCAATCTGCAATTGATCCCCTCCCTGCGCATCAGGGCCACCAGCATCAGCGCCTGTTCATTGGTCTGTGTAAGGACACACGTCGACCCCTCGCCGCGATGCTTCACCAGATCCTCCACCAAAGGATGATAAAGCATCCGGCTGACATAATGTCTCAAGGCCACGCTTCCCTCCTCATCTCTCATCGCCCGGATTGGCTGATGCTTCATTCGATTCGTTATACGGGTCACGAAGGCATTAGCGAATTCCACCACTTTCCGGGAACTGCGGTAGTTTTCTGTCATTTCTATCAATCGGGAGCCGGGTTCCTTGAGCAATTCTCCCAGAAAACGCGAGTCTGAGTTCCTGAATTCGTAAATATTCTGATCATCATCCCCCACTGCAATCACCCTCATATCCTCATTGAAGGCCATAAGGGCCCGAATCAGCGAATATTCCTCCTGACTCATATCCTGAGCCTCATCCACCACCAGCACCGTCTTGGCTATACGGTTACGCTCCACATCCCCGCTTTCAATCATCTCAGCCGCCCGTTGCACCACATCTTCCGCCCCCTCCAGACTCCCTATCCTCCCCAACAGGTCGAAGCAATAGGAATGAAATGTCTTTATCTCCACAAAGTGGGCCGCATTTCCTATCAGCTCCAGCAAGCGCTGTTTAAATTCCGTGGCTGCCGCGCGGGAGAAGGTCAGCATGAGGAGTTGCTCGTGTTTCACATCCTCCATCAATAGCAGGGAAGCCAGTTTATGAACCAGCACTCTGGTCTTCCCGCTCCCGGGTCCGGCAGCTACAACGATACACCTCGATTCCTTATCGTCGATAATCTCCTTCTGCAATGGTGACAGAGTGCCGAATATATGCTTATATCGTTGGGGCGTGACATTGCGCTCGATATCCTGCAGGCGTTCATCCTTGAAATATTTCCTGATGAAATTCCTATATTCCATATGGAAATAGTCGTGCACATAAGTTAGGGCATCATCATAGTTGCGTGTCATCAGATTAGCATACTCCCCCACTATATGGATCTGCTGAATCTTTTGCTTGTAGAATTCATCAAGCATCCGATAATCATCCACCTTATAACGCGACCTATTATCCGTCACCAGGCGACGTATATCCATGGCGTTATACAGCACCATAAAACCTCCCTCGAGTTTAAGGGCCCCTATTTTCGCCAGATACAGCAATGCCTCCTCCACATCATCCAGCTGCACGGTGCTCATGTCGGATAATAGATCGCCTCCATTGGCCTTGAGATCGTTGAGCAGTTCTATCACGGAAAAGCGCACATCGCACTTCTCGTTATCCCCGGTCTGTGTCTCATTTCCGGCAGATTCCGAAGTCAGAGAATAGAGCCACCCTATAATGAACTGACATATCGCCATCCTCCTCTCGAAGCGCCGCATCGTCAACTCGATATCTTCCTGACACTTCAACTCCATACCGTTACTTCCCGAGTCTTTCTTACGGGTATAGCCTTTTATGGAAAGGAAATAGAGCAGAGTGCGTATATCCTTCTCGGTCGATGTATTCACCCCCTCCTTCTGCGCATTATCATTAAGCTGCTTATAGGAGGTGTGACAGGTGTCGGATTTCAGATAATCAAGGATATAGCGTTCGAGTTTTGAAAACTTCTCCAGTAATTTCTTGGATTTATTTTCTGAACTTCCCGTGTCATGGAGATATACCGATATATCCTTTGAATCGGCGAGGATACCCTCCTGGCGCATGCGTTCCACGCTTGATACCACCTCCTTCTTCTTCAATCCTAAGATATCAGCCAGATAATCTATGCGCGACTCCCCTTCCCCCTGGCGATTCTTACGGCTGAATTTCTGCGAAATGAGCGACTTGATTATCCGCACAGCCTTCTCCACCTCACTCTCCTCGAAAAGCAACGATCCGGTGATGCGGCGCCGGGCCTCCTCCAGATTCCTTACCGTGATACCGGTGGCGTAGACATGAGGCACATTATTGCCACGTTCCAGATATCCGGCTTGCTCAAGGGCAGCCAGGGCGCTCCGTACCCGGGTCTCGATATCCGACACCGAATCGTCCCATCCGGCCTGTCGGGCTATCTCCAGGGCTGAACAACACACATGCATCCGTGGCCGGCTGAGTTCCTTGACAGCTTTCCACACCTGCTGAATTTCACTTATACTGAGCTTCGTCTGATTAAGCAGGATAAAATGGCGGTCGAGATCAGTGTCGCAATATAATACGTAGCAACGTGCCTCCAGATTCGGGTCGCGGCCTGCGCGCCCGGCTTCCTGCACATAGTTCTCCAACGAGTCGGAGATGTCGTAATGAATCACCATCCCGACGTTTTTCTTATCCACACCCATTCCGAAAGCGGAAGTAGCCACAATGATGCGGACATCATCCTTCATGAAAGCCTCCTGATTGGCAATCTTATCCTCCACCTCCATCTTTCCATCGAAAGGAAGCGCCCGGAATCCATCCCGCGTAAGCTTCTCAGCTAATTCCCGACTCCGCTTTATTCGCGATACATACACAATGGTGGGTTCGGAGGATTCGGCAATCAATGAACGCAGCTTCATGTATTTTTCATCATCACTCTCCACATGTATCACGGAATAATGAAGATTCTCCCGTGCTGCCGAGGATGCGAAAATACGCAGATCCATATTCAAAGTCTCCTTAAAGTAATCACGGATATCCTGAATCACCTTCTGTTTGGCGGTGGCCGTGAAACACGACACCGGAATGCTCCCGCAATTCTTCTTCTGCTGATAGCGGCTTATAAACTTCCCAATATACAGATAATCCACCCTGAAATCCTGCCCCCAGGAGGAGAAACAGTGGGCCTCATCAATCACCACCCTGACCACATGCCGCCCCAGAAGAATTCTCTCTATTGTCTTGGAGCGTAACATTTCCGGAGAGATGTAGAGCAGGGAGGCATCGCCATCGATCACACGGCGAATTGCCTCGGCGCGGCTTATGGGATCTAAGAGACCATTGATGGTCACAGCATCCGTAATACCCCTTTCTGCAAGATTATCCACCTGATCTTTCATCAGCGACTGCAACGGAGAGATCACCACCGTCAGCCCATGCACCGACCGCCCCTCCATAAGAGCCGGGAGTTGGAAGGTAAGCGATTTTCCTCCTCCGGTCGGAAAAATCGCCACAAGCGATTCATTATTCACGGCCGAACGGACCGCCTTCTCCTGTAATGGCTCTCCATCATAGGTACGAAATTGGTCATAGCCGAAAAATCGTTTGAGATTCACGTGCACATCGAGTTCATGCCGGCAGTAGTCACACCCGTCCCCACACCTGGTATGCCTCAGAAGTCGGACCACATTTTCCACACCGGGATAATTATGGAGTACCCACGCCGGAGTGATCGACCTACTGTCGGTAGTATCAATCAGCGCCAGTGCGTAGGCCAATTCCACCGGTCTACCCCCTACCATGCCCTCAATATCAGCATTCGCACAGATTCTCCCCTCATATTCTTTCCGTATAGCGTCCGCTATATCCATCCCCTCTTCACATTCGGCCCCTACCCATAAGAGAAATCCTCTGAACTCCTCCGCATCCTTAAGCAAGGCGGTGAAGATCTCCTTCCTCGCCGGGGAAAGTCTCTCCCAGCGAGTCTTTTCATCCATCAGAAGATCGCGGGCTTTCTCGCAATCATTAACGGGATTATTCACCTCCTCGCTGACAAGTTTATCATCCTTTACCAATCGATGATAAGGACGCTCCGGAAAGAGTAAGGGCGAGAGATAGAGTGTATCCACCAACATCCGCTCCCCTCTCCCATCACCGTATAGATACTTGACATCATGATGGATTATATTATGTCCACACAGGAAATCCACATCTTTCAGAAAATCCCTTAACTGGCGTCGATCGCTACCATGGAAAATAGCTTGATCCCACCGCAACGCTCCGATATCATGAATCTTTCGATCGCTCCATCCTACCTCAACATCCACAAAAGCATAGCGGGTCGGATCGAAAGACTTCCTTTCTGAAGTTCCCAACCGGCCTTCAATTCCGCTGAATCTATCTACAATCCTATTCCAAAAAGACATAGGTGTCAGGTTAACATTTCAAGAATTGCCGCATTATTCATAAGGAAATTACGCATAGCGGAGAAGGCTCGCATTATATTAATGTTGACTTCAATAGCCTTATCTGAGCGTAAAACACTACTAAGCATGGCTACTCCATTTTCGGTAAAGACATAAGGCATATAACGAGTTCCGCCACGACTTCCGTTTGAGGTAACAAATTGTGACCTCAAACATTCCTCCTTAGTCAACTGAAACATAAAATCCTCCGGAAATCGTTGAATATTGCGTTTGACTGCCTGATTTAATACTTTAGTTTCAACACCATAGAGTTTTGCTAAATCTGAATCAAGCATCACCTGCTGCTCTCGAATAATATGTATAAGCGACTCAATGCGTATCGGAATAATTGACTGGTCACGATTTGTGACAGGTTCAATCACGTGCCTTGTGTTCCCTTCTTTAGTTTCCATCTTACAAATTTAGCAAATACTATCCTAATATCTATGAAAGCTTTGTCCATATTAAAATTTTTACTAATTTTGTATCGCAGACCGCACTGCGGAAGCCCGGTCAAGGGCAACGCGGGAGGGTCAGCAGACATTTTGAAAAAGCGTTTACTCGACGCGATGGAGGTAACTTCTACTGCTTCAATTTTAATGATGAAATGGTAAACTTTACCCGTCATGTCGACAACCGGGTTGTCGGTAATATATCACAAGGAATCAAATGGCCCAGTAAAAAGAAATTGGAGCAAGTATGGAAATTAGTTTGTGATGGAGATGTTCTCTCTTTCTATGTTGATGACATGGAAATCCTGAAAGTACGCTATATGCCTCTCGATTTTACTGGTATTGGCTTCTATACGTTTGGGAAACAGACTCTTATAGTTGATGAAATGACCTTCACACAGAACTAATATTACTGAAATCCAATCGTCACCACAAAATTAAATTTACAAAATATGATTTAGGGTGAGCGGGATATATCCTGCTCACCTTAAATCTTTATTTATAGAGTCATTCTGATCTCAGATCACAATCTTAATGTAAAGGTATTTCGGATAAGTAATTGAAATATATGGATATTCTCTAGTGGGTCCACATTATTGCTTTTATCAATATTCTCTATTCCCCAGATTCACTACTTAGTCTATATCCACTTTAGATCATCGTTGATGTCATCAAGACTGATACGATACTGGTTCAAGAAGTCAAGGTAGTCTTCTTCGGAGTCGAAACCATAATCTTCAAGACGTTGGTTTTTCTCTTTTTTCGATAATTTGCCCCAACCTTCTAAATCATTACGCGCCTGTTGGTAACGATAGATTCCTCCAAAATTATCAATTGCATTAAGATCACTCTTGAATTTGGTACAAACCGGATAATCCGCTTTCTTAGCAAGCAAGTCCTTTACCTCCACAACAAAGATCCAGTCGTTGCCGAAATCATATACATATTCCAGTTTATCACCTTTATGTTGTAAGAACTGTGTAACCGGAGTTTCCACTGCATCATGGGTTACGAAATCTAATGCGGGTGCGAAAAGATCATCCTCATCCATTTCCACACCAATCTGAAGGGATTCATCGTATGCCTTGGCATTAAACTGCCAGAGATGACAATCTTCAAGTCCTGTCACACCCTGAATCACCTCGTGTAGCTGCATAAAATTAAAATTAGCCGGAATTTCGACCTCACGCCACATAGGAGGCTTTGTCACACCTTTCATCTGAATTCTGAGAACAAGTGTGGAATCTTCAGCATCTTTCAGGGGAATATATTCCTTTATCTCACATCCACTCGACCCACATTTATTTCTCGAAATTGGGGAAGAGGTATCATTATCATCAGGGTCTGTCTGAAATGTATCAGACAGCCTCACAACTTGCTTGAAAAAGATCATAAAACTTAGCATACTCCTCAGGAGTGATACCATTTGACGCAAGAGTAAACATCATAACGAATTTATCCTTCTCATCGGTTGAAATGCTTTCAAAAGCCATATCAGCTATTGCATCAATACTTTTGATGTTTGACAAAGCGCTATCTGATCTCTTACCTTGAAATGCATCTATGAGACTAGGGTTAACCTCTCCCCTATCTTTCCTTTTTGCCATATTCTTATATCTATGGAAGCGTTCAAAATTAATTTATGCTATACCGTACTGTCCAAACACCACCTTTTCAAGGTAACACAAAGCATCTCATCACCACCTTTTCAAGCACAAAGATAGTGGATTCCTGTGATGGTGCCAAATTTTCCTGACAATGTCACATATCGTCAAGATTGAGTCCCCTTATAATGACGGAATAACGCTTGAAGATGGTGTATTTTGTCCTATACGCCCCTCCCGTAAGCAGGAAAAGCTTGCGCACAAAAGCCACAGCCCTATGCAAGGCCTGGTTTTGTGCACAAGCTTTAGCTTGCACTTCAAGCGTGCAATGCTCTTATTAATACTTCTCTTCGTCGAAGATGATATTATTACCTGATTATCAATTTATTATCTCTAGAATAACTAAATTATGACAAGTATCAGATGACCTAAAAATACTTGAAAGGTCATACCGGACAACGATAGACTAGTTTACTATATCCAAGACTTTAAAATATCCTACAGATATAATCACATCGAGATTATACAACTTAGTACGATACTTCTTTCCATCTTTTGCAGTTAGTAAGGATTCCTTACTAACTGAATTCTCTATCAACTCCCCCTCTTTGAATATATTACGAGTGTGCAGTGTAATATTATTTCTTGAAGTTTGAAATAATTCAGCCATTTGTGCCTGTGTCAACCACACCGACTCATCCTCCACTCTTACATCAAGAGTCAATGTATCATCCGGTTGATACAATATTATTTCGTTAGCCTGATTCTTCTCCATGCTGCAAAAATGCGAGGGTCATTAGACTGTTAATCCTCTTTATTTGAATTAATCACCTTCCAGAAGTCCAATGTCTGAGGCGTTAATTCATCAGCACGCGGATTAACCATTAATCCATTGCCTAATTCCGGCAGAAGTTCTTTAAGGTAATCATACCACAACTTCTCAAGTATCTCCCCATAAGTCACCGACAATTCTCTTCCGGAATGTCCACCTCTCCAATTGAAATCGGGCATTGCTTTTTCCAATCTCTCTGGAGAAAGTGGTGTAGCATATTCACTATCAATAAACTCTTGCGGATACCAATCGGCATAAAAAACTTTCCTCCCCTTGCCCGCCCAATCCTGATCTTGATAAGGCGTGGATATAATTTTACCCCTTAATACTACTCCATGTGGCCCTGATTCATCACTGCATCTTACCAGATAACAGACGTCTCCTTCTCTAACATTTTCATGTTCCCAAAAACTCCAGTTGAAGCAACCACCGTCATTTAAAATTTCAGTCATCTCATCCGTCATTCGATCACGAGTCATGCTGGATATATCAGGATTCCAAAATAATATATGAATCATTTTATCTTACAAATAATTATTCCATTAATTCATAGTGCAAATATAAACTATAATAGATAAGTAAACAAATTTTGGGCCGTATAACTATCTGAAAATAGGCAAGTTTATTTTGCGACAAAACACAACAAAAAGCGATTGACAAGTTTATATAAATGTTTGTCAATCGCTTGTATTTTAATTATATAAGGCGATAATTTTGTCTGATTGCGCCTTAAGACTCCTCTTCGTTAAAGAAAAGAATAAACACAATATTTCAGTTAGTTGGCTTAATTTGCCAGAAGTTAGGCAAGTAAATTAAGCGATGAAAGACGCTGAAACACCCCTATATACTAATCCTTGGATTTTCCTTTATTCTTGGCTTTGGCGTTTAGACTCTTTATCGTATCAAGATAGGCCCGCTCTACCGGGGAAAGTTCCCGGACTTGAAATTTGCGGTATTCTTCACGAGCTTTATCCATAGCCTGCTGATGGGTGACATTGCCGGGACCATTCAGCAGAGCTTCACCGGTAGAAGATAGTATCGAGTCGAGTTGCTTCACGTAATCTTCCATGTACATCGGACGACGGCGCATTGCCTGAATTTCGGCAAAATCAAAGTATCCGGAAACAAGATTGTTGAGAATCTTCAATTCGTTCTCACTAAGATAATTCTTGGCTATCT
>JAAVFV010000065.1 GCA_014800525.1 Bacteroidales bacterium | reverse complement strand
TTTTGAGCCTTGTATCAAGTTTCTGTACGTGGAGCTAGACTTTTGCCTCGGGCTTCTTTCAGTTTCGGAGTCATCTCCGACACCCTTGCCGTTGGCTATGCGCTTCCCGCTATCGGGGCGCGCTAGGGACTTACACCCGTTAGATTATGCCCATGTCGGGCGAACAATAAAAAAGGCATCAACGCTGTGTTGATGCCTTGTGGAGCATACCAGACTCGAACTGGTCACCTCTTGACTGCCAGTCAAACGCTCTAGCCAGATGAGCTAATGCCCCGGTGAGTAACTCTTTTCGAATCACACTGCAAAGGTAGGAACTTTTTTTGATACTTCAAAATTTCCAGAACATTTTTTTATAACGGAAGCTGAAAAAAGATGAGGAGGGTCTCGTAGCTCTACTACAAAATCCTCCTCACCCATGGTAAGAATCGATTTCAGACTGTAAAACCTTAGTATTGAAAATTTAATACTCTTTCCAGGGAGTGATGCCTATCTGATCGGGCGCCTTGTTTATGAAGGCCTTTACAAACGCGCTTGCAAGCCTTGCATTGGTAAGTAAGGGTATGTTATGATCGATCGCATGACGGCGTACCTTATAACCATTGGTAAGCTCGCGACGAGTATGGTTTTTCGGAATGTTGATCACCAGATCCACCTTATGATCTGCAATCAGATCAAGCACCGTCACTCCATCCTCGTCAGGCTTATTCACCTTATTTACCTCTACTCCATTCTCACGCAGGAATTCAGCAGTTCCGGATGTGGCATAAATAGGATATCCATTCTCTGATAATAAACGGCAAGCCTCAAGCATATCGACCTTCCCCTTAACATCGCCTGAGCTAACAAGGATTCCCTTGGTCGGAACATGGTGACCTACCGAAATCATGGCATTTAGCAGAGCCTCGTCAAAATCCTTTCCGAGACATCCCACCTCGCCTGTGGAAGCCATATCGACACCCAGCACAGGGTCAGCCTTATGTAGGCGGGCAAATGAGAACTGAGAAGCCTTTACGCCGATATAGTCAATATCAAACGTAGAGGTATCTTCTTTCTCCACCTTTTCTCCAAGCATAATGCGCGTAGCGGTGTCGATAAAGTTCTTCTTCAGCACCTTTGATACGAAGGGGAAAGAACGTGACGCACGCAGATTACACTCGATAACCTTCACATAATTATCCTTTGCAAGATACTGGATATTAAAAGGCCCTGAGATATTAAGCTCTTTTGCAATCTTAGCACTGATACGCTTGATCCGACGCGCCGTTGCCATATAGATCTTCTGTGCCGGGAACACAAGCGTAGCATCGCCCGAGTGCACACCCGCAAACTCCACATGCTCCGAGATGGCATATTCCACAATCTCCCCATTTCGGGCCACAGCATCAAATTCGATCTCCTTGGCATTCTGCATGAATTCGGATACCACCACCGGAAATTCTTTCGATACCTTTGCTGCCTCTGAAAGGAACTTATGGAGTTGCTCATAATCATAACATACATTCATGGCAGCACCCGATAATACATAAGAAGGACGCACAAGTACCGGAAATCCAACCTCCTCGATAAAGGAATCAATTTCCTCGGTTGTGGTAAGCTCTTTCCAACGGGGCTGATCAATACCCAACTGATCAAGCATAGCCGAGAATTTATGACGATTCTCTGCTCGGTCAATGGAAATGGGTGACGTACCAAGCACCGGCACATTCTGACGGTATAGCTTCATAGCCAGATTATTTGGAATCTGTCCACCAACACTTACGATCACCCCTCTGGGAGTTTCGAGATCAAGAATATCCATCACACGCTCGAAACTGAGTTCATCAAAATAGAGACGGTCGCACATATCATAGTCAGTTGAGACCGTCTCAGGGTTATAATTTATCATGATCGACTTATACCCCAATTTACGGCATGTATTGGCCGCATTCACCGAACACCAGTCGAATTCAACTGACGAACCGATACGATATGCCCCTGAGCCTAACACGACGATATTGTTATTACCGTTCATATCGTAACGGATCGAGTTCTCGGTCGATCCATATGTTGCATATAGATAATTGGTAAGATCAGGATATTCGGAAGCTACGGTATTGATCCGGCGGATAGCGGGAGTGATACCCATGTTCTTCCGATGATTTCTCACCCTCAGCATATCCTTCTCCATATTCCCCGTCGGATTTTCCACAAATCGAGCAATCTGGAAATCAGAGAAGCCAAGACGTTTTGCCTCTCTCATCACATCCTCGGGAATATCCTCAATCTTTTCATAGCCTTCAAGCACACCCTTATATCTTACGATATTGGCGAGTCGCTCTATGAACCATTTATCAATCTTTGTAAGTTCCTCGATACGGTCGACGGAATAACCCTCCTCAAGAGCCTGGGCGATCGCAAAGATACGAAGGTCTGTAGGGTGAGACAACACCTTATCCAGGTCATCAAAGTGGATATCATTGTTTCCGACAAATCCATGCATACCCTGACCGATCATCCGGAGACCCTTCTGGATTATTTCTTCAAATGATTTACCAATCGACATAATTTCCCCGACTGACTTCATTGAAGAGCCGATCTCACGATCCACGCCCACAAACTTTGAGAGGTCCCAACGAGGTATTTTGACAATCATATAGTCCACCGAGGGAGCCACATAAGCAGAGTTCGGTGTACCCATCTCCCCGATTTGATCAAGAGTATATCCGAGAGCTAACTTTGCTGCCACAAAAGCAAGAGGATATCCCGAAGCCTTAGAAGCAAGAGCTGACGACCGACTCAGACGTGCATTAATCTCAATGATTCTATAATCATTAGTTTCAGCATTGAAAGCGTATTGGATATTACACTCTCCTACGATGCCTATGTGTCGAACCACTTGACGTGAAATCTCCTCCAGACGCGAGATCTGTTCTTTAGTTAAGGAGACAATCGGAGCTACCACAATCGATTCTCCTGTATGAATTCCCAGAGGATCAAAGTTTTCCATCGGAACTACAGTGAAACAATGATCGTTTGCATCACGAATCACCTCAAACTCTATTTCCTTCCAACCCTTAAGGCTCTCTTCTACAAGAATTTGCTTCGAATAGGCTAATGCACTTTCGCAATGTTTTACGAACTCCTCTTCATTCTTACAGATTCCTGAGCCAAGTCCGCCAAGAGCATACGCAGAACGGACCATTACGGGATAACCGATGCGTCTGGCCACCTCGACCGCATCCTCAAGAGATTCCACTGCTTGTGATACCGGTGTCTTGGCATCAATCTCATTCAGCTTCTTAACGAAAAGATCCCGATCCTCGGTAATCATGATGGCATCCACGGATGTGCCGAGAACTTTAACACCATACTTTTCAAGCGTGCCGTTAAGATAAAGTTCGGTTCCGCAGTTAAGAGCTGTCTGGCCTCCGAAGGAAAGCAGGATACCATCCGGACGCTCCTTCTTGATCACCTCTTCCACAAACTCTGTGGTAATAGGGAGAAAATATACCTGATCGGCCACGCCTTCAGAAGTCTGAATCGTGGCAATATTAGGGTTGATCAAAACTGTGGATATACCCTCTTCGCGGAGGGCTTTAAGGGCCTGGGATCCCGAATAATCAAATTCACCGGCCTGTCCAATCTTTAACGCTCCTGAGCCGAGCAATAATACTTTTTTCATTTCAATGATCTGAGGTAGTCTTGAACTATCCGCTTTATACGGGGATAGAGGACAAATTAGATGGAATATAAGCACACAATTGGCTTCCAAATGCAAAATAAACCGTTTTCTCCCTTATTACCAATTTTTTCACCCTCTTTTTCTCTTTACTATGAATCCAATAGACCATCCATTGCCTCACACCTCCATTCCCATAGAAGCTTTTGGAAATCTATGGGATTATCATTATATTTGTAAAAATTTTTGCTTTGAAGATTTTGAGTCGAATCAGAGTAATAGATCACCCTCCATATTGGGGTATCATCTCTTTGCATACCAGCTATAAAAGTCTGACAAAGCAGCCAAGTTAACCGACAGAACTATGACAGGAAAATGGAATTACCTCCCCCTCACCAATCAGCAGAAACAGGCCGCCACCGCCCTGGGGGCTCATTGTGGAGGTATCCCTGCCATAGGAGAGCTTCTCGTGCGACGGGGTGTGTCTACCCCTGAAGAAGCTGATTCATTCTTCGCCCCCTCAATTTCCGACCTTCATGATCCATTCCTTATGCAGGATATGGATAAGGCCGTGAATCGCTTAAACAAAGCAATGGGTTCAAAAGAACGAATCATGATTTACGGGGATTATGATGTCGACGGCACCACAGCCGTAGCATTAGTTTATAAATATCTGCAGAATTATTATTCCAACATCGAATACTATATTCCCACCAGATATGATGAAGGCTACGGCATCTCGTTGAAAAGCATTGATTACGCAGCAGACAACGGAATAAAGTTGATTATTGTTCTTGACTGCGGTATAAAGGCCACGGAAGAGATCGCTTATGCTAAGTCTAAAGGAATTGACTTCATCATATGCGACCATCATGTTCCCGATGAGATTCTCCCTCCTGCCGTTGCCATTCTTAACCCTAAAATGCCCGGTTCAAAGTATCCATGTAAGTATCTGAGTGGATGTGGGGTCGGATTCAAATTCATGCAGGCATTTGCAATGAGCAATGGTCTCACCAATCATAATGAATTGGAATCGCTCCTTGATCTGGTGGCAGTAAGTATTGCGGCTGATCTTGTTCCGATAGTCGGTGAAAATAGAGTAATGGCTTATCACGGACTCAGGCGTCTCAATTCTAATCCCAACCTCGGACTCAGAAGCATCATCCGCATCTGCAAACTCACTAATAAGGATATCACCATTAGCGATGTAATTTTCAAAATCGGGCCACGTATAAATGCGTCCGGACGCATGCAATGTGGTATTGAAGCAGTCGATCTTCTTGTGAGTCGTGATTTGCACGATGCCTATGAAAAAGGAAAGGACATTGATCAATACAACAAAGACCGCAAGGAGCTCGATAAACGAATCACGGAAGAAGCCAATCATCTGATTTCAAATAATGTTGAAATTATCAAGGATAAACGCTCGATTGTGATTTATAATAAGGATTGGCATAAGGGTATTATCGGCATTGTAGCATCCCGCCTGACTGAGATGTACTATAAGCCTTCTGTCGTTCTCACCCTCTCTAATGGACTGGCCACCGGTTCGTCCCGCTCTGTTCAGGGATTCGATGTCTACGCTGCCATCAATGATTCGCGTGATCTTCTTGAAAATTTCGGAGGTCATCCTTATGCTGTGGGCCTATCCCTGAAAGAAGAAAATATTCCGGAGTTCACCCGACGATTTGAGGAATATGTGGCTAAACATATTCAGCCTCACCAGCTCTCCCCTCATCTCGATGTCGATGCTCAGATACAGTTTGCCGATATCACACCCGAACTCCTGCAATACCTCAAGAAATTAAATCCCTTTGGGCCAGGCAATCAGAAGCCTATATTTTGCACACGCAATGTATTCGACTTCGGTACCAGCAAATTGGTCGGTAAGAATTTAGAACATATAAAGCTGGAACTGGAAGATAACAGCACCAGCCATGTCCTGAACGCCATCGCATTCAATATGGCTCAGTATTTTGAACACATCCATGCCCATAAGCCCATTGATATCATCTATACTATTGAGCAATCCAAGCGGGCCAATAATACTGAAACCATTCAGCTGATGATACGTGACATCAAGCCTTCGGCTGGATATTGATTTAGCTAATTCCCTCTTGTGGGTCTAATCAAAACATAGATTCATCCCACCCTCCATGTTCCTCTTGCCTCAAACTTCTCTTCCACCCAACTATTACTTCCATCTTTATGACTCCCGTTGAGATTCTAAAAAAATACTGGGGTTATGATTCATTCCGGCCTCTGCAGGAAGATATCGTGCGTTCGGTGCTGAATGGTCGCGACACCCTGGGCTTAATGCCAACCGGAGGGGGAAAATCTCTCACCTTTCAGGTGCCGGCTCTTATGCTTCCCGGTATTACAGTCGTTATCACCCCCTTGATATCCTTAATGAAAGACCAGGTGGATAATTTAAAACGTCGGAGAATAAAGGCAGTATGTCTTCACTCCGGACTCACCACCACAGAAAAACGTATAGCTCGCGAGAAAATATTCAATGGAGGCGCCAAACTCCTCTATGTATCCCCTGAACGCCTACGTAATTCTACTTTTATCCAGGAACTGCGTCAGCTCCATCCTTCCCTTTTCGTGGTGGATGAGGCTCATTGTATATCCCAATGGGGTTACGACTTCCGTCCCGCCTATCTTAAAATCGCAGATTTACGCAAATCTTTCCCCAATATCCCTATTCTTGCCCTCACGGCATCAGCCACCCCCACAGTAGAAGCCGACATTATCAATCGCTTGAAGATGCGCGATCCGGCTATCTATCGGATGAGTTTCTCCCGCACCAATATAAGCTATATCGTGCGCCCCACGGAAACAAAACTTAGTGAGACAGCCCACATTCTCCTCTCCACTACCGGTACGGCTATTGTATACGTCCGCAGTAGAAAGCGAACCCGCGAGATAGCCTCCTATCTACGCGAATTCGGTATATCCGCCGCTGATTTTCATGCCGGTTTAGACCCCGAAATCAAACGTGCAAGGCAGGATGAATGGAAGTCGGGAGCCACTCGCGTGATGGTGGCTACAAATGCTTTCGGTATGGGAATTGATAAACCCGATGTGAGAGTAGTGATTCATTACGACACTCCTCCCTCGCTTGAAGAATATTATCAGGAAGCCGGACGTGCCGGACGCGACGGCCTCCCCTCTTTTGCAGTGCTGCTGAAATCTGCGCGTGATAAGGGAAATCTGCGCCGTAAACTTTCTATTCATTTCCCGGAGAAAGATTTAATATACAAAGTTTACGAACGTGTCTGCAATGTCATAGGTATTTCAATCGGTGAGGGTTATGATACATTACACCCCTTTGATTTTGAGGAGTTCTGCGCGAGATTTAAATATAATCCGGAACAATGTCTGGCAGCCCTTCAATTACTCAGCCAGGCAGGCTACCTCGAATTCATGCCCGAAACCGACCATTATTCCCGGGCAATGATGCTTATCGACCGGGAAGAACTATATGGTCTTCACGGATTAACTCCCCAGGCAGAAAAGATTTTGGGCTCTCTATTAAGGCTATATACTGGCCTTTTTACAGACTATACTACAATCCACGAAATACGGATCTCAGGAGAAACCGGATTATCTGCCGAACAGACTTATCAGGCGTTGCTCGAGCTCAATCGAGCCAAGGTCGTGTCATACATTCCCAGGAACCGTATTCCCTATATCTATGTTCCCACCAGTCGAGAAGAACCGCGTTATCTCATAATCGGGAAAGATATATATGAGACCAGACGGCAGATTCTTGCTGAGAGACTGGAGGCAATGATAGACTTTACGGGAGATAAACCCGGATGTCGGGAAAACTTCCTGCTCGCCTATTTCGGCCAACATAGAGAACAGCCGTGCGGCCATTGCGATATCTGCAGGAAGAAACGTCTCACTCCTAAAGAAGCAAAGAAACGCAAGGAGCGTCTTCTGAAAGACATTCTTGAGTTTATCCGTCAACGTCCGCATGGAATATCCGTTGTATATCTACTCCATCACTTCGGCACATTTTCCGACATTCTCCCTGAAATACTTTCTTTTTTATGTGCAGAAGAATACATTAGATATTCCAACAATGCATATTATCCCCTCTCCGAATAGTTCCGCCCCATATCCACTATTACTATCTGATTTTCCATATGATTGGTCTTGCCGACTGCAACAATTTCTTCGTATCGTGCGAACGAGCCATCAATCCCTCACTATGCAATCGTGCCGTAGTGGTGTTAAGTAATAATGATGGCTGTGCAATCGCACGCTCAAATGAAGCCAAAAGTCTTGGTATCCGGATGGGTCAGCCAGCTTTTGAACTTCGACATCTTATTAAAAGTGGCCAACTCATTGCTCTCTCCGGCAATCATCTTCTTTATCGGGATGTGAGTCTTCGGATTCATGATATATTCCGCACCTTTGTGCCGCGCACTCTTGATTATTCGGTGGATGAGGCCTTTCTTGATATGACAGGAATCCCTTCCGATCAGATTATAGTGATTGGACGAGCCATTGTCCGGGAGTGTCTCATCCAAGAAAAAATCCCGGTCACCATAGGCTTCTCCCTCTCTAAGACACTTGCCAAGGTGGCAAGTCATATAGGAAAGAAGTCAGGCCGGCGTGTTATCATCCTATCTTCCGGAGAAAAAATAAAAGAGGCTCTTAAAGAATATCCTGTGGATGAGATATGGGGTATCGGCAGACGCATTGCCAAACGTCTGTACACATCCGGTATTTATACAGCCGCCGACTTCGCTGACCGGACCTTAGGTTGGGTCCGGACTCACTTCGGGATTAATGGGGAGAGGTGCTGGCGTGAGCTGCACGGAGAATCATGTATCGAACTTTCTCACGTCGACCGGCCGCTCCAGCAATCCATTAGCGAGACCCGAACATTCCCAATGGATATTGACGACTACGACTATATCCGCGCCCGCATAGCCATTTATAGTGCACATGTTTCAAAACGATTAAGAGCCATGCAGGGCATTGCAGGCCGTTTGACTGTTTTTCTTAGATCCAATAGATTCCACACCGCCAATGGATATCATGCTCTCGAAGCCTCTATCGGATTTGAGCCCCCTGTTGACGACGCAGCCATAATCTCCAATGCCGGAATCAATCTGCTCGATCGTATCTTCGATCCTAAAATAGCATATAAACGAGCGGGAATTATTCTCTCCGATATTGTTCCCTCCGAATCCTTCGAACCATCCCTATTCGATTCCGAAAAGAAACTCAAATATCTCCGAAATTCCCGCAAACTGATGACAGCTATCGATAACCTCAACACGGGAGTCGGGCCTCACGTTATAAAGCTTGCCTCTCAACTCACTAAAGGTCATATCGGTCATAACGATGGATATTCCTCTTCTTTCGGAGCCCCCTCATCCTAATAATTCTCAGCAAAAATAATCTCTAAAAATATAGGCGTTTATTTGGAGAATACTAAATTTTAAACTAATTTCACATTGCATTTTCAGATGTTAAGTAATTACCACGCATCTATACGATTCCACTCTCCATTTCCACTCAACTAAATAAAAAAATTTTTCCTTATGAAGAAATATCCTTTGGCAGTCGGTTTAATTCTCCTTGCTGCATCTTCAGTCACCCTCTCATCATGCATCGGCTCCTTTGCACTGACTAATCGTGTGCTTTCATGGAATAAGCAGGTAGGAAATAAGTTTGTAAACGAACTGGTGTTCTTCGCATTCTGGGTTCTCCCTGTTTATGAGGTCACTTCCCTAGCCGATCTTATCGTAATCAACTCCATAGAATTCTGGAGTGGCAATAATCCCGTTACAGCCTCCACCAAGGTGGTCGATACAGATAATGGTCGATATCTTATCAAATGTGATGGAAAAGGCTACGATGTCACCCACCAGCCTACCGGTCACACCACTCGCCTTGAATTCCTTACCGATACCGACACCTGGGCCGTAGTACTTGATAATGGCGAAACTCTCCCGTTTATGACCTTCATCGACGACACTCATGTGCGTATGCGTGGAGTAGAAGGTGATTTCCATGTCTACGAACTCTCTCAGGAGGGGGTGCTCGCCTACCGTGCCGCAAATCAGACAATTCTCACTGCTCAACGTTAACTGAAAACTTTTTAAGAGTATCAGACGTTATACAAATGTGAAAAGAAAACAGTGGAAACTTAAGGAGTTCTCTACTGACAAAATCAGAATCAATATATAAAAACAGAAAAATATGAAACCCCTTCACATTATCCTTTCAGTTATCGGAGGTGCAGTAGCCGGTGCTGCTATCGGCCTCCTCGTAGCTCCTGAAAAGGGAGAGACTACAAGAGAGAAAATTATGAAAATCCTCAAGGAAAACGGCATTTCCCTCAAGAAAAATAAGATGGAAGAGCTCGTTGATGAAATCGAGGATCAGATTGAAAAGCACATCTGATTTCTTCAGTAAGAGAGATTATTAGTATAAACCAGATAATTAAATCTATATATTATTGCCCTTTAGTAACTATATAGATTTTAACTCCATATCAACAAAAATGAAGACACTGACCCTTATTTCCGCATTTCTCGGCGGAGCGATTGTAGGTTGTGGCGCTGCTCTTCTCTTTGCTCCCGAAAAGGGCGAGGACGTAAGAACCCGCCTTTGCAACCTTCTCCAGAAGAAAGGTATCAAGATCAGCGACAAGGAGGTGGATGCTCTCGTAGCAGAACTTGCCGGCGCCGAAGAATAATATAAAGCCTGAAACGCTTTAATACTACCAGAGGCCTTTGACTCCATCATCACAGGAGTCATTGGTCTCTTCCTTTTATAGTCCCGATGGTTATAAACGATATAAAATGATGACTTATCTTTATTTACGACTGTCATCTAACAATTTATCGACCGTTTATCCGTATTCTATTATATACACTCTTCAATACTATCATTTTTCTCCGTTATAATATGCGGGGCATCTAACGTACTTTTTATGAAAGAGAAATTAACCGATAAACTCCAAGCCTTATTTTTCCAATCGAGAGATTGGATTAGACTGGAAATTGAATATGCCAAGCTCACAGCTATAGAGAAAGTCACAGTTCTGATGGCCACTATTATTGTAGGTGCCGTATGTCTGCTCTTAGGTATTGCCGTCTTGATCATGCTCTCATTCGCAATGGTAGAGGTGTTCCAATACTGGATGTCTCCGGCTCTCTCATATGTCTGCGGTGCGGGCGTGATTCTCATCCTTATTCTCCTTATTTACCTCCTTCGCCGATTTCTATTCTTTAACCCCGTATCCCGCTTTATGACCCACCTCTTCCTCTCCTCTTCCCATAAGGAAGATATTCAGGAGAAAGAAAATAAAGCAAAGGAAGCCTAAGATGATATCGGATTAAATATTCACCACATGAAGAATGAAATTCAAAAAGCCTCTAAAAAAGGACAGGAGGTATTAAAGAAATATAATAGTTTTCACGGTTATACCCTTGAGCAACTTCGATATCAGCGTGCCATGGTCACCATGCAGAAAGAACTCTGCAAAGCCAGAGTGCTCACCGACATCGATAGTCTCAAATCATCAGCCACCGGAAAGTCCGAAGGGAAAGGATCAAAAATTGCTCTCGCCGGCACAGTGGCTTCCACCCTATTCCGTGGTCTTAATTATCTTGACTATATCTCCCTGGGTCTTTCAGCCTTTGGAATGGGTCGCAAGATTTTTGGATTGTTTGGTGGAAAGAAAAAGAAATAATCCCTCTGAGTATGAACGACTATTATTCCGTAAGAATTGATCTCTCTCCATGTTCTCCGGATGCCACCGATCTCGCAGCTGCCTTCCTTGCTGATGCCGGATTTGAATCATTCGAACCGGACGATTCAGGCCTTACCGCCTATATCCGTGCCACCGAAGAAGCGGAGCACCTCGCATCCGAAGCACTCGCTGACTTTCCATTCGATACCAATATCAAAATTTCATCCACTTTCATTGAAGGTGAAGACTGGAATGCAGAGTGGGAAAAAAATTATTTCAAACCTATCCTGATAGATGATATATGCGTGGTGCATTCCACATTTCATAAAGATATCCCTCCTGCACGTTACGATATCGTTATCGATCCAAAAATGGCTTTCGGAACCGGCCATCATGACACCACATCCCAGATGATGCGTCTCATCCTTGATCTGGATCTTGAAGGGAAGCGCGTCACAGATGTTGGCACAGGTACAGGAATTCTTTCTCTGCTTGCTTCAATGAGGGGCGCCCGGGAGGTGACCGGTATTGAAATTGATAAACCAGCTTACGAGAATGCCGTAGAGAACGCTTCTCTTAATCGAAGGCAGATCAATCTCATCCACGGCGATGCATCATCCCTTGACAGCGTTCCTAAAGCCGACTTTCTCTTCGCAAATATCAACCGTAATATTATCCTTCAAGACATCAATCGATATGCTGAAGCCCTCTTGCCCGAAGGAGAAATGCTCCTGAGTGGATTCTATGAGGAAGATATTACATTGATTCTTCAGGCCGCAGCTCCGCTGGGGCTCAAAGAAAAAAAACGACTCGTATCAGATGCTAAATGGACTGCTCTCCAGCTTACTCATTGAATGTCCATAAGTTCAAAGACCATATATTACCTTCCAGTTAACCCTCTACCATAGGATTCATATACAGATAAAGCCTCACGATTCTCAATTCGTGGGGCTTTCCAGTCTATATTATCAAACTATGTTGTCAGTAGCGGAATATACCCATAAAGAGGGAGAAATTAGAATGTGCTACGTAAACCATAGCGTTTTATTGCGTACTTTAACAATTATTTTAAATAATTTTCCTTAGATTTCTTGCAATTCCTGTTTTTAGGTTTTATCTTTGCATTCGAAAACGATCCGATTATTAATTCAACCGACTTTATAGATATATTGCCTATCGAAATAATTTTTACTTCATCAACACCGACATCAGCATGGCAAATTACACTGGCATGACCGATGAACAATTGGTCAAAGCTTATGCAGAAGGCTCGAATGAGGCTTTCGACACTCTCCTCAAAAGACACCAAGATCGTATTTTTACCTATATACTCCGAATCATCAAAAATGAAGATATCGCTAACGATATTTTCCAGGAAACCTTTGTAAAGGCAATCCAGACAATCCGGCAGGGCCGCTACACAGAAACCGGCAAGTTCCCTGCATGGATTTCACGAATCGCCCATAACCTTATCATTGATTATTATCGTCAGGAGAAGTCGGAGAATCTTCAATCCGCCGACCTCACTGAAATCGATGTTCTCAATCGTAAAGAGCTTTGTCAGGAAACAATCGAGGATATCATCATCTCCGATCAAATCCGTAATGATGTAAAATACCTCATCCAGGAACTTCCCCCTCTCCAGAGAGAAGTGCTTAATATGCGCTATTATAAGAATCTATCATTCAAGGAAATAGCAGAATTGACCGGGGTGAGCATCAACACGGCTTTAGGACGTATGAGATATGCAATCCTCAATCTTCGTCGTATAGCAGCCGAGAAGGAAATCATACTCACTCTCTGAACTTCTCAGAGAGTGACTTCCCATTCTCCATCTTCTCCGAATCTCCCCTATTTATTTCCCGAACCAGATTCTTCCTCATAAAGATTTAAACTGCACAATATTTTTACACCCATCAGCGTTATATAATCGTATCGAATCTTAACGATACGTGTTGATGTAGTAATAATTTAAAGTAAAAATATTTGCCTATGAGTCATGATTCCTCCAATGGTCGATCCGACTCTGACATTATCGTATCAAATCTGTCCTCTCCAAGGCCCTCAACCCTGAGCATTATCCGCCAGTTTGCATCCTGCTACTCAGGCCCTCGAGACAATCGCACACTCGATTTTGTGCTCAACTGATATACTATTCACTATAATGTCAGCCTGAAAAACTCTTTATCAAAAGTTACAATGCCGTTACTCATTCCCGAGCAACGGCATTATTTTTACTCTCATCCCCGACTTATTGGAAAATTTTACCTAACTTTGTGCTTTAAATATATTCCGCGAATTCAGACTCCCGATTCTTTGAATTTGCTTCAACCAATATAAGCTTCCGATGAAAGAAGAATTTATTGAAGAAGAGGCTAAGAATGAAAACGGCCTCAATTTTGTAGAACAGGAAATTGTAAACGACCTCGCTGCCGGTAAAAATGGTGGTAGATTAAATACCCGCTTCCCGCCCGAACCTAACGGATACCTGCACATTGGTCATGCCAAGGCATTCATTATGGACTTCGGTGCGGCTGAAAAATTTGGTGGCACATGCAATCTCCGATTCGATGACACCAATCCCCAGAAAGAAGATACAGAATACGTAGAGGCCATTAAGGAAGATATCCATTGGCTCGGTTACGATTGGGGCGACCGGCTTTATTATGCCTCCGACTATTTCCCCCAGCTCTTTGATTTGGCCGTGCGCATGATCAAGGAGGGGAAAGCATATGTCGATGAGCAGACATCCGAACAGATTGCAGCTCAGAAGGGCACTCCCACAGTTCCGGGACAGAATAGCCCGTTCCGTGACCGTCCCATTGAAGAAAATCTTGATCTATTCATGAGAATGAATAAGGGAGAATTTGATGAGGGTGCTATGGTGCTTCGTGCCAAAATTGATATGGCTTCCGATAATATGCACTTCCGTGATCCAATCATGTACCGTATCATCAAGACGCCACACTGGCGCACCGGTACTGACTGGAAAGTATATCCCATGTACGATTTCGCACACGGACAGAGCGACTACTTTGAAGGAGTAACACATTCTATATGCACTCTCGAATTCGTCCCTCATCGTCCTCTCTATGAATATTTTGTGCGAGAACTCGCAGATGATTCATATTGTCCTCGTCAGATAGAGTTCAACCGTCTGAACCTCACCTACACCGTGATGTCGAAGCGTAAGCTCCTCCAGCTCGTTAAGGAAGGTCTGGTAAATGGTTGGGATGATCCCCGTATGCCGACACTGCGTGGCCTCCGACGTCGCGGTTATACCCCCTCTTCCATCAAAGATTTTGTAAACCGTATCGGCTACACCAAATATGAGGCTCTCAACCATATCGAGCTCCTCGAACATTCCGTTAGAGAAGATCTCAATAAGACTGCTACACGAGTAAGCGTTATCCAGAACCCTGTCAAACTCATCCTCACCAATTACCCCGAGGATAAGACCGAGACTATGGTGATGGATAACAACCCCGAGGATCTCTCCGCAGGACAGCATGAAATGCCGTTCTCCCGCGAACTCTGGATCGAACGCGACGACTTCATGGAGAATCCTCCTAAGAAGTTCTTCCGTCTGTCTCCTGATAAGGAGGTGCGACTTAAGGGTGCCTATATTATTAAGTGCACGGGGGTAAAGAAAAACGAGAATGGAGAGATCGAGGAAATCTATGCTGAATATGACCCTGAGACCCGTAGTGGTCTCCCCGGCGCAGATCGCAAGGTAAAAGGTACACTCCATTGGGTATCCGCTCCTACAGCCGTAGATGCCGAGATTCGCGATTATGACCGACTCTTCTCCGTAGAGAATCCTTCGGCTGAGGAGGGAGATTTCCGCGATCTCCTAAATCCCGATTCTTTGAAGATTCGCACGAATGCAAAAATAGAGCCGTGGCTCGCTGAAAGAATCAAAGCCGGCGACCACTACCAGTTCCAGCGCCTCGGCTACTACGTTGTGGATCCCGATACCACTCCCGACCATCCTGTATTCAATAAGACCATTGGTCTTAAAGACACGTGGGCGAAAATTGCAAACAAGGGCTAATGTGGATTTTGCTGTAAGCCTAATTTCTTAAGTAAGATTCAAAATTAATTATACTATATGTAAGCTTATTCTTGCAACGATTGGGGCGAGAAAAAAAATGAGAATACTTTAGTATTCAACTGAATGATAAGCCACAAGCGACCTCAAAGAAGCCATAGATAGCATAAACGATAATTCATTCTATTTATATCGGGTAATCTCGAATTCTTACTTACGATAAATTAATCAAGAGGCCTCGAATCCTTCATTGGAATCGAGGCCTCTTAATATTAAACGTTAAAATCTTATAGTCTAAGCTTTTCGATAATCACAATAGAGCATTATTTTATTTTAGTAAGGAGAATCTTTGTATCCTCTACTGCCACAACAGCATGCTCTACTCCAGGCTCCAGCAACATTGCATCACCGGCTTTCATGATGTGCTGATCCCCACGTACGGGGAAATCAACACGACCCTCAAGAATCTGCACAAGTGCATTCTCAGGAGCCAAGTGAGTATCCAGTTTCTGGCCCTTCTTAAGTGCCATCATAAAGACCATTCCACCCTGCGCATTAAGCACCTGAAGATGATTGATCTGGGAGTCTGAGTAATCGAGGAGTGAGACGAGTTTGAAAGGTGTGTTCTTTTCCATAATATTAAATGTTTTTTACCTGTCCCTCTATTCTCCTCCACGAGTAATCATCCTGCGACCGGAATCTCTCATACCTCAAAAGGAGAAATCAAGTGAACTTGTAACTATAAAACAATTAGACCATTATTAAGTTACAGTTCATTGATAGGATTAACTATAATTATACATTCCACGAAGCAAAAGAAAATTATATTGAAAAAAATCAAATTAGCGCTTGCATATATCAGAAATTATCTCTATCTTTGCAATCGAGAAAGAATTCCCCTAAAAGATTCTTTACCTCTTCTGGGGCTGACTGGCTTTGACAGCGTGTAGAAGCGATCAGTAAGCATGCAGAGCTTTGATGTTCAAGCTCTATAATCGCAAGAGCATCGAACTATAATTGGCGAAAATAACAACTACGCTCTCGCTGCGTAATCTGAAGTATAGTAGGATTCCTTAATTCGCCTCAAAGTGAGGTGAACGAGACATCTCCCCTTTGCCTGGTTCCGAGACGTTAGGACAAGGAGATGCAGAGAAATTCGGAAATGGGAATAGTCATGTCTTGAGGCTGTTCCGAAATTTAAAGACTAAGGATGCCATTGGTGGTCGTGAGCCTGTGACATCTCGAAAACCAATTCAATGACTAAGCATGTAGAAAGCTCATTGATTCCGCGTTTGGACGAGGGTTCAATCCCCTCCAGCTCCACTATAATTATCTGATAATCAGATAATTAGTAGCTATTTATCCGATTTTTGCCCGTCGTGGGGTAGAAATCGGATATTTTTTATTGTCTCCTTTGATTTTCAAGGGAGACAATAATTATTATCCAGAACTCGCGTTTTTATGTAAGAATATGCGAGTATTGGTAGTGACTGGAACAAGAAGGAACGCTGAATATTAATACAAACAACGTAACAGAACACCTAAAAGCTCCATCGATGATACTAACCCCCAAAAACATCATTCAAATTACAGATTCAAATATTGTCTCCGTCGATAAAGAAGAATTCACATGAGTGAATCATAATAACCATAAATCAAGCTATTACTCTCATGTAATCTAAAAATACTATCATTTTTGCCATATATCTAAAAATTAATTATCAAGTTTGCAAAGTTTGTAATTTTTATTAGGTATGGAATGCTAAAAAAATCGTTAAATTGAAATATGGATATTTTACGTAAGGAAATCAATCAAATATACGAAGAGCAATCTCTTGAAACAGAATCGCTTGATGTCACGTCTGTAGAAGATGCAAAAAATATAGCTGAAACTATGGCTAAAGCTATGGGGGGATGTACTGTAATCACTGATGCCTCATGTGATAGGTGCTATGTGTATGGTCAAGATTTAGGAATATTACTCGGATTATCCGATGTTTCAAGTATTTATAAGGAGGAACAATCGAGCGATGAAGATGAAATCTACAATCGTATCCATCCAAAAGATCTTGCTGAAAAAAGGATGCTGGAATATGAATTCTTTAAAAAAATAAATCTTGTGGATACACATGATAAGAAAAAATACAAAGCAATGTGCCGCATTAGAATAAGAGATCGGCAAAATAACTACATTCACATTATTAATAGCACTCAGGCTATACAACTTTCACCCAATGGTAAAATATGGTTGATATTGTGTTGCTATAATCTTTCTCCAACTCAAAGATGCGGTGACGATATTGAACCATATATCATTAATACTCTTAATGGAGAAATTAT
>JAAVFV010000064.1 GCA_014800525.1 Bacteroidales bacterium | reverse complement strand
GAACAGATCCTCATAGCCTCCCTCTTTATATGCTATCGAATTCTTATCCATCTTATCTATATTCTTTATCAAAAACAATATCCTTTCCAATTTACTCTTGCACTCATGCCATTCCCTGGGCACCTGCTTCAATGAGAAGAACAACATCCGGAGCTTCTTTGTGAGTGATTCACCGGAATGCTTTTCCCTGAGTTCGAATTCCTGAACCATCTGTTTGCTCAGATAGGGAAAATCAAAATCCGTAATCGCTATGAGAACCACCGGATCCAGGTCATAATTCCAACCTGTCTTTCCCTGTCCGGAAATCATCTCGGAGACATAGTAGGTCATGCGGTCCTCAAACGGAGGAGTATAGACATTCTGCATCTCAAGAATGAAATGATGCTCCACATCCTCATCCCGGTTTTCCTTCGTCAGATGATACGGTTTGAACATAGAGCCTCCCTTTCCGACCTTCATCGTGAAGTAAACATCGTATACGATACGCTTGCCGTCAATCTCCTGGGGAAGCACCTCCTTGTCATGATACGTCACAAGTTCCGGATCGCTCCCCTGCGTAGGATAATGGGGTATGATTCGTTTTATGTCTATATCCTCTCCCAAGGCGGCATCAATAAGTTGGATCACATTCTTTTGGAATTCCTTTGTGCCGTACGCTCGTTTAAAGCCGAAATCCGACTGGAGATTAATAAACTGGGTAGGGATTTTGGAAGCTTTGTCAGACATAATTTATAAAAATACTGATTTAGTGTAAATCTAATAAATAAAACTTGAACAAACAAGAGTTTTATTCTCTAAGTAATTGCTAAAAATTAATGAATATATAAAACACAATTATTTTGGTATAGATTTTTCCGCAGAAGGAAGTAGTATACTTTCGTATACTACTGACTGATAAGGTAAAAGATGCCCAAAAGAACAAGTTCAATTACTGATGAAACACATATATCGTTTAAATTTTAGCAACTACTTATCTTATATTAATCAACGCCAAACAAATCCTCTGCTCTTTAAGCCACTTATTTTACAGAATGAAGTTGTCTAAACTTATTTTTATAAACATAAGTTCAGACAACTTCAAAGGCTCCATACAACACATATGAATGTAAATGCATGGAGCCTTAATTATATGGATTGGTGGGGTGAATCTGATCAGAAGGGCATGCCGCCTTTCATTCTGCCACGCATCTGACGCATCATCTTCATCGGATTCTTGATCTTGCTGGTCATCTGCATCATCTTGCGCATATCCTCAAACTGCTTCAGGAGCTTATTCACATCCTGGATCGATGTTCCCGATCCCTTCGCAATACGCTGGCGACGGGTGCCCTTGATTTCTGTAGGATTCTGACGTTCCCAGGGAGTCATCGACTGGATGATAGCCTCAATCCCCTTGAAGGCATCATCCGGAATATCCACATCCTTCACGGCCTTACCGAGACCCGGGATCATGCTTGCAATATCCTTCAGGTTACCCATCTTCTTGATCTGCTGGATCTGACCAAGGAAGTCTTCCAGGTCGAATTTATTCTTCTGGATTTTCTCGCTCAGACGTTTAGCCTCCTTCTCATCGTATACCTCCAGAGCCTTCTTGGCAAGAGACACGATATCACCCATACCCAGAATTCGGTTGGCCATCGAATCGGGATTGAACTCCATGATATCCTCGAGTTTCTCACCCGTACCGATATACTTGATAGGCTTTGTCACAACCGCACGGATTGAAATCGCCGCACCGCCTCGTGTGTCGCCGTCAAGTTTGGTAAGGATCACGCCATCGAAGTCAAGCCGGTCGTTGAATGCCTTCGCTGTATTCACGGCATCCTGACCGGTCATTGAATCCACCACGAAAAGCACCTCCTGAGGTTTCACGGCCTCCTTGATATCGGCAATCTCATTCATCATCGCCTCATCCACGGCCAGACGGCCGGCAGTGTCGATAATCACCAGATCCTGATTATTAGCCTTGGCATGCGCAATGGCATTGAGGGCAATCTGAACCGGATTACGGCTCTCCTCCTCTGTATATACAGGAACATCGATGCTCTCTGCCAGCACACGCAGCTGCTCGCGTGCCGCCGGACGATACACGTCGGCACCGACAAGCAACGGACGCTTACCCTTCTGGCTCTTAAGCTTACGGGCGAGTTTGCCGGCGAATGTAGTCTTACCGGCACCCTGCAGTCCGGCAAGCAGAATCACAGCCGGATTCCCCTGCAGATTCACGGGAGCTTCCTCCTTACCCATGAGTTCCACCAGCTCATCGTGAACGATCTTCACCATCAGTTCCTTCGGCTTCAGGGAAGTGATCACATTCTGACCGATAGCCTTCTTCTTTACAGTATCTACAAAGTTTTTGGCTACATTGTAATTGACATCGGCAGCCGTCAGAGCCTTGCGGACATCTTTCATTGTGGCCGCTACATTTATTTCGGTGATGCGGCCCTCACCCTTAAGAATCTGAAACGACTTTTCAAGACGTTCAGACAGACTTTCAAACATTGCCATCTATGGAATCAATTTATTGGCCCCGTGGTCGGAGGCGGTTAAAGCCTCACGGCAGGAGGCGGTTAAAGCCTCCTGTGTCAGAGGCATACTACATGCCTCCGGTATCAGAGGCGGTTGGTGGCCGTATCGGGGAAGATCACAGTGGGCTTCCATTCACGGGCCTCTTCGGGAGTCATCTGCGCATAGGCTATGATAATCACTATATCACCGGGCTGAGCCTTGCGGGCTGCCGCTCCGTTAAGGCAGATCACTCCGCTTCCGGCTTCCCCGGGGATGGTGTAGGTGTCAAAACGCTCGCCATTATTATTGTTTACGATATACACCCTCTCCCCCGGCAGGATTCCCGATGCTTCGAGAAGGTCGGAGTCGATGGTGATACTCCCTATATAATTCAGATTCGCCTCAGTCACAGTGACACGGTGAATCTTCGATTTCATCATTTCTATCAACATCTCTTTGAATATCAGCTTTTCTCGTAATGCGGATTCTCTGATTATCGGAACCGGATATTATCTATAAGCCTCACACGGCCGCAATAGACCGTGATACATCCCACAACATCGGGAGATTCCTCCCATTCCTCTACAGGAAGAAGGGTGCGCCCGTCCACAATCTCGAGATATTCGGTCTCAAGTTCCGGAACGGCGTTAATGGCCTCCACTATATGATGATGGGTCTCACGCACTCCATGTGTCCTGGAATATTCCACACCCTCCTTGAGGGCTTTGTAAATTGAGGGAGCCACGGCACGCTGCTCAGGGGTGAGCAATGCGTTGCGGCTCGAAAGAGCAAGTCCGTCATCGGCACGCTTTATCGGACAAGCGATGATCTCTACCTTGATGCCTTCACTGCGCACCATATTGCGGATCACGGCTATCTGCTGGAAATCTTTCTCTCCAAAGTAGGCCCGGTCGGGACGACAGAGTTCGAAAAGACGACTTACAATCTGAGCCACACCCTGGAAATGACCCGGACGGAATTTCCCCTCCATCACTTCCGCAGCCTCGCCGAGATCGAACTCCTTCTCCTGATGTGCCCCGTCGGGATACATCTCGCAAACCTCAGGCATGAATACGGCAGAGACACCTGCCCCCGCTAAAAGACGGCAGTCTTCTTCCTCGGTCCGCGGATATGTGGCGAGGTCGTTGGGATTATTAAACTGAGTAGGATTTACGAAAACACTGGCGATTACAGTATCGCTTTCCTTCACTGCCCGCTCCACAAGCGACATATGACCTGCATGAAGCGCTCCCATCGTGGGAACAAGACCAATGCTATGCCCTTGCTCTTTTTGCTCTGCCACATAGGCTATGAGCTGAGGTATTTTTGTGATTATTACCATTTTACAATTTCTTTTCGTGCCCCGTGCATCTTATTTTTCCGATTGCTCTTAGAGGTTCGCGCGCGTAAGGGCACAAAACGCGTTGCAAATTTAATCAAATTTTTTTATTAACTTTGTAATCGGTTTGTAAATTTACAAATCGTTGTTAACACGATACTTTAATGGCCAAACAAAGAATTCTTTTTGTTTCTCAAGAAATCGCGCCCTATCTGCCGGCTTCCCGAGAGGCGTCCCTGGGGCGTGACCTCCCGCAGGCAATGCAGCAGAAAAAGTATGAGGTCCGTACTTTCATGCCCAATTTCGGGGCCGTCAACGAACGCCGCAATCAGCTCCACGAAGTGATTCGTCTCAGCGGTGTCAATATCCCCATAAATGACGCTGATCATCCCCTGATCATAAAGGTGGCTTCCATGCAGCCTTCACGAATCCAGGTCTATTTCATCGATAATGATGATTATTTCCAAAAACTGGATTCCGATGTCGATGGTGTCGGCTCCAACCGCCCCGATAATGATGAGCGTGCGCTTTTCTTTGCCCGCGGTACTCTCGAAACCGCCGGCAAACTCTCCTGGAATCCCGATTTCGTCCATGCCTCCGGCTGGATGTCCGGCCTTGTGCCTCTCTATCTTAAGAAGGTGTTTCATAATTCGCCGGAGTTCAAGAAGTCGAAGGTGGTGTTCTCCGTCCTCGACGGCGCTCCTTCCGAACCCATCGATCCGGCCATCTTCAATAAGCTCCAGGAAGATGGAATCCCCACTCGGGAAATCAACCAGCTGAAGAACCTTGAGGTGAATGCTTCTCTGTTCAATCGTCTCGGCATCCGTTATGCCGATGCCGTGGTGTTCAATACCTCCACACCCGATCCCGAGCTGATCAAACTCGCCGAGGAATCGCAGACTCCTTATATCGTGCTCGATCCCGATGCCGATAATAAAGAGGCTTATTATGAGTTCTATCAGAAACTCAAACCTTCTAAGTGACACAATTTCCCCCGACTCCCGAAGTCCTATCCCTCTTCGGGAGTCGGAAATTTATTCTTTCCTAATCCTCAGCCGATGAAATTCAAAACCGCGGCCTTCGCCTTGCTCCTCAGCTCTCTGGGACTCTTCTCTTCCTGCCAGGATGATATCAGCAACCAGGGTGGATCCCTGGTGGATGGAGAGGTGACAATCATCGTCGACTCCATTCCCACAAATATTGAGGCCAAGTCTATCATACGTCCGGCCTACGATGCACGCTCCACCACCAAACTCGTGGGACGCGTCGAAGTGCCCGAATATGGTAAACTCGATTGCTCTTTCCTGGCCTCCATGTATCCCTCTGCCTCTCTTAATATCCCTGATTCCATCACAGCTGAAAAGATCGACTCCCTCAGGCTGGTGTTCTTCGTACCGCGAAAGTCGCTCACCGGCGATTCCCTCGCCCCCCAGCAGCTTTCAGTCTATCGTCTTAACAAGCAGCTCCCAGCGGATATCACCAATTCAGCTGACCCGACACAATATTACTCCGAGGCCGATATCATCGGCTCGAAGTCGTACACGCTATCGATGCTCGGAGCCGGAGATTCCACATTTAAGCACAGTCCGAATATCCGTATTCCCATAAAATTACCCAAGGAGTCGGCAATCGAGCTTTATAATGCTTATAAAAATGATCCTGAGCTTTTCCAGTGGCCTCAGAATCTGGCTCAGAAATTCCCGGGTATCTATGTGAAGCAGACTTTCGGTAACGGTTGTATTGCGAATGTCTCCCAAGTGGCCATGCTGCTCTATTATCAGACAATGCGCAATGCTTATTTCAAGAATCCCGAAACCGATTCGATGGAATATCGTCCGCAGGTGTTCCGGGATTCCACATGCCTGATGATCTCTTCTCCGGAGGTCACCTCCAGCAATGTGATCCGCTTCAATATGTCACAGACTCTCACTTCGATGGTTAATGCCGGGAAGAACGTAATCACCACTCCCGGGGGCTACACAATCGATATGCGTTTCCCCGCCAAGGAGATACTCGAGCGTTATTACGCCGCAAATCACGGCCGTCTCACTGTGGTCTCCTCCCTCAGTATCGATATCCCCGCCGACCCGATTGAGAACGATTATGGAATCAATCCTCCTCCTTATCTGCTGATGGTGAAGACCTCCGAACTTGCCGATTTCTTCCAGAATAATAAGATTCCGGATTCGAAGACTTCATTCTATGCTCCCTATGATTCCGCGAATAAGCGATATATCTTCCCTACGCTGAGAGATTATATCCTGGATTTCATCAAGGATGGTAAGACTCCCACTCAGGAGGATATGGAGTTCTCGCTCGTTCCGGTGGCCATCACCACGGAGAGTGTGGATAACTACGGCACCACCACTACCTATGTGACCAAATGCAGCAACTATATCAGCGGGCCCTCAATGACCGAGCTGCACCTTGACCGAGCTATCGTGAACTTCACTTATTCGAAGCAGGTGATCGATTGATCGCATTTCCCCATCTTTCTCCCGGCGGATAGGTGCACATGGCGCCCGTCCCCGGGATATTGCATTTTATGGCATAAACTTCCCAACGGCATATTCTGTCATAAACCCCTCAACGGCATATTCAGTGAAAAAGATTCTCTATCTTCTGTTATGTGTGGTGTTAGCAGGCTGCGGAAACTCCACACAGGCCGCGGATTCCGGAACCCAGGAACCACCTCAGATTCCCTCTCCGGCCCGGGCCACTCTCCTTTTTGCAGGAGATGCTATGCAACATCAGGCCCAGCTTGATCAGGCGAAGCTGCGTGGTGGTGCACACGGTTATGATTATTCCCAGTGTTTCCCCCTGATTGCCCCCACTATCAGTGAGGCCGATTATGCGGTAGTGAATCTGGAGGTTCCCCTCGGCGGTGGTCCGGTATATAGGGGCTATCCCTGCTTCTCCGCGCCGGATTCATATGCCCGGGCGCTTCGCGATGCCGGTTTTGATCTCTTCCTCACTGCCAACAACCATTGCCTCGATTCGGGCGATCGCGCGGCGCGCCGCACTCTCGTTGCTCTCGATTCTCTGGGTGTGGATCATATCGGCACTTACCGCGATTCCATAAGCCGACTCAAGGAGGTGCCTTTCATCAAGGATATCAATGGCATAAAGGTAGGGTTCCTGAATTATACCTATGGCACCAACGGCATTCCGCCCCGCGATGGAATGGAAGTGGCGCTTATCGATCGCCGGCGGATGGCCGAGGAGATGGCCGCCACTCGCAAGGCAGGAGCTGAAATACTGGTCGTCACTGTCCATTGGGGTGTGGAATATGTATTGCTTCAGAATCGTAATCAGGAGGATCTGGCCGACTTCCTCGTAGGTCAGGGTGCCGATCTCGTAATCGGCGGCCATCCCCATGTGATTCAGCCTATGAAGGTGGTGGAGAATGATTCCACCGGACGCAAGTCGCTGGTGGTCTATTCTTTGGGAAATTTCATTTCAAATATGAAGACCGGAGATACCCGCGGAGGGGCTCTCGTGAGAGCTACAATCGAACGCGATTCCACCGGCACAGCCCGTTTCTCCGATGCCGATTATGATATTTTCTTCTCTTCAAAGCCCACGGGGACGGGTGATAATTTCAGCGTGATTCCTTCCTGGATGCCCGAGAAGATTCCGGCCGCACAGCGTGCCCATTGGGATCTCTTCGCCCGTTCCGCCCGCCGGATATTTGATAAGCATAATGTCGGAGTCCCGCCCCGTCATCCCGAATCAGGAATAATCAATAAGCCCGGCGATCAATAAGCTCAGCGATCAATAAGCCCGGCAAAATTAGCTACACAAGCGATATAAGACTCCATAATCAGAAAACTTATCGGCATCCCCATCCGGGAGATGCCGGCACAGAAATATAGAGACAATGATTCAGACTCACAATCTGGGCATGCAGTTCGGTAAACGCGTGCTCTTTCAGGATGTAAACCTTACTTTCAATAACGGCAACTGCTATGGCATCATCGGTGCCAACGGTGCCGGAAAGTCAACTCTGATGAAAATCCTTTCCGGTCAGTTGAGCCCCACTTTCGGAACCGTCACTTTCGGTCCCGGCGAGCGTCTGTCGGTTTTAAGTCAGGACCACTTCGAATTCGATGAATGCACCGTAATCGAAACCGTCCTCCGTGGCCATACCGTGCTCTGGGATATCATGCAGGAGAAAGATGCCATCTACGCCAAGGAGGATTTCTCTGATGCCGATGGTATCCGCGCCGCCGAACTCGAGGAGCGTTTCGCCGAACTCGAGGGTTGGAATGCCGAAAGCGATGCCGCCGCCCTTCTCTCCGGACTCGGCATCAAGGAAGACCGCCATTATATGCTCATGAAAGATATGAGCGCCAATGAGAAGGTGAGAGTGTTGCTGGCCAAGGCTCTCTTCGGAAATCCCGATAACCTTCTTCTCGATGAGCCTACCAACGACCTTGACCTCGAGACTGTGGCATGGCTTGAGAATTATCTGGCCAATTTTGAGAATACAGTGCTTGTCGTGAGCCACGACCGCCACTTCCTCAATGCCGTCAGCACCCACACCCTGGATATCGATTTCAATAAGATCTCCCTCTTTGCCGGCAACTACGATTTCTGGTATCAGTCGTCCCAGCTGGCCCTGCGCCAGCAGCAGGCTGCCAATAAGAAGGCCGAGGAGAAGCGTAAGGAGCTCCTGGAATTCATCCAGCGGTTCAGTGCCAATGTAGCCAAGAGCAAGCAGACCACATCCCGTAAGAAAATGCTCGAGAAGCTCAATGTGGAGGAAATCCAGCCCTCTTCCCGTCGTTATCCGGGCATCATCTTCACTCCCAACCGTGAGGTCGGCAATAAGATTCTTGAGGTGAAGGGGCTGCGTTCCGAAGTGGATGGTGAGGTGTTGTTCTCCGATGTCAATTTCCAGATTGAGAAGGGTGATAAGGTGGCGTTCCTGAGCCGTGATCCGCGTGCCATGACTGCCCTTTTTGAAATCATTATGGGCAATCGCGTGGCTGATGCCGGTGTCTACGACTGGGGTCAGACCATCACCACAGCCTATCTCCCACTCGATAATGGAGAATTCTTTGAGACTGATCTCAATCTCGTGGATTGGCTTTGTCAGTATTCCTCCGATTCTTCGGAAATCTATCTGAAGGGCTTCCTCGGCAAAATGCTTTTCAGCGGCGAGGATGTGATGAAAAAGGCAAGTGTGCTCTCGGGTGGTGAGAAGATACGCTGTATGATCGCCCGAATGATGCTCACAGATGCCAATACACTCGTGCTCGATTCGCCGACCAACCATCTTGACCTTGAGTCGATCCAAGCCTTCAACAATACGCTGCAGAATTTCAAGGGTGTGATTCTAATGTCAAGCCATGACCATGAGTTTATCCAGACCGTCTGCAACCGTATCATCGAACTCACACCCAATGGCATCATCGACAAGATGATGGATTATGACGATTATATCGAGGATGAGAAGGTGGCCGCAGCCCGCGAGCGCCTTTATCCTAAAGTGGTTGAGAAATAATTCTATCGGGGTTGATCCGGAATCGGATTAAGACTCCATCCAATAAAATATGTTAAACGCAGGGTCTATCATTCACACAAACTATCCAACGCCTATCCAACCTTACATCAGATTATGGTAAAGCATATTGTTTCATTCAAATTCAAGGGCGAGCCTGAGATAAGGCTCGACTACGCACGCAAATTCAAGGATGCGCTCATGGCTCTTCCGGCTCAGATCGATTGTCTGGAGTCGATGGAAGTGGGAATCAATGAGAATCCGGCTGAAAGCTGGGATCTCGTGCTGACAGCCGTTGTACCCACAATGGCTGATGTCGAGAAATATGCGAAGCATCCGGCTCATGTGGCCGCTGCCTCAATTATCGCTCCTGTTAAAGATTCCCGTGCCTGCGTAGACTACGAAGTATGATGCGTCCAAACCGTCTGTTTACTGCCCTGGCTATGGTCGGGGCAGTAGTTATGTCTGCCATGTCGCAGACTCCGACTGATTCCGTGCAGTCCTTGTATCCCGAGAAATTCAAGGTCGCTCCCGTAGGGCGTATGCTTATTGACGGGGCTCTCTATTTTAAGAATCGCGATGGATTCTCCGATGGCGCTGCTTTTCCGGATACACGTCTGGGTCTGCAGGCCACTTACGGACGCTGGACGGCCCGTATCGTAGCCGGCTATGCCTTCGGAAAGGTGATGCTCCGCGATGCCTCAATCAGATACGACATAAATCCTAACCAGAATCTCAAGATCGGTTACTTCATAAATTCCTTCGGTCTGGAGACCGCCACGGCCGGACATATGAAACCCACGATGGAGCTTCTTGTCCCCGATAGATTCTTCCAGGGCCTGGTGGCGAACATCGGCGTGCAATACACCTATCATGACCCGAAGTTCTTCATCGGTGCCGGTCCGATCATCGGGAATGATGATGTGGCCTCATCGGCTGAGAATTTAGGGAAGGTCAGCGCCGGGGTGCTCGACCGGTTCGTCTGGCACCCCATAGCCGGGAACGGAAAGGTGGTGCAGGTCGGTATCTCATCGGGATACCAGACAGCCCACCATAAGGCCGAGAAAGATGAAAACGGAGAAACCAGACCCTCTTCCGGATTCTTCAACTTCTCCTCCACCTTTCCCACCTATGCCAGCAGGGTTGATATGCTCCAGGCTGATGTCACCAATGCCCGCTACCTTATCAAGCTCTCTCCCGAACTGCTGCTTGCCAAGGGACGGCTGGCATTAGAGGGCCAATATTATTACATGAATGTGGTGCGACGGAATCTACCCTCCTATCAGGCTCAGGGATGCTACGCCACATTACGCGGAATCGTATTGGGTAAAGACTATGGGTATAATTCGGCCACAGCAGCTTTGGCCACTCCGGCGCCAAAATCGCTTGAGCTCACTGCCGGATTCTCATACACTGATGCGCATTGCGCCAAAGCCGGCATCTATGGAGGGATTGCCCGGGATTATAGCCTGACCGCGAGCTATTACATCAACAAGTATTTCATCGCACGTCTGCATTATGCCTTCGCCTCCGTGCGCGGCAGTGATGTTCAGCGCGACCGCAATATCAATATCCTCGAAGCACGCATCCAGATTGGCTTCTGACCTCTGCAGGCATTTATTATTCCAGTTGGTTGAAGTCAGCAACATCATATTTATTCGTTGAACAATCCGCATCAGGACACATAAAATGATGATCTGTAAAAGTTTTTCATATACACCTTTATATGATGCAAGACCCAAGTCGTTCACTTAGGTCTTGCATATTTATTTTATCTTATGAGAACCTTTCTCGTTGAATCGCCGGATTTCCAGATGTAGATTCCCGAAGAGATGTCGGGCCAATCTCCATACTTGATATTCCGTTTTACCATAATACCATTGGTGGAGTAAAGGTTTCCCGCTGAAGATGAAGTGTCGGATGGTATAATATCTATTCCGGAATGTGAGACGCCCTCGGGGAATAACGGCAGAGAGGGGAACCAATAGTTCATTATCATCTCGTAGTCCCGGATTTTTTCTCCTTTTGGAGAATAACGCCGGGTAATGTATGTAGGTGTCCCGAATTCATGGTATAGAGCCATATATAGTTCGTCGGTTTCAGGATGAACGCCAATTGCACACCCATAAAGTTTCCAATTGGCACCTTCTTTTTCGAGATCAATAAATAGGGTTTGCTCACGAGAATCACAATCAAATTTATATATCTTGGTACCAGTGAACCAACGGTTAGGGCCGCCCTTCCAATAGAGGCAGTTCTGAACAGAAGATGCAACAAAAGCATCCGGGGTCCAAGCATACCAAGAATTTGAGGGGGGATACATTCCTTCCGGTATGTCAATTACTTCATAAGAAAGATTTTCGGGATTTAACCTTACTATAGAATTAAGAAATGCTCCCGTTCCTTGAAGATTTTTGGCAACGGAAAGCCATAACATACCATCCTTGGATTTCACGATAGACCCAATACCGGCACCTTCCTGAACTATATCCATAGAAATAACATCAATAACTTTATCCAGGGAGGGGTCAACAATAAGTAATCCATATTGCTGGTGTGCTACAAATATTTTACCGGCAGCTGATACCATCATTCCTGATTGACCGTGATACAGTGATCCTGTCGGGTCGGTATTCGGTTTGTCGTTATCCCCTCCTGCGTTTGGGTTGGCCGAGCCCTCTACCTGACCGGTAACAGTAAAATTATCGAGATCAAAAATCCAGACGCCGTTACTTGAAGAGATATAGCCTTTGTGTTTATCGACTCCAACAAATCCTCTGCCATCGCATTGCGCTCCCGAAGGATCTATAAGACTTTGCTGATGTAAAATTTTCATAGTTTTTGCATCAGCGACAGTAATACGACCGCCAGTTATACTCGCTCCGGGGTCTTTATCCTGCTTGGCTATAAGATATAATTTGTCATGCCATATAGCTCCATACTGGTTTGTACAACCGAGTTCCATGCCGGGATTTTCCGCCTGTATTATTCGATATTTCCAAAAATTACCTTCAGGGTCATCAGGTAAAAGATAATTGACGGTGGAGTTCTGGTGTCCGTACCAATCCTCATTAACCCAGATAATGCCTTGGGTATAATCCGCCTCCTGAGCGGCACCGGCCGAAGCCAAAACCGTCAGGAAAGCGGAAAACAATATTGCAATGCGATTCATCAGCGGATTATAACTTTAGTGCTGAAGTTGGTGTCGGAGCTGAGGATGTAGACACCGTTGTGAGTACCGAAATCAAAGATGTACTCATCGGAGTCCACCTCGAACGAGGCCACTTGTTGGCCGGTTACGTTGTAAACAGTAAAGCTATGACCGGCGAAACCGCTGACATAGATTCGCTTACCGTCGCACTTAACCGTGCCCTTGTCCTGTACAGGAGAGCCGATGCCGGTGAGCACTGATTCAACGGTGACATTTACGGTCTTTGTAATTGTGCGACCGTTCGACTGTGCTGCCAAAGTGAAGGACTGTTCGCCGGATGTTTTTGGGGAAATGGTGAGTTTTCTTCCTTCAAGGCTAACTTCTGCAACCTTCGCGGGAGTATCATCACCTTCGGCGATTGTGGTGGGAGTGTCAAGCAACTTAAGACGGATGTTGGCGTCGATGTTGTCCTCATCAGAAACGAGCTCGGTGAGGTCGATTTCCTTGTCACCGTCATCGAGCAGGAGGGTCATATCTTCGAGGTCGATAACAGCGTCGTGCTTATCGGGGAGGATAGGCAGAGACTGGAACCAATAGTAGGGATTGAGTTTGAATGTACGTGTGATTTCAGCGGTAGAGCCGTCGACAAAGTGAATCCAATGGTCGCGATACTGCCCGCTGGCGGCACCTTTGCGTCCGGTCATAACAATCAGACGGTTGTTTCGGGGGTCGAATATGGATGTACCGTAGTTCATCTGTTCAACTTCTTCGCCGAAGCCGTTAACACCCTTAAGACCTGCGAGCGAGAAGAAGGGTTTGATAGTGTTCGGGTCATCCGTTTTGGGGTTGAAACGGTAGTAGTACGTTCCACCGCCAACGATGGAACCTGCGCCTGTTGTGAACCAGAGGTTGCCCGAAGTGTTGTCGCCCTTGAAAGCTGTAGAGCGCCATGCACCCCACCCGCATGCAACTGTGCCGATCTCTACGGGCATATTTATTCGGCTCGTTTCCTCAAGATTTTCGGGATCAATACCCACGAAAACAGAATGGCCGTCAGTGATTGTGGCATACCAGATGGAACCATCCGCAGTCTGGGTCACACCCTGGACATTGGCATCCTGGATGGTCTTTACAATCTTGTCGGTAAGGGGGTCAATGCAGAGAAGACCGGTGTTCTGCATCACGGCATATACATATTTGCCACCGTTGATGATGTCGCCCACCTGCCCTGAATAAAGATCACTGCTTTTGCTGCCCGCAAGCTGGCCTGTGACTACCGGATTTTCAACATCAGTGATGTCGAAAATATAGATACCGTTGCTTGTGGATACATAGATTTTATCAGCTGTCGCTCCGGCTACAGCACGGCCGTCACCTCTCTGGCCGTCAAATGTAGGACGGTCATAATAACCACCGATGCGTTTCATGGTCTTTGCATCAGCGATTACAACACATCCTCCACCGGGAAGAACATCCCCTCCATCTGCAGGTTGCTTGGATACCACGATCAGCTTGTCATTCCAGATGGTACCATACTGCGAGGTACATCCGAACGACATTCCGGGGTTCTCACGTTCATAGGCCTGATAAATCACCTCATTATCCGGAGTTATGTAATTCAGACCGCCGTTAGTATGACCAAACCATTCTTCATTAAGAATGATCGTCCCCTCAGTATAGCCTCCCGGAATTGGTGTACGGTCACTCTCGAGTACATTTACAATAAAGTCTTTTTCAAACGCTCCGTCGCCGGAAACCACATGCACCTTGGCAGGATGATCCCCGGTAGGACGGTGGCCTGAGAGTTCGAGGAACTGTACGCGGGTACCGTCATTATCCCACCAGTTCACTTTGTATGTCGAACAGGTGTAATCCTCGCGCGAAGTGCCGTTGTCACTAAGGGTGATGGTCACATCCTTGATATCGGCATTCTCGGGTTCGATAACAGGGCGCAGGCCGATAAGCTGCTTGACATACACATTTATCACACCGTTCTCAGTGCCGGGACCGAAGTTCACGCTCTTGACGGGATTCTCCAGATCACAGTTCAAGGTAAAGTCGGCACTCACTTTCTCATCATTGGGTGTGTACAACGTCACTTTCGTACTACCCTTCGTGGTCTTGGTCTTAAGACCTGTGGCCATAGTATACGAAGCGATGTTGGCATCCTCCACTTTTATCGAAATGCCGGTATAGGTGGCATTGGCAGGAAGATAGTCATACTCTAAAGGAACTACCTTATTGAATCCGTAATTTACCACAGGGTTCTTGACAGTGAGGGAGGTGATTGGAACCTCCGGAGCCTCTACATTCAAAGTCATATAGTTACTCTCATAATATCCATAGCTACCGTAATATTGTGGCCGGTAGCGGACGTAGGTTGTGCCCACTGCACCGGTAAATGTCGGTCGCGCATTGTAGGTGCTCTCGACAAGTGTGTAAGGTGTTACAATTATGGAGCGGTCAAGTCTGTAGGTCTCCTTGCTCGATGATGCCTGCCAGTTCAAGGTATTGTTGAGTTTGCCCTCAGGCACCTGAACGAAACAGGGAAGCACTATACCCTCGTCGCTCAGTTTCACGGTCATTTCCTCCGGCAGCCATACTCCTTCTGCATCCGGACCCGGAATATAAAAGAAATAATCGCTTTTTGAAGCGTTTTCGCCGTCCTCAGAAAGTGTCAGGACAGGAATGGACCCGTTTTCAGTCTCTGATGATATCGTTTCACCGCTTAACACTTCAACTCCCTGAATATCAGTGCCGTCTATTTTTGAATCACCGTTGAGGTCTAAGGAAATCGCAAGACCTCCGGAACCTTCTTTGACCTGCATACGCTTGTCGACCTCCGCAATGAGACGAAGCGCGTCGACTGCTGTCAGATTCGCCTTATCGGATTTTACACCGTACACGATATTGTCGATACGGTTCTTGACATTGAAACGCATGACCAACAGGTAGTTGTTCGCACCTTCTCCCACGGTATACCGCACGTTGGAGATGTCAGGCGTTGCTGCTGTTGCTCCGATTGTGCAAAGCAGGGAGCCTACAAGCATTGATAACTTTTTTTTCATTAGTTTGTATTTAAGTTAGATTAAGTTGGTTTTTAATTCGCTGATGATAACCGGATTATTTAATCAATATTTTCTTTACATCCTGACCACGGCGCACTATATAGATTCCTGGAACAAGAGACTCGCTGCTGATACGGACTCCGTTCAATGTGTAATACACTTCAATCTCACTATCGGGAATTTTTATGTCAACAATTTCGGAATCATTTTTCGGCTCACAGTAGACATATTCCGCGGGATTATCCGAAGGGGGAGTTCCTTCGCCTACTCCACCTACCTTCGGGTTGTCGAACATTGTGAACGACCAACCATCTATACAACCGTCCGAGAGTTGACGTCCCGTAAATCCGGTACCGCTGTATACCCAGTCGGTGGTGTGGCCGGTGATTATCCAATAGCTCCAATAACCGCTATACCAGGCGGAGGTCCACCATCCATGCTTCCATCCCTCGTCGGTCATATCCCAGCAGTCATAGTCATAGGCCGGATATCCGTATGTCGGTTGGTCAAGAGGATGCTGGATAAAATGTGAGCCTGAGGTGCGGGCCTTTTCCACTGCCGCCGCACATATTTGGGGTGTGCGGTCGCCCGGGGCTTCTTTCTGTCCGAAGAGGGCGTTGGTATGGTAGTAATCGAAGTTGATAAATTCGTAATTCAACGCCTTTTCGAAATCGAAATAGATATTCTCAAGCAATTTGTCGGCATCCCCCACACCAATACCGCAGACAGTAGAGCCATATTGGCCGGTGGTCTGTGTGAGAAGCACCAGATTGTCGTTGTTCGCGCAGATGGCCTTGAACATATCCTCGCCTGTGGTTTTTTCACCATCTTCCCAGCGGAAACCCCACACATAAACCTTGGGGTCGGATGCGGCGGCATCGTTTGTGACTGCCAGAGCAGCCCGGTTTGGCCCCGTGCCCGTCCAGGACTTGATTTTGTCGAAGTCAATCGGATGGGCAGAGGCAGCAAGCGCAACCGCACCGATGACCGAAGTGAGTAATAATTGTCTCATAATGTATTTATTGGTTTATCGTTGTGTTCACAATCAGGGATTGGGAATACCCGGGAGGGCTATGTGCAAATCCTGAGCCCGGCTCAATTCGGTGGAAGTCTCGCCGAGCCAACCGCAATACTGATTGACCCCGGTATAAACACGGATGAAATCCACTCCGGGGAGTTCCACATGGACACCATCGGCATTTACAGCCCAAGAAATATCAAAAGAGTTCAGATCTTCATATTCATTGGGATGATTGTCTACATAGCCCCACGGGAAACTATATAGTACATAATAACTGCCGTTACCGCTTATATCCTCAGCATTATTGGAGAGCAAAGAGCCTGAAAAAGTGATTTCATCGCTATTTATCCATTTGGGAAAATAGTCCTGATTGTGGAATATGTTTTTAGCGATAAAGCCGCTCTTACCGATATTGTCACTCCAACCGATATAATAAATATCGTCGAGACTGTTGTCTTCATCAGCTACCACAGTCCTGTTCGGGTCGGGACGCTTATAGGTTATGGAATAGCCGTGGCGTGTTTTATCCGAATTGTATTCGCTCCCGGCGAGTTCATACCATTCATCGTCGGGCAGTCCGTTACAATTAGTGTCGTAGCTCACCATGACTATTCCCGGCTCGGCCGAACCACCCTTTTTATCCGGTTGAAGCAACTCGTAAAAGCAGTTACCCCATATTCTGAAGTCCTTTTCACCGGGTATATTTATTACAGTATGATCAAAACCAAACGTGACATAGCCGCCATATCCGCCGAGCGAAATCATGATATCATTGGTTCCCGATATTGATTCCTCCACTTTTTGAAGAATGGATTCATAAGTGTCTCCCTCTTCGTAACGCGGCATTTCGTTTATGAACTGGCCGGGCGCAGGTTTGTATTCGTATACCTTGGATATATATGGACTATATTCAATCTCTTCGTGAAGCACATGAATATCGAATTTGAAGTCGTAAGGCGTGGCAGGGTCAATAATCTTCAGTTCCAAAGCGTAATCTCCCTCCTCTGCGGCCAGAAAAACATAATCCTTTTCATGGCTGACGCAGGTACCGTCGACATACCATTCATATCGCTCGCCTGTAAGCGCCGGATGCAGATCGAGTTTCTGCATTCGAGGAATGTAGTACACATCGTCGATACCGAGATTTACCATCGGTATTTCATCAGTACATCCGAAAAGAAAAGAAACGGCAATAATGGAGGAAACTATTTTCTTCATTTGTTTAGGAATGTTATGTGAGCCGGAATATCCCCGGTGCGTACACTCCATTTTTTGTAGCCATCCTGACTGAAACAATAGAGTGTGCCTGATGAAACATAATTCTTAGCGTCTGTCACAAAAATATCGCCGGTTACCGGATGAATAGCTATTCCATAAGG
>JAAVFV010000063.1 GCA_014800525.1 Bacteroidales bacterium | reverse complement strand
CCTTTCTTTTTAGCCAGTTTCAACACCTCCTTGGTAGCTTCAGTTGCTAATCCCTGATTGTGATGATCAGCATCCAACCGCCAACCGATTTCAATTCCGGGAGTAAAGTCAGCATCAAACCCAATTTCATGCAGACCGACATAACCGATAAATGTTCCGTTTGATTTCAATTCCACGGCATACAATCCCCATCCATTCCGCTCAAACTCCGATTGAATCCTATTGTAGAATGATTCCGTTTGTTCATCTGTCAGGATTGAAGGAAAGTAATGCATAACACGAGCGTCTCTGTTCATCTCAATGAACAAAGGCAAATCCTCCGTCTTCCATGGGCGAAGAATCAATCTGTCAGTTTCAGCAAAATTCATTGGGAAATCAATACTTTATAACATTGCTGCGATATTACGGATTGAAGCTAGACGCCTCATAAATGAAGCATCAGACTTTACCACCTGCATATTATGATCACTTTGCAGATTAAGCAATAGGTCTGCCGGAATATTTAATGCAGCTTCTATTAATAAAGCCATTTCTGTATTAACACCCCTCTTGCCTTTGATAATCTCATTAAGTAGAGAAGGCTTAACACCTATACTTTCAGCAAGCTTTGCCTGAGTAAGACAATTCGCCTCAAGTTCATCCTTAATAAGTTCACCCGGATGAGTTGGCTCAAACGGAGTAAGATTGTTTGCTATCATATCTGGATCAACACCTTGTAATGTAATCATATCAGTCGTAATGGTTTGAGAGTTCAACAATATTACAAATAGTCAAAATGGGCTCTTCAGCGGTTTCTCGCATAGTAAACTCTATTCAATACTGGTCATTAACCCTGATAGAGAATCGTCCAGCTTTAAGACGCAGTCATTGCCGTTTGTTATCCAGTTTGTTATATTGTGGAATTTCGAGATAATAAACGCTTTCTCCCCACTCGTCAAATTCCTTATTATGCCCTACCACTCGAATCTCATATGGTTTCTCAAAATGAGAATAAATATCGCCTGGAAGAGAAGCCTGAATTAGATAGCAATCATCATTTATAAGATTACCATTAGTATTTGGCAAGGATAAATGTTGAACAGAAATAATATCAGACTGACGGCCATCAACATATACTTTGAAATCAATGAATTCTGGAGCAACAGTTACATTGGTATTTTTCTCTTGTGCCGCTTTATTCATAAAGTTTGGGTCGTTGATAACCTTGGTAACACTCATAGGCCGAGTGTAAATAAGTAGTTCCTGACGACCTCCATATTCAAAAAATGCCTTGGTCCCATAAAGCTCCATCTTATCATATCGGATATTTAGGGTGAGGTCGTTGTCAACAATAACATTCCATGCCCAAAATTCAAGTTTCATTTCTTCCAATGGAACTTGTTGCATTCTCGGGTATTCATTAACACGCATCGCTGCTATTGCCGCGTAGCAACCCTTGGGAACACTGTCAAGTCTGTAATATCCGTTGGAATCACTCAAAGTTTCAAGAGCTTCGGAAAAGTCGGGATTATATATTATGACAGAGCATGAATCTACTGGAACACCATTGTAATCTGTTACACGCCCGGAGATTGAATAATTCTGCGCAAACGAAACGATGGTAGTAATTATTGATGTCAATAGTATCAGATTTTCTTCATCGAAAGCAATTTTGAATTTTGATGCAAAGTTACATATTTTAGCGGGTTATGCGTAACAATTCAGCTACAGAATTCAGAGGAACACGGTGCAGCCGTTTACCATGAATTTTCTTTGCAAAGGTAAAGGGCCAAAGCGATGACAGCGAAGTTATGGATCTTATAACGGTTACGAAAAGCCGCTTATTTCTTCTTTGTGAAGAATTTTAAACGCTTAATTGTGTGTCCTATAGCAAAGACTATCATTAAAAAACCGATTTTCCCATGAATGCCTCCTAATGGACTATGCACATTTGATAGAAGCCAATGGATAAAAGTTGCCACACCTGATATGAAAGTAAGAATATACAACCACCAAAGTATACGTGTCGGTACTTTAAGTTTACTGAATTTTGTAAGCCACTTTTTCCATTGAAAATGAAGATAAATATGCCATATGATAAGACACATGAACGGCAGTGCCAATATTATATGGAAAATAACCGGGAAGAAGCCACTACTTGAAGTGGCTTCTAACTGTATGCTTGATGCGAGGACAATCGTTAATAGAATTGCCAATATCCAATCGCATATCTTTATTTTTTGTGCTTTTGTCATAGCGCTAAATTACGAATAATCCGCAAGTTATCAAAGGAATATTTCAAGGTCGTTGACTTTAAAGATGCAGTAGTCGCGGATTTCTTTGCAGGCATATGGCCAAAGCGATGATAGCGAAGTTATGGATCTTATGCCGTGCGCAAAAAGAAGCGGCTTGCACCAGTTATTCTTGTTAGAACATAATGGGAAGGTTATACGCAACTCTCGTTGGCTTTCCGCCCTTTGTAGCCGGCATCCACTTTGGCATAATTGAAATAAGACGGAGCGCTTCGTTATCCAAAGAAGGAGTGCGTCCACGCAAGATGCGAGGGTTTGTCACTGTTCCATCTTTCTCAATATCGAATTTGACTATAACACGGCCATGTTCATTATTTCGCTTTGCATCTTCAGGATACTGCTTATTTGATTCAAAAAATTTATATAAAGCAGACATACCTCCGGGGAAACTTGGCCTAACATCATAATCAGGCATCTGATATGTAGAAACAGGCCTAATTGAGTCGTCTATGATAATTATCCGTTCCGGGTTGCGGTTTTGCTCTTTTTCTTCCATCATGCGATTATAATTATCCAAAACCGGTTTCAGGAATCTTTTGGATTTTGTAGAGATGAGCACAATGCCGCCCAATCGTGGTCTAAAAATTCTCTTAATGTTTTCGTCCTTTATGACTTCCATTTTCTCTATGTCTTCTTTCGGAATATTGTTAAAGTCTCGTAATTTAACCTCCACGCCGTCAACTATGAACACGGGCATATTGATTGAATCACAATTAACATTGACATTACAGCATTTTTCGACATTACTCGAATCTTGTTTAGGCTCCGTGTCGTTTGCACCAATTGCTTCTAAATGAGTAGCAAAGGAGGTGATGGAGGCTGAAGAAAGACAGGCAACCATAATGGCGCGAATTATAGTATTCATTTTTTGTTTCATGCCGACTTAATTTGTTATTGCGCAAAGATAAGCATTTAATCTCTATTTCGACTTAACAAATGTATATTCCAAGCTATTTTCGTATTTTTTTTGACTTCGGCAGCCAATTTGCGGCGGATACGGCTTAAATAATCGGGCGTTATTATAAGATACGAGGCAATATCTTTCAAGGCAACGGTCTTATCAATATCAAGATAATGCAACGGTAATCCCGTCTTCGCCGCAAGTTTGCGAGCAAATGTACTCTTCCCGGTACCGGGGCAGCCGATGACTATAACTCGTTTCATTGGAGCAGTTTTCTATTAAATTTTATGTAGATGCCCTTTCTCATACTGCAAATTTATAAATTTTTTAATGAGATATCAATCCAACGGCATGTTCAACCTCCCCCGACAGCGTCATCCTCTTAGTCTACGTCGAAACATACTAAGGCAAAACTACCTCATCGAACACCTCGAAAACTTCATCAAGTTCCTTATGAAAACCGGTATAACCCGGCCTCCAACACCTCGCCATCGCCTTCTCGAAAGAGCACTACGACTACCCAACCTCGTCCAATCCGCCGACATAACCTGCCTCCGCCTCTACTAATCTCCAACCCACCCCCTCGCCCCGACAAGAAAACTCCTCTTGTCGGAGCTTAACTTATGTTTATCAGCATATTTCATTATCGTATGAGTTTTTTTGGTAACTTTGCTACAAAAATACACTAAATTTTCAATGGCTATAAAACGGACAAACAGATGCCTATATAAATCGGATTTCAAATCTTTCATTGAAGCCGATCCTTATTCAGTCCTGGGACGCATACATGATGCGTTTCACGGACAAACATTGACTACAACTGATGAGGCATGGTTAGGAGAAATCCAACTATTACAAAATGTTCTTTTGCCTTGGAAAGAAGAGGAAGCGGAGATAATATTTGAGTATGATATCCCTCGTCTGGGGAAACGTATAGATGTCGTTTTACTTTTGAGGGGATTAATTTTCTGTCTTGAATTCAAAGTGGGGCAAAAAGACGCTTTGCAAGCTGATGTAGAGCAAGTGATGGACTACGCGCTTGATCTAAAGAATTTTCATCGTTATAGCCATGACCGTATTATTGTCCCCATTTTAATTCCAACCAAACACACCTCTTCATCAAGTTCTTTTACGCCATCAGTTTATAATGATTCCATTTTCAATCCTCTGATTACGGGAGCAAGTGGATTACAGAATATTATCCAAGAAGTTCTGCAACATGTAGACGCAAACACCCCGGGAACAATAAAGGACTGGATAATTAGCCCATATACTCCTACTCCAACCATCATTGAAGCTGCACGTTCACTATACGAGAATCACTCCGTTGAGGATATAACCCGACATGAAGCTGACAAAGTGACCACAGACGCAACGATTGCCTATATTCTTGACGTAATAAATCGTTCAAAGCGAGAAGGCGAAAAGAGTATCTGTTTCGTTACTGGTGTTCCCGGTGCAGGTAAGACTTTGGTTGGACTTGATGTCGCCGTTAAGCAATCATATCAAGACGATGGAACGTTCAATGAAGATGATGGCGCAGTCTACTTATCAGGTAATGGTCCTCTTGTTGCCGTTCTGACTGAAGCTCTTGCTCGCGATAACTATAAGAAATCCCGAGACAAGGGAGACAGCAAAAAACTTTCGGATTCACGTCGCGAGGTGAGTAAGTTTATTCAAATTATTCACCGGTACAGGGATAATATGCTCGCCAAGATTAAGAATCCTGTGGTTAATGGTGAATTGGAAATAGATCCAGATAAAGCTGTAAAACTTCAGCAAAGCGGATATGGAGAAGTTGAACATGTGGCGATATTCGATGAAGCCCAACGAGCATGGACCCATAAACGTATTGCTGACTATCTGAAACGAGGAGGGACATACGGAAATAAACTTAAGGTTGCCAATTTTCCTATGTCAGAGGCCGCTTTCCTAATATGGTCTCTCGATCAGAGAGAGGATTGGGCAACAATCGTCTGCCTTATCGGTGGTGGACAGGAAATAAATACTGGCGAAGCAGGTATTTCCGAATGGATAGCAGCCTTCAACGAGCGCTTCCCCCATTGGAAGGTCTATATTTCGGATAAATTAACTGAGCCAGAATATGCAGAAGGTAAAGTTAACGAACTACTTGAGCATAATCCTAATGTCGTATATTCCAACAAACTACATCTTGGTGTGAGCCTTCGTTCTTTCAGAGCTGAACGTCTATCTGCATTTGTACACTCCCTATTGTCATTTAACCCGGATGCTGCGGAGTTATATAAGGATGTAGTTGGTCACGGCTATCCGATAGTACTTTCTCGCAGCATGGATAAAGCACGCGAATGGCTTAGACAACAAGCAAGAGGCACGCAGCAAACAGGTATACTTATTTCCAAAGTTTCTGCTCGTTTCAAGCCTTTAGCTGTTCATGTTTTGCCACAAAGTGAAGATAACGCCGTGCATTGGTTTCTCGAAGATAAAACCGATGTTCGATCATCCAATTATCTTGAAGAAGCGGCCACCGAGATTCAGGTACAGGGCTTAGAAGTTGACTTTTCATGCGTGCTTTGGGATGCTGATATGCGTTACGATAACGACAAATGGACGTTCTGGAAATTCAACGGCAAAACGCAGTGGACGCCAGAAAAGAACCTTGAAACCCAGAAATACATGCTCAACGCCTATCGTGTTCTCCTCACCCGAGCCCGCCAAGGGATGGTAATCTGTGTTCCCAAAGGCAACGGACGCACCACTCCAGAAGGCTTTCCTGAAGATCCTACTCGTCAGCCATCCTTCTACGATTCAACCTACGAATATTTCAAAGGACTCGGAATTAATGAAATATAAGGTCGTATACTGGGATGAAAGTATCTGGTGTACGCAGAAAGCTATGGCGCAGCTTTTTGATGTGGGTGTACCGGCCATAAGCAAACACTTGAAAAATATTTTTGAAACGGGAGAACTTATAGAATATTCAGTTATTTCCAAAATGGAAATAACCACAAAACTGGGCAACCTACAAATGCGAGAAAGATGGCATACGAAGATAGATATCAGGAATTTGAGCAGTATCTGACTTCCGGTGAGCCGGGAGTGGAGGAGCGTGCCCGGAATTGGTCAATGGCTATCGGGTTACAGGATGTTGACCGATTGAAGCCATCGGAGTTTCTGCTTGAACAAGCCAAGGCAAATATAGAAGGTTCGCTTTCAAGTGAGGATGTTGGCAAACGTCTGGAGGAGTATTATAGCCAGAGGTCTGTCCGCGAGCAAGCTGAAGCTGACGGTACTTTTGAGGCTGACCAAGTTGCGAACCGTATCAATCTTCTTTTGGGAGAGAAGGCTTTTTCATTCTCACCTATGGAGTTGTCGCGCATTCATGGCTTTCTCTTCAAAGATGTCCTTTCTCATGCCGGACAGTTCCGAACATATAACATTACTAAGAATCAATGGATTCTTGATGGTGATACTATTGGTTATGGTAGTGCTGACTCTTTGTTAGAACTTCTAACATACGACTTTAGTGAAGAGAAAAAATTTGATTATAGTGCCGTCTCTTCGGTTGAGGCAATAAGACATATCACACGATTCATTTCAGACATTTGGCAGATTCATGCCTTTGGAGAAGGGAACACAAGAACGACCGCTGTTTTTCTTATCAAGTATTTGAGAAGTTTTGGGTTTGATGTGAATAATGAGAGCTTTGAAAAGCATTCATGGTTCTTCCGTAATGCCCTCGTTCGTTCTCAATACGAGAATATACCTAAGGGCGTTCACCGTACATTTGAACCACTTGAACGATTCATGAATTTCGCCGTATTTGGCATTCCGGCAGATCTTCGCAACCGCACTCTTCACATCCGGTGGGAAGAGTCAAAACCTCAAAATGACGTTTTGGAATCTTCTAAACGCCAAAATGACGTTTTAGAAACGTCAGAAACACTCACTGAGAAACTGACATTGAAAGAAATGGCTGTTATCAGGCTAATTACGACTGATCCAAAAATCTCGATTGCATCCATTACGGCTAAGACCGGACTTTCAAGACGTACTGTTGACCGTATTATTGCCTCACTGAAAGAAAAAGGCTTATTGACAAGACAAGGAGCTAAGAACAACGCAACATGGGTTATGCAGCTTCCCAACGAATAAAGCCCATACACCTATTCGGCAACTGTTTCCAAAATGGAAACAGCTGAATTTCCATGCCTCATGAGCATAACTACATATATCAGACTTCTATCACTGCGGAATCATCAAAGTTGGTATTTTCGCCACAGAAGACGTAGCCGAGAGGATTGCTGACAAGGTGGGTGTTGCCAATCATTATGTCGGTACGATGATGTGAATGACCGTAAATCCATGCAGAGATACGACTGTCAGCAATGTAGTTGCCGAGTTCGGTCGCGTAGGCGGTATTGAGAACACTCCCTTTGTGTCGCTCGTCGAGAGCGGCAAATGTAGGCAGATGGTGTGTGACTACAACAATGTTTTCAGCTTGGCTTTCGCTTACTGACTGCTTGATAAACGCGAGGTTTCTCTCAAATTCATCATTGACATTCTGTGGAATGAGACGACGCTTGTTGTAAAGAATCTGGGAATAGTCGTTCATACCGTTCTGAATGGCAAATTCATCAACAGGTGGTATTCTTGACCATAGTGTTGAGAGTATGAAATCCACGTTATCAATCCTCACTACCTTATTATGGTAATAACCTACATTGGGCAGGAACATTTTTTGCCAACTCTCTCCTTGCGCTGCGATATCTCCATTGTTATAGAACTCGTGATTACCCGCTACCATCAATACCTGACGGTAGTTCTCAGAAGCCCATTTCCAGAATCTTAGATGCGGGATTGTCGTGTCTACGAGATACCCTACATCTCCGGCTATGACAAGCACATCACCTACCACCTCTAGTGGCAGTGATTTCATGAAGCGCATATTGTCATGAAACTCCATGTGCAGATCGGAGCAATACTGTATCTTCATCGTGTCAGTCTATTCCAAAAGGGTTTCATAAAGGTGGTTATTATTGCCATTATATCTTGAAATTTTGGAGCGTTCTCAAGTTTGATTTATAATTTGACATCAAGATAGTTAGACAATATCTTATAAACACGAAGTTCTTTTGCGTATTGTTGAAGAATGTTGAGATTCTTCTGCGGATAACTCAAATAAGAATTAAGGATTTCAGCCATCACATCAATGCCTATTTTATTGCGATATTTTATCGCATCGCATAGACATCGCTCTCGGTTATAGATTGCCACCTCAATGCCGTCAATTATAGCTGTTGTACGTCCAATATCCAATAAATCTTGTTTCTGGTAAACAAGTGTTATATCGACAGCTTCCGGCAGCCTCACCTTCCGTTTTCTTTCAATCGCTACATAATAAGCGTCTGGAATTTGTGTAGTCATTCCATAGTGATGCCATGCGGAATACAAACATAGAATACCGTCAGGTACTATTGCATTGATGTCAATCATACCATTGGCAAGTGCATCAAACGTCGCGTAAACACCATTACGAACCTTTATGATTTCTCCTTCCTTGGCTTCACGGAGTATTTCACGGTAAGAACGACTGCCCCTAATCGGGAGTATAAATCCATTCGTAGGCACTGATTCCTTATTCATAGCACAAAGTTACGGCATTTATTTGAATTAGCCGTATATTTTTTTTAAAATATTTTGATAGGACATATAAGTTTATGGGGTATTCTAATTGTTCCAAGGGACTTTTCATAATTAGGGGAAAAGCCAAAATCTGAACACTACACAATATCCCATATATATTTCTGTGCAAATTTTGACGGTTGATTATAATCAAAATCTAACGACTTTTTCGCCGGTTTTGTACGGCGCGGAGCAAGACTATGAATGTTAAAATTTGGATATTGCTTTGATATTCCTTTTAGGTAATCGCTGTGCGTTCGGCATAATTCAAGCAAGCTTGATTCGGCTCTCACTTATTGCAATTTCGGGAGATGATGAGTAACATTGCATTGGGTCACTGGTGTCGTTTTGGCAATTGAAAATTGCTGAATGCCTATAAAATCAACACGAAATGAGGCAAATGCGATTTGTAATGTATTAAATAGCAGTGAATTAACTACTCACAAACATAGAAAATGTACGATACACTTGTACGAATTTGATTTCTACTCTTTTGTAAGACAATAGATTAACCGCCTCTGCATCGAACAAAACAATATTATAAACTTGTAGAGAGGTCTTCCAACAATATGACAAAGTTAAGAAAGAATGCTAAAGTGTGACTTATTGACAACAGGCTGTATGGATCAAGTCAACATAGGATTTCATTGTTTCTTATCTGTTTGTCCCTCATAAATCACTTTTCAAGGGTGTCCTGGCTCTTCTATTACTCTATAATTTTTATTATATTTGCACCCTAAAGGGCGACTCTCCAAGTACAATTTATAACTAAGATTGTCTCTCTTCAAAAAGGAGTATATAATTATTCTGACCTATGGCTAATAATTATTCTGACCTATGGCTAATAATAATATCAGTGTAAATAAACAGACAGTCATTGAGCTTCTTAAAAGCGGTAAGGATCATCGCTTTCTAATCCCTGAGTATCAGCGACCATATGCGTGGGGAGACGATGAGGTTATAACGTTGTTTGACGATCTCTGGGAATTTTCAATAGAGAGAACGACACCGGAAGGAGCTAAGACTTATTTCCTTGGAAGTATCGTCTCTTATGAGAATTCGAATGGAGAGAAGGAGATTATTGATGGACAACAGCGAATCACATCCTTATTTCTGCTACTACGCGCCGTATATGCGAAATTAGAGAATGAACAGAATAAGACTAAGGAAGTAATCAATTTCATCTCTAAAATTCAACCTGCCCTATGGCTTGAAAATGAATTGACAGGGGAAGTAGATAAATCAAAGACGCTTCTACATTCCGAGGTTGCTACCGACAAAGGAAATGAAATACTTCGCAAAATCTTGGAAACAGGCGAGGCTGATAAGGATTCAAAGGATAACTATTCCCATAACTTCAATAAATTTATTGAGTTGTATGAAAATAAAGCCGTTGATAATCCCATGCATATGTATCAGTTTATCAACGCATTGCTTAACTATTCCATTCTTTTGCCAATCTCGGCCGATAGTCTGGACACCGCTTTGACAATCTTCTCGACTCTCAACAATAGAGGATTACCACTTTCAGATGCAGACATCTTCAAATCGGAGATTTATAAAAAACTTTCTGCCTCTGAAAAAGGAATCTTTGCTAAGAAATG
>JAAVFV010000062.1 GCA_014800525.1 Bacteroidales bacterium | reverse complement strand
TATGAAGTTTATATGAATAATCTTTTTAGGACTGGATATTTTATCGCATATCATCAAGTTGTACTTTGTTTCCTAATAATACTTATATTCTTATCGGTATCTCTTTCTGTTTATGGAAATGCCCACTATCATTCGGTTTCAAAAAATGAACTAATAGAGAAATGTGAGGAAGCTCTTTCAATAAGAGATTATACTTCTTTAGGATATTACGCTTCATCGTTACTGTTAGACACAGAGACAGACAAGTCTGGAAATGACTATGCTTGTAGTCTTTTCTATAAAGGAATTTCAGAGGTGTTTTCTGATAATCCCAAGCAGGGTATAAGCTGTCTTATGGACGCAAAAAGCTTAGCAGAGAAAAACTGCAATGACACACTGACAGGGAAAATATTGAACTGTCTCGGAATATATGAGGCAAAGGTCAATGCTAATTATTATCTTGCCCAGCATTATTTACTGAAAAGTCTTGAATACCCGGGCGGGAAAGGCGGAGCATACAGCAATCTCGCACAGATAGCCCGGCTTCAGAAGGATACGTCAGGCATTCAATACGCAAGGAAATGTTATGAATACGGGGTAGAAAGGAAGGATTCCTATTACATGTACAGTGGATTAGTGTCTATTGCCGAATTTCAGATTTTTCGTGAAGAATACGATGATGCACTGACTACGCTGTCTATTGCAGACTCTATAGGCAGGATGGGTAAATATGCTGACAGAATACGGCTTGATTTGTTGAAAGGTGTCATCCTAAGCCATAAAAACCAGACTTTGGATTCTAATCGGATTCTGTTATCTATCAAAGATTCCATCCAACGAAACGCACCAATCTATTTGCATGAGCTTCAGTTCGTCGTAGGGAAGAACTTTGAGAAAGAGGGAAAGATTGATGAATCAAACGAGTGGCTGCTGAAAGCATTGGTCTCATCTGATCGTTACTCGTCCTCTGATTATCGGGCAATGATAGCCAAGCAGATAGCGGATAATTATTACAGTCAGGGTATGTTTATGAATGCCTACCATTATCTGGGAATCGCTTATGAAGCAGAGTCTAATGCGGCTCTCACCGAGTGTGACAGAATGGTTAAAGAACGATCCCTTACACTAGCCCTGATGAAGGAAGAACACGAGACGGAGTTAGAACGTCAGAAAGCCACAATCCAACGAACAGTCATAGTTTTACTTTCCGTTTTATTGGTGTTGTCCATGATAGTAATAGTACTTGTGTTGCGTACTATAAAGCATCGTAAGCGTCAATATCGTAACCTTGTAAACCAGAATCTTAGAATCTTAAAGGAGAATGCCGAATTCGAAACGAGAATTGCCAGTTTAGAGCATCTGCAAACTCAAGCTACGTATCCTTCTTCAGAACTGAATTCAAATAAGTCTGCGGACATATTTAAATCTCTTCAAAAACTGATGACACAAGATCATTTGTTTAAGGATCCTCTGCTTACAAGAGAGAAAATAATCGAGTTGCTTGGTACTAATCCCACTTATCTCACAAAGTGCATAAAGGAGAACGCCGATATGAACTACTCGCAATATATAAATTCTTTCCGAATAGCTGAGGTTCTCAGGCTGATGGAAATACCAACTTATAAGGACTCTCCCATAATGGAAATAGCCGGTATGGCCGGGTTCAACTCGCAAACCACATTTTACAAAATATTCCAACAAACGACAGGACTTTCACCATCTGCATACCGTAAGAAACTCCGTGAGATTTAAGCGCCTGAAGATATCTGATTTCAAAGAGCACTGATGAAGTCTTTAGACTAATTATCTTATTTATAGAGTATTCATTCCCGTTTTTCCAATTTGGAAAAACGGGAAATTTATTATTTGAAAGAAATAGCTTTTAGAAATAGCTTTGCAAAAAAATCCCCAATATATGAATTATCGGATACCTCCAATAATGAATAGGAATATATTCAGGCGTCTATCTGTATTGTTCTGTATTATCTTATTTACGATTACGAAAGGATATCTGTTACCCGGTATCTATGTTTCGGTCAGTGGAAACAAGGCTAAAAAAATAATGATTTCTAAATAAATATAAAACGACTAATCAATGAGCAGAAAAATTACTATCCTACTTTCATCCGGACTGATGGCAGCAGCTGCGATGAATGTTTTCTCAGCAGTCCCCGAAGGTTTCTCGGGTTTTGAGTCGCGTATTAATCCTATTCCCAAAGGTAAAGCATCTGTCATAACGGCAACTCCCGATTTCTCCGGTATCAGGGAACAAGCAGAAAAGGCCATGAAGGATACACGTGCCAATGTATTCTACGGATGGAACGCAGAGAATCCTGCTTTATCGACATCTTTCTTCTCCGCAAACCAGAATACAGGGGAACAGATGGACTCCATCGTCGGTCATTACCTTGACGGCCGACTGATGAGCAAGCAGGAATTCACCTATACCAAAACAGGCAAACCGCTGGTCTGCCGCAACTATCTTCCTAATCCTGCGGGAACCGGTTTTCAGATCGATGGTTATTATTCCTATGAATATGATGCCCTCGGACGACTCATAAGCGCAGAAAAGGTTTCGATGAGTGGCTCATCAATGCGCGTCGAGTACGTCTATGACGGTGACTCTCCTGTATATTCAATCCAGATAGCTTACCTCCCTGACTCTAAGGGAGAATGGATGCCCTATCAAAAAGGAGAATATACTGTAGATATCAACTACAATACTACGTCTGAGATATTTTACCTTTGGACGAAGGAAGTATCCGACTGGATGCCGGTAATGAAAAATGACGCCACCTATGACGCTATGAGCCGCCTCACCTCGTATTTCCCTTATATATGGGACGCTTACTCTTCTTCATGGATAGGTAACAAAGATGACGTGTATGAAGGACAAAAATTCTCATATACACAAAATGGCGATGATGCGCAACAAATTGACTACACTTGGGAGAATAACGCATGGCTTGAGTATAAGCACACCGATTATACATACAATGACGCAGCTCTATTGATTATGCGTGAGGAATTGTATTGGAATCGTGATAAGCAGGACTGGAGTGGCGGTGATGGTTACGGACAATGGGGCGATAAGAAGTACAACTCTAAAGAAATAAATGAATATGATGAATATGGACGTATCCTATTGCATAATTTCTATCGCCTCAAGAAGACAACCGACTATGTCAACACCTATAGGGTTGTATACGAATACTATGAATTAGAAGACGGTGAGACTGAGATTGTCTCCACTCAACTCAATGTCGCACCAGATGGGACTACAACCTCAGGACGCCGTGAGATAGTCCGTAACAATCGTTTTGGCGGCGAAACTTACTATGCCGTACTCTCTGCCAATAATAACGGAGGCTTTGATATGAAAGAGGAGGAGGTTCGCCATTATATGCCAGGCTATCACTGGTATCTTGGATATGAGAGTTTCCGTTATGACAATGGAAAAAAAACCGCTGTCAGCAAGGAAGAGTTTACCTATTCCGATGACTTTAATCCTGAATCTGAATATGAGACTCCTATAGAAGGTCGTCATTGGGTTCGAGGTGCTCAGGGACTTGTTCTCAAAACCCTCGACCAGTTTACATGGGGGCCTCGCGACGTAATGACTGGATATGTAAGCTTTGATTGTCTTTCAGGCTCTCCTCTTAAGGTTACCGGCTGGGATGTGGAATATGATTTCTCTGCCGACTGCTCGAAGATCTTTATGTGGCCGGACGCCAACAGAGGAAAAGTGTTTTACGAAAACAAGAACCTATCGTCTAACGAATATTATAATCCTGAATATGCCAATGGCAATGATGAATGGAATAATTCCATATCAAGCCATCTCGATTATTACTACTCCTCCAGAGAAGATAGTGGAATTGAGCGAATTTATCAAGCCGATAATGATAATGTTGAAATAATAGATTATTATGATCTTTGGGGTCATAAGCTATCAGGTCCGGCAAAAGGTATCAATATCGTTAGCTACTCTGACGGTTCGGTGAGAAAGATAATGGTTAAATAAGCATATTTTCTATCTAAAATTAAAGCGACCTAAGCTATCTTGGAGTCGCTTTAATTTGTATTTATGAGGGAAGTGTAGGACCGTCTGCTTCCCTTTTTTGTCTGCTTCCCCCAAAACAGGACTGCAAAAAGTTGACAAAAAAATTATTGCTGTCGTACATTTGTACAACAGCAATATTAATTTTTAATTATGGGAGTCCGGTAAATTGGTCTAATCTTTTTATTTCTCTTCCCGACCCGGCTTGAAGACAATACCTTTCGATTTGCGGCCGTTGATGGCTATCAGAAGGGGATCCGGGAATTCCACAACCCTGATGGCGTCAGTCTCCTCCACTGCCGGAAGACTCTGAAGCCAGTCCATGTCGATATAACCGTTTCCTCCGGATGGATCCACCGTGAGATAGCCAACTCCGAATGAGGTGAGGTTCTGGAAGAAATGTGTGCCCTGCGACGGCTCGATGCGATAGCCCGGCAATGCCGATTCCGCTATCAGACGAGCTCCCGAAATCTGAGCCCACTTCACCGGTATTCCCAACGCCGGATCAGAAGAACCCCAGCGACCCGGCCCGATAAGGATATAGGGCTCGCCACGTTCCACCATCTCCTTGTTGATTCGCTCTATCTCCTGGGCTACCTCCGGATTGCGCATCGAATCAAATGTATCCGGCTTCACATATACCACCTTCCGGACATTATCCATTATCCCATGCCCCAACGCTGTCTCCGACCGCAAAAGCAAACGATCATCATCCACCTCCGTGATACTATCATCGAGCATCTCCTTCTTGTCCACAATCGGTCGGATCTGCAACCAATAGATCGTGCCCTTCTCTCCGCGCTTACCCTTCACGGGATTTATCTTCCCGGCAAATTCTATCTCCACAGGGCGCCCCATGGCATACTGACCCGTTGTAAGCATGAAGTCAGTGGCCTCCGCCAAAGGGAACACCCCATGCTTGAGCACATTGGCGAAGGTCACTATCTTACGGCCCCTCCCTAAGTCGTTGTCGCGGATAATCCGGTCGTAGGCATCAAAGGTTGAGACAAGATATTTCAAAGCCCCCGTCTTGAAGGCATCCGCCACAGAAAGCTTCACGATATTGAAACTATCATCCACCTTAAAATCATACACTCCATCCGGAGTGGCCGGAAGAGCAAAAAGCGAGGTCTGGGTGTCGCGCAGGGAATGCTCTAAGGTCGAGGTCTGCATCACCTTCCCCGGATGCTTCGGCGAAAAGCGCAACGCAAGCCCTCCATCGACAATATACTTACCCAACCCCACGGCAACCTCTACCACTCCTTCTTCCGTCTTCTCATCGTTCACCGGATAATAATTAAGCGATCGCCCCACGCCCGAAAAACTCGGGTAATAATAGCCGTCATGGTATTCCCCCACCACTTCCTGAAGAATCACAGCCATTTTCTCCTGGTCGATCACATTACTCGTGGCATTCATATAGGCCTTCGAATCGGAATAGAACACCGAGGCATACACCGCCTTCACGGCCCCGCATATCAATTCTTTTCTCATCTCCGCATCCTCCACATAGGGAATCATGTAGGTGGAATAAATTCCGGCGAAAGGTTGATAATGGGAGTCTTCGAGGAGCGAGCTGCTCCGGATGGCCAACGGTCGCTTCACAACATCGAAGAACGCCACCAGATCATCCACCACCTCTTCCGGCAGTTTCCCAGCAAGGAAATGGTCTAAGATCTCAGCATCTGGAGCTTTCGACAGAGCCACAGGATAGAGACCATTGGCATCCATGAAATCGTCGAAGATATCCGTACAAACCACTACGGTATGCGGAATCGTGATCTGCACTCCATCAAGATCATCACACACAGGGTTACGCTTTATTATCTGGTCGATGAATGCCAGTCCGCGGCCCTTACCTCCCATCGAGCCTTCTCCGATACGGGCGAAGTTGCTGTAATCATCATAAGAGTCTTTATTGAAGATCGCCACGACACCGCGGTTTTTCATCCGGCGGTATTTCACGATTGATTCAAACACCAGACGTCTCACCTTAGGGATATCTGCCTCATCCTGCAGATTGAAATGCTTCAGCAGGTCGGCAATCGGGAAAAGAGCACGCGAATATAGCCAGCGGGAGATGGAGTTTGACTTACTGTAATGATACAGCACATGATCCGGAATATCATTGATTTTCTTCTGGAGTTCGGCCAGTTTGGACACCCTCATAAGTTCAGCTCCCGATTCCGGATCTCTGAATATGAAGTCGCCGAAGCCGAATTTCTTGGTCACTCCCTCCCGAAGATCAAGTGCAAGTGTCTTGGAATTCTTATCAATGAAGGTATAGCCCTCTTTCTCAGCCTTGAATCGGTTTTCAGTCTCCTGGCTATCCATGATGATGGGAATGGTCGGGAAACGTTTCTTCACCTCCTCAGCGAATTTCATACCCGCTTCCGGATCCACCACTCCATTTCGCGGGAAACGCGCATCCGTAATAATACCCAGCAGATTCTCCCCATACTTCTCCGCCAGACTCATAGCCTCCTCATAATCGCGGGCCAGCAACACTTTCGGCCGGCCTCGCATACGCATCATCTGCTCGTGCTCATTAAGGGCCTCTGTGGCGAATCGTTTCGACTGCTTGAGAAGGAATTTGAAGAGATGGGGAAGGTTGGAGGAATAGAAGCGGATGGAATCCTCCACAAGGATAATAGCCGGAACGCCAACTTCGTTGATATCGTTGTCGGCATTCATCTTATCCTCAATAAGCTTGATGATGGCGAGGATGAGATCCACATTTCCAAGCCATGAGAACACATAGTCCACTCCGCGGAGATCTTCATTGGCAATCTTGCGTCTCACCTCATTTGAAAACGGGGTAAGCACCACAAAGGGAATCTCAGGATACATCCGGTCGATTTCCACCGCTTCCCGGAATGTCTCGCTTATATCCACACCGGGCATGGCGATGATGAGATCGAATGTTTTGGAAGCCAGAGCTTCGCGGGCTTCGGTATAGTTGGCCACCGTAGTGAAGCGTGGCGGACTTGACAGATTCAGTTTCACATATTCATCGTACACCTGTTCCTCCACACGTCCGTCATCCTCCAGCATAAAGGCATCATAGGGCGTGGCGATCAGGAGCACATTGAATATACGTCGTTGCATAAGGTTCTGGAATGCCGTATCTTTCAGATATAGACGTCCCAGCATAGTTTCATCTACATTTTTCATGGTATTGATATTTCCTCGGGAAAAAACAAAACAGTCCTCATTCCGCTATAGCGGAATGAGGACTGTTAAGTTTATTATAGTTTCATATTAATTGAAACATTCATAATGGAGTTCGGAAATGGATTCCACTCATTACACAGGCTTATTCCTTCTCCTTGAGCGCATCGAGATAGGCATCGATAGCATCGGGCATCGAGCGGAAACGTGCTGAAGGAGCCGAGATATCCACTCTCAGACCAGCTTCCTCGGCGGCCTTCGCTGTCGGGGCACCGAATGTAGCGATTGCTGTGCCGGTTGCATCCTGATCGAAATCGGGGAAGTTCTTCTTAAGACTGTCAATTCCGGCAGGACTGAAAAATACCAGCATATCATAATCAAGCGAGTCGTCAGGCTGGAAATCGTTGCTGACCGTGCGGTACATTACTGCCTTGGTCACATCCAGACCATTCTCCTCGAGCACATCTTCCTCAGATTTATGCACATCTGAAATCGGGAAAAGGATCTTCTCATCCTTATTTTTCAGCATAGCGGCCATGAGCTGCTCATCATCGAGCTTACCGCTCTTCCCGAAAGCGATCTTACGCTTGCGATATACGATATATTTCTGGAGATAGAGCGCGATTGATTCGGAAGTGCAGTAATATCGCATTGTATCCGGAACTTTCACTCTGGTCTCCTCACATAAACGGAAGAAATGATCAGCGGCTGTGCGGCTTGTGAATATCACAGCCGTGTATTCTCCCAGATTTATCTTACTCTGACGAAATTCTTTTGCCGATAGGCCCTCCACCTTGATAAAGGGTCGGAACACCATCTCTACTCCGTGTTTGCGGGCTACGTCGAAATACGGCGATTTCTCAGACGTCGGCTGAGGCTGGGATACCAGTATTTTGTTGTGTTTCATCTCGTTTGCTATAAGATCCGCATGCAGACCTGCACTGTTATCAGATAGGTCAGAATCAACGGCACTATTTCCAGACTGCAAAGATAATACAAAAATAGCATCCATGAAGCCATCTGGTTGAAAAAAATGCGGAATCCTTTGTAAATAAATATTATTTTCCCCGCAATAAACACTCCTGCCGCTATTGGCAGTATGGTCATTGTCCATGGTGGATAACAAAGTGTGAGCAATGCCAACGGAACCATCGGCAACGATTCCACGGCCATTGCCGCTGATGCTCCTTTTGTCCAGAGCGTGGTGCGTGTCTTATCCGTAAACACACGCCCGATCACCCAATAGCCGATAAACAGACACCCCACATAGACTCCTGTTGCGGCAGTGCTTATCCCTATCCCGGCAGCCTCACTCCATGGAGCCGCAAAGCATTCTTCCGGTAGACCTCCCCATATCCTCACCGTCTGCCATAGCAGGATTCCGGCTGAGCAGATCCACAATAAATTCAGAAGAATGATAAACGATATCTCCTTCACCGTGTCATCAAACACGTTCTGACGCATCTTTACCTCAAAGAGGTTAGAAAACGTGGCCTTGAGGTATTTCACATCGTTACGGAATTTCATTCCCACGGCGAAGAACAGAATCCCAATCACGAGGAATACCCACGACAGGCCCACTCCCTGTTCCACATATTGATTCCCTTCGGAATAAGTGACCATCGGATTCTCAATCACCATCCCATAGGTCGGCTCGGGATAGAGTATCGTCTTGGCCAGCGAATCGGGAAGGGCCGGAGGAATAGGAAGTCCATCGGCGGTATGCACTATGGAATCTACCTTGTTCAAAGCCATCCTTCTTTCTTATACCATTCCACACTCCGCCGGATTCCCTCCCGGAGATCGACCTCGGCGCGGAATCCGAAGTCGCGTTCGGCTTTCGAGGTATCCACACGCCAGTTGCGCTGCTTCATGATATGATATTTATCGCTGTTAAGTGTCGAGGGTTTCTTGCGCCACATTCCCCAGGCTCCCGCCACACTCGTCACCGCCTTCAGTCCCCATACCGGCACGGCCACAGGCATCACGAATCTCTTTCCGAGTGCCTCGGCCGATAGTTTGCGGAATTCTTTCTGCGTATAGGTCTGAGGCTCCGCGATGTTATACACTTCTCCGGTCGGGGCCTTCTCCAGCGCCTCATATACCGCCCGGGCCAGATCCTCCACATAGAGGAAGCTGAGCATCTGTGGACGATAGCCCACCGTGAAGTCAAATCCTTTCTTGATCGATTCGAACATCAGGAAATAGTCATGATCGCGGGGGCCATATATACCTGTACACCGGAAAATGATATAGGGAATCTCCGACTGGCTCATAAGACGCAGCTCGGCCTTAAGCTTCGATGATCCATACCGCGTATTGGGAATGGGAATCGTCTCCTCGGAAATCGGATTATAATTCTTCTCATCCCGCGGCCCCACTGCCGAGAGGCTGCTCATATAGAGCAGTCGCTCCGGAATCTTGGATGTGGCATGGAGGGAATTGAGAAAATTATTCAGACACCCATAATTGATCGAATCGAAATCAGAATAGCGCACCACCTTTGTGGCTCCTAAATTGAACACTATCCAATCCCATTTCTCACCCTCGGGAAGGGCCGCACGAAGAGATCCGGCAATTGTGGCTGAGTCGGTGAAATCAATCTCGACGAAGTGTATGCGCTCATCCGTGAGCCATTGACGTGAGGTCGTGGCGCGAACACCGGCCCAGACTTCGTATCCGCGTCTGAGGCCCTCTTCCACGATGAATCCGCCCGCAAATCCGCCGGCTCCGACTACAAGTACTTTCTTCATGCTTCCTGTATCTCTTATCTCTTTTCCGGATCAGTCAATCTGAGATTCCTCCCGACTACTTTCCTTTTCCGATTTAGACAACTTCTTATAATATTCCGAATTCATATCCACGGCTCATGAGCCATTCTATGGATTCGGGGAGCGCGGTGCGCAGTTTATGAATACTCTTCAGAGAATCGTGAAACACGATGATGGTTCCGGGACGCGAGTAGCGTTTCACATTTTCCACCACACCGGGCGCATCGACATGCTTGCTGTAATCCCGAGTCACAAGATCGAACATCACGATCCGATATTTCGAACGCAGCGCCAAGGTCTGGCGCGGTCGCAACCAACCATGCGGCGGACGGAACAGATCGCTTCCGATTAACTCATCTGCCTCGCATACATCCCGCAGATAGGTGCGGGTGGTCACTCCCGATCCCTGGAGATGATGCATCGTATGATTCCCTACTCTATGGCCCCGGCGCTTCACTTCCTCAAGGAGAGCCGGATACTTGCGCACATTATCCCCTACCATGAAGAATGTGGCTTTCACTCCATATCGGTCAAGAATATCCAATACTTCAGGAGTCGCCTCCGGAATCGGGCCATCGTCGAAAGTGAGGTAGACCATCCGCTCTCCCTCACCTTTACGACGAAATTCCGCTCCCGGAACCAACCATCGGAATATCCGTGGCGGACGCTCGATTATCATCTCTGACCTAATTCAGGATGATTACGGCTGTAAGCGTCATAGAGACGCTTCGAACGCGTCAGATCCACCTTCTTGATATCCTCATTCGCTTCAAGCTCCTCACGGGTAAGACCCGACTGGAGCAATTGCTCATAAATGGCAAAATAGAGCGAATCGACATTGCGGTGATCTTCCGGTGTGGTGGCATATGTGGCTGCATCGAGAGCCGCGAGGTCGTTCACCACGCGGGCGTACTGTGCAAGCTCGCTGATATAGTCTCCGCTACTCTGGGCAGAGCCGCCGCCATATGCCATCTCATACATCTGCGCCATCTCTTCACGAGTATATCCGTAACGTTTCAGCAGGGCATCCGTTTTAGCACGATCGCCGCCATATGTCTCATATAGCTCCACGAAGTGATTAAACTGATATGGGAGCAGTCGCGATTCCATTGTCATGCTCATGCCCTGACCGAATTCATGGGCCATCGCGCGGTTATATGCCGCATATTGGATGAATCGTGCCATCTGCTTATAGAGCATATCGGCCGCTTTCGCCTTCAGCTTGGCATCACCGGTGCGTTCGGCTATCATTCCATAATAGTCGGGCAACGACATCGCCACTGTAATGCCATAGCCGGTGGTGTTCTCTCCGAGATTCTTCTCCATCATCTCGAGAGTCTTCCGGGCCTTGGCATATTTATCGGCCGCTTCCTTATCCTTACCCTGCTCCTTGAGTTCGTCGCCTTCCACAATCAACTGTGCGGCGACATCCACCATCGAATTGCGGGTAGCCACCAGCATACGGCGGGCAGTCTCATCGAAATAGGGACGGGCGGATGCTGTGGCTTTGTCAGCTCCACCCCAGCGGTATTTCTTAGTCACCACATCATAGGCACGATCCGTACGGGCCGGGAGACCCTTCTGGATGGTCGGCACCAACTGATGGGTCATACCGGTAGAGACGAGATAGTCGGTCAGGCCCGTATGATATTCCTGACCTACGGATGAACACCAGTAGATCGGACGTTTCCAGCCATTAGCGGCATTTGTGGCGATGATGTCAAACATCAGAAGTTCGCTGAGGCTTACATATCCCTTTCCTCTTACAGATGAGGCCTGATTGAGATCGACCACAATCTGATCCACAATCCTGGCGCTATCCTTTGGAGCCACGAGTCCGCGCTCGAGTACGGTCTTCTTATCCACCGGAATTGTCAGCACTCCGCTCGGGAATGCCGGATAGCCGTATCCCTCATTGAAGCTCTGACCGGAATAGACCATCTTCAGAGCCGTGAGCATATCCACAGGAGCCGTCTCCTGACCGGGAATCACCACATCCATCTTGCCATATGCAATATCGGAGGGCTTGGCGGTGAAGTCGATCGGGGCTGCCGAATAGCTCTGCTTCATCTGCTGGTTGGCATACCAGTCGGAAGCCAGATAGCTGAGGTTGACAATCTTCACATCAGGACGGATTCCTTCCACCTCCTGGGCATACCAGAGAGGGAACGTATCATTATCGCCGTTACAGAATACGATTGCATTCGGTTCGAGACTCTCAAGATAGTTGGATGCGTAGTCGCGCGCGGCATAGCGGCCGGAGCGGTCATGGTCGTCCCATGTCTGGCTCACCATCTGAATCGGAATTATCAGACCCAGAAGACAAGCCAACGCTGCAGCGTAAAGGCTTGTTTTGGCAGCAGGAGTCTGCGAGGGTGCGGATTCGGTATCAAGAGTAGCCTGGGCCGGAATCTCGCCCTCCTTCAGCTCGGAGGCGCCATCTGCCTTCACGGCTGCCTCAGCTGCCTTAGGACGCATGATGATCTTCAGCAGGCTCCAGAGGCCGGCCACACCCATACCGATCCATATTGCAAACGCATAGAAGGAGCCGGCATAGGCGTAATCACGCTCACGCGGCTGACCCGGCGGCTGATTAAGATAGAGCACGATAGCGATGCCGGTCATAAAGAACAGGAAGAAAACCACCCAGAACTGCTCTATACCTCTCTTTCCGGCCAGCGACTGCCATACGAGACCGATGATTCCAAGAATCAACGGCAACATATAGAATACGTTATGACCCTGGTTATTCTTACCTAAGTCGTCAGGCAGCAGGCTCTGGTCGCCAAGACGGGCATTATCAATGAATCCGATGCCTGAAATCCAGTTTCCGGCATCCAGCTCACCGTTCTGATTCAGAATATCGTTCTGACGGCCGGCGAAGTTCCACATGAAGTAACGCATATACATGTGGATAAGCTGATAGTTGAAGAAGTATGCGAGATTCTGCGAGAAGGTGGGGCGATAGCCCAACTTCTGCGGGAACGCGAATGTCCCTGTGTAGGGATTGTATGTCGGCTGTGCCTGAGTGTCAAGTTCCGGCACCTTCTCCCCCGTAGCGGCATCCACGGCATAGAGCTCATGGAGGTTGGAGGAGGTGGTGTCAAGATTCACCCAGGTTTTATACATCTCGCGATGCGCGCCCATGCGGCTGTAGATACGCGGGAAAAGCATATTGAGCTCCGGATTCGATTTGGGCTCCGGCTTATAACCGCTCAATACATAATAATCACCCCCACGGGCTGCCAGGGAAGCATTCTTCTGCTTCTCTTCTTCTGTAAGGAATCCTTCGGAGCTTGTGGGCTCGGCATTGGCAACCCCTTTCTTATAGGTCGGAGCGCCTTTCTCTATCACCTGTCCGTAGTAGGGGTAATGAAGCACTACCGGAGATCCGTCCTCACGCACCTGCACCGTATCTCCCTCCATTCCCTTCAGCTCTTTCTGAACTCCCGAATAGAGAGTCTCTCCGTAAAGAAGGGGCGTCTCTCCATACTGCTCACGGCTAAGGTAAGAGGCCAGATCAAATACATTGTCCGGTGAATTCTGATTCATCGGTGTGTCGGCACTCGAGCGGATAAGAATCAGGGCATAGCTTGAATAGCCTACGAATATCACAGCAATACTCCACATGATGATATTGACCACGCGCACCGGGAAGGGACGCTTGTCGAATACGAGCCATGCGGCGAGGGCGGCAAGGAGTATCCAGCCAAGCCACCATCCTGAGCCTATAAAGAGGATGCCGCTCACAAATACAGCGGCGAAGAAACTCCATTTCATCAGTCCCTCTGATCTGCGTTCGCGCAAGGTGTAGAGGGCAAAGATAAATATGGCGGCCGCTAAGATGGTATAGGCAAGTGCTCCTGAATTAAAGCTCATATGGAAGCCGTTCACGAAGAGCAGCTCGAACCGCTGTGCCATCTTGATGAAGCCCGGAACCAAGCCATAAAGCACCAATACGATTATGGCGAATGAAATCAGCAATGCAATCAGCGATTTCACAAGATTCATATCCTTCCATTTCCTATAGGCGAATACCAATACGATCGCCGGGATACACAGAAGGTTAAGCAAATGGACAGCGATGCTCACACCGATGATATAGGCGATGAGGATAAGATATTTATCACTTCTCGGATTATCGGCACGATTCTCCCATTTCAGGATGAGCCAGAACACAAGGGCTGTACAGAATGAGGAGAAGGCATATACCTCTCCCTCCACTGCCGAAAACCAGAATGTGTCGCTCCAGCAATACGCCAGAGCTCCTACCACACCACTCCCCATGATGACAAGATATTTTGACAGGGAGAGTTCCGCCTTCCGGTCGTCTTTAACCGTAAGGCGGCGGGTGAGATGAGTGATGGTCCAGAATAGGAGAAGGATAGTGAGCGCACTGAGCAGACCGCTCATGGCATTCACCATAACGGAAATCTTCTCTATATTGGGAGCAAAATTAGCAAAGAAACGGGCTGTGAGCATGAAGATAGGGTTACCCGGCGGGTGGCCTACTTCAAGCTTATCGGCCTGGATAATAAACTCGCCGCAATCCCAATAGGACGCGGTGGGCTCGAGGGTGAGCCAATAGGTCAGGAGAGCGATCGCAAACACGATCCAGCCCGTGACATTGTTAATGAGGTTATATTTTTTCGTAAGCATTGAGATAAGAGCATTATCTTTCAAACTGCAAAATTAGTCAAAACCTCGCTTAAATCATAATTCCGCGCTCAAAATAGTCTTAATCAAATAAAAAGAAGCCCTCTTTCCGTCAGCGCGAAGCCGTTCCCTCAGCGCGAGGCTCCCCCGTCAGCGCGAAGCTGTTTCCGTCCCGACTCTGTCGGCTCCCCCTCAGCGCGAAGCTCGTTGTGTGCAAGCCCCGGAGGGGATTGAAGCAGCCAATGCCCAATCGGAAGAATAAATAGATGAGATATTCAAACCGGGAATCCCGGTGTAAAAGGAATAAAGAAGGAGCCGGAATCCCGGCTCCTTCTTTATTAAATTATTAAATCGAATTGATCAACGGACAACCACCTTCTTACCCGCAACTATATACAGGCCTGCCGGAAGAGAGACATACATTGATCCCTCCACATCTACCGACCGGATACAGCAACCCGCGAGGTTAAAGATATTCACATGAACGGGGGATTCACAAGTGATGACAATTCCTCCCTCGCTGCTTTCGCACTTCACCTCCGATGTCGATTCGATAGCAGATACCACGGATGTCGGGAAATTCGACTCCGGAAGAGTATAAGCTCCCATCAACACGGCCCAGCCGGAATTATCGGCAATACTCTTGCCGGAGCAATCAAAAGCTTTGTTTCCTCTCCCGCTAAAGTAAAATTCCCGTGTTTCATAATTGATTCCGCATGCATTGGCGGTCGGAACGCCCCCCTGAGTGGCCAAAGGCCAGGCTTTATCTTCAGATGATACGAGGGTCTCGGCATCATATTCGCGAAGGAAGATCCCGATTGCCGCGTTCATTCCATAGCCATACACATATACTTTCGACTGCTCATTCGGACTCTGCACTGCTGATATATACCCGGTCAGCACATTCCCGGGGAACGCCTCGCGACTACTTACGCCCTTGATACATTCTCCCGTGGCCGCATTGATACGGGCCAGAAAACCTTCACGCAAAGTGGCCTGGGTAGAGGCAAAGAAAGGTTTGCCGTTAGGGTCGTATACCGATCCATTGAACATGCCGGTGAACCATACATTATCTCCTGAAATGCTGACATTGCAAGACTGAAAGCCATATTTACCGTTGATGAATTCACCCTTAAGGGGATCGAGCCAGATGGTATGGAGGTCGGAATCAAGTTTACCTACCACCGGCGTGAAGTCGCCCTGAGGGGTAAACGCCTTTCCTCCAACGTTCAAAGTCCCCTGCTGCTGCGCCGGATTGATAAGAGCCTGCCAATAGAGCGCCCCGTTATCCCACACTATACTGTTGATTACTTCCTTTATAGATTCACCGGATATGGAAAGATGAGCGTCATAATAACCGTCATTGTTCAACTTAACCAGGAACAGTCCTCCGGCATTCTGCTGCGAATCTCCATTCCAGGAAGATACGTTGCGAGGTTCGATCTTCACGGAGCCGGTGGCCGTGGGCACGCTCATCACACTCCGGAAATTACCCCCTATATAGATATTATTATCCGAATCCACGGTAAGTGCCGGAATCGAAATGGCATCGGAGGTGAAATCGGCATAATTGCCTGTCGCAGCGGGTGCCGGTGAGGTATCGCAGTCAATAAAACGAGTCCATACAAGTTTTCCGGTCGGATCAAGACGCCCGACCATCACGCGGTAATAACGACGGTCGACTTTCCATTCATAAGTATGTCGGCTACCGGTACCATCCACAATAGTGAGGGGCGTGTCAAGCATGCCGTCAGTATGGCGCACACGGGCGGTAAAGACGGCTCCCCCATCAGTTGTGGCAACAATCTTACCATCATTGGATGCATAATCCCCCGACTCGGAATGCAGATTCCACAGAGCCTTTCCATCGCTGGATGTCTTGACCACACACAAGTTCCCGTTATTACTTGTGCCTACATAGGGAGCTCCCTGGAAAAGCACTTCTCCGGCATAGCTGATATCAAGCGCGGATTTAGTTGAGCCGCCGATATTGTGCCAGTAGACATTACCGTCTGTTGCAACAGCTATACCCTGTGAGGTATCTCCGGCCGATGTACCTCCATCGAATAGATTGCCCCAGTTGAATACGGGAGCCTCGGCCATGGCGGTTGCCGATGATAGTGAGAACGCTGCTGCGATCACTAAGGGAAGAGTAGTTTTTTTCATAAAGATTTTATCGATAATTACCTGTTTCATGACTGAATATGGTAGTAGACCTCATGTTTCCGGTTGCAAAATTACATCTGACAGGTATCCGGTGAAATACTCAGAAATGGTATAATTCACTATTCTGCCATCTTAATTATCCTTAAAAATGAGTATTGGAATCCCTGTCGGGGGGTAGTAATTTTGCATTTAAATGAGAATCCGGAATTATCATATCATCGCAATATTTCTATTAGGCACGGTCGGTCGCCTCAAGGCAGCGGAAGAGGCACCGGCAGATACGCTTCACACCACCCAAGACCAGAAGACACGTGTTCTCGATGAAATAGTGGTAACGGCTAAAGAGGGAGAGGGCACCACGAGTGTGTCTAAAATCGGACGTGCCGCCATGGAGCACCTCCAGCCCACAAGTTTTTCAGATCTTCTGGAATTATTGCCCGGAAACATATCGCAAAATCCGGAGATGGGGAAAGCCAATACGATTACTCTTCGTGAAACAGGGAATTTAGGAGCCACCGGCGCCAAAACCGATAATGATGATTATGCCATTTCCTCCCTCGGCACGCTATTCATGGTGGATGGGGCCCCAATCAACGGAGATGCAAATCTGCAGGCCACGGGAATGGGCGCGGCCGACTCCCCCTCTTCAATCAGGAGTGTCACAAATAAGGGTGTGGATATGCGCTCCATTTCCACCGATAATATCGAAAGTGTGGAAATCGTAAGAGGTATTCCGTCAGCAGAATATGGCAACCTTACTTCAGGATTGGTGAAGATAAAGCGCGTCTCCCGCGAGACTCCTTTCACCGCACGCTTCAAGGCCGATGAATTCAGCAAACTTTTCGCCATCGCTAAAGGAATCGGATTCCCTAAAGGCGATGCTGTCCTAAATCTTGATGTAAGTTATCTCGATTCCAAGACAGATCCACGCGATAATCTTGAAAACTACCGCCGAATCACCGGCTCGGCGCGATTCCGCTCCAATTGGAATAAAGAGACCATGGGGATCATCTGGAATATAGGAGGAGATTACACAGGATCATTCGACAATGCCAAGACTGATCCGGACCTCAACTATATGAAGGTGGATGAATACAAAAGTCTTTACAACCGATTCTCTTTGACCTCCGACCTACAACTCGATTTATGGAACAGTGGTTTCTTTAATTCCATCAATGTGAACACATCGCTGAGTTTTCAGAATGATGAGCTGTCGCGTCGTAAGCAGGTGTCGCCCCAGCGTGCTGCCGTAGCCCCGACCACAACCATCCCCGGTGAGAATAAAGGAGAATATCTCCTCGGAGAATATATTGCGGATTTCACAAGCCAGAACCGTCCGCTCAATTATTTCCTTAAAGGCCGCGCTGAAGGCCGGAAAACACTCGGCCTTACCGATCATTTCTATAAACTGGGTCTGGAATGGACTATCTCTAAAAATCTCGGTCATGGACAACGTTACGACCTCCGGCGCCCTCTTTCGGCATCGTGGTCAACAAGGCCACGCGATTTCAGCACCATCCCCGCTTTGCAGGTATTGAGTCTTTTTATGGAGGAGAGGCTTAACATCTCTCTGGGCCGTCACACGCTTATCGCTCAGGCGGGTGTCAGAGGGATTATGCTTCCGCGACTCTCTTCCCTATATTATCTTCATAACAGACCCTACTTCGATCCACGCCTGAATGTGAGCTGGGAATTACCTGCCTTCGGCTCAGGGAAAAATGCTGTGAGGCTGGCAGTCAACGGTGGATTCGGATTAACGACAAAGATGCCCACAATAGATTATCTATATCCACAGCCGCATTATACCGATATTATCCAGCTCAATTATTACGATGTGGCAAATCCGGTGGATAATTCGGCCATTAGCCTGATGACCTACATAGATGATACGGTCAACTATCAGTTGCGTCCGGCACGTAATAATAAATGGGAAATTTCACTCAATTCCAGCTGGCGGGGAAATTCATTGAATGTTACTTACTTCTATGAAAGTCTCAACGATGGATTCCGTTATTCGGCCATATATGCTCCCTACGCTTATAAAGATTACGATGCTTCGGCCATTGACCCCGGAACGCTTACCGGCCCTCCCTCGCTGAGTTCAATTCCCTATACGGATGCGAAAGTGTTGCGTGGTTATCAGACCCCTACCAACGGAACATCCATTCTGAAGCAAGGCATTGAATTCACTCTCACCACCGCGCGGTTCAAGCCATTGCGGACGCGTCTTTCAATAAATGGTGCCTGGTTCCATTCCCGATATTCAAACAGTGAGCGCCAGTATGCCACAGTGAGTGATGTCGTCGACGGCAAACCGGTAAGCGACCTCTATGTCGGGATATACAACTATCGTGACGGAAGAGTAAATGATCAGTTTAATACAAACTTCATGTTTGACACACAGATTCCCAAATGGGGTCTGGTGTTCACCTCCACCATTCAGTGCATGTGGTGGGTGAAGACCACCCGACTCCCTCTCGATGGATGTCCCGATGCCTATCTTTCGGCCACCGACGGGCTTATTCATGAATATCCGACAACCGGAGTTGACGATAAGTTTCTCCCTTTTCTTATCAAACACTATAATGAGGAATCTTTCAATACAGTGAAAATACCATTCGCCGGCTATTTCAATCTCAAGGCCACAAAAAGAATCGGTTCTCACTTCAAGGTGGCTCTTTTTGTCAATCGTATTCTTGACTGGCTCCCCGACTATCGTTCCAACGGCCTGCTCGTGCGTCGCTCTTCGGAAGCATATTTCGGCATGGAACTCAATGTGTCGTTCTGATTAATCATTCTATTTCCTATTCTGATATGAAACTGCTCAATACACAAATTATAATTCCGGCATGGGTGCTCCTGGTCGTTTCGATCCTCACCCCCGGTTGCGACGATGGTCTCGACGCAACGCTCCCGGCTTCAAATGTCACAATTAATCTCGAATTTCCGGCGGAGGTCGACCCCTCCGATGTGAGCAATGAGGAATTCATGTTTCTGAATGTCAGCAATGGTATCTCCACAAGCTTCCGACGCGGGGAAACTCTCAATCTGATTCCGGGTCTTTACGATATTTCCTATTCCGCCACCGTGGAATTACCCAACGCAGCCTCTGCCACGCTAAAGGCGTTGCGCCAGTCGGTAGTGCTGACAAAAGGGGATAACAATCTGATTCTTTCCCCTTATATCAACATTACGGCTGATGATCTGATCATTTCCGAAATATTCTTTACCGGTACGCTTCAGAGATCCGGTAATCAGTATTATGGCGATGATTATATCAAACTATACAACAACACCGATAAAGTGATCTATGCAGATGGTCTGACTATTTTTGAATCAATGTTCACTACGACCGAGAAAAATAATTATACGCCCGATATAATGGGTGAGGCCATGACTGTGGATGCCCTCTACACCATACCGGGATCCGGCACCGACCATCCCGTAAATCCCGGAGAATATCTCCTTATTGCTGACACCGGAGTGGATCATAGGGTAATGAATCCCAATTCGTTTGATCTCAGCGGTGCCGACTGGGAATGGTATGATGTCAGCACAGTTCCGTCAAGTCTTGACATAGATTCGCCCTCCGTTGAAAATCTCGATAAATGGTATTGCTACACGCAATCTTTCTGGATGCTTCACAACCGTGGATTCAAAGCGTATGGTGTGGCACGTATTCCGGTGGATAAGCAGATCTATCTCAAAGATTATTTCTATTCCTTTGATTATGAAATTGTGACTCAGGCCGGTACATTTCCTATGAGTCGCCAGGCTTACCGATTGCCCAACGACTGGATTGTCGATGTGGTGAATTGCTCCGTGGCCTCCGACTATCAATGGAACGTCTGCACACCCCGACTCGATATGGGCTGGACCTACTGCGGTTCGTTCGATAAAGATAAGTCACGTTTCTTCCACGCCGTACGCCGCAAGATGATAGGCCTCACACCCTCCGGAAAACCCATCCTTCAGGATACAAACAATTCTACCGTTGACTTTAATCCAATGGTCACTCCCTCAGAAATAGAAATCCAGGGTACGGCAAAAGATGCTTATGGAACGCCATGCACTGTGCGGACCTATGACGGAGTGACTCCGATGCCGGTAGATATGTTGCAATAACACCAATGAGCATAAGCCTAATGAAGATTTTTTTGATCGGTATAGCCCTTGGCTTGGTTGGTATGGATGCGTACTCCACGATCTCGTCTGATACGGTGGTCCCAGGTTCATCTCCCGCCATATTGGACCGTGTATTCATCAATGCACGCGGCCTGGACCGAATAGGGGAATTGAGTTGGAATAATCCGGCGCTTATGACTTATCGGTACAGGGAATCGGAGTGTTCTGCCACGCTCGGTTACAATTCCGAAAAATCTGATCGACCGATAGTGAGTGCCGAGGGTAATGGCCGTCAAGCGATGTCTATTGGCGCCGATGCCTATATTCATTCGGGGAACAGCACGGTGTGGGGCGCGGCTTCTTACGATAATGGTAAAATCCTTTCGCCCCTGTGGAACGAATCAGGAACCGTCTCCCCTATCTCCCCCTATCTCCTGGCCGACAGCATCGGAGGGAATCTGTCGCGGGAATCATATTCCTTTTCAGGAGGATATGCCCATTCCTCGGATAAGTTGCTCTGGGGAGTGGAGGGAGGATATAAAGCTGAATTATCCTATCGCAAAATAGATCCACGACCACGGAATATTACGGGCGACCTCAATATCAAGGGTGGATTAGGATGGCGGTTGAGTCCCGATTATATAGGAGGTCTCTCACTTCGATACAATCATTATCGGCTTTCGACGGATGTCTCATTCGTTAATGAAACGGGCGAGACTAAATTGTTTCATCTCACAGGTCTCGGAAGTCATTACGTCAGGTTTGACGGTGCCGGGAGGAGTGTCTATAATGATTATAATGCCGGTGAACTCTCCCTGAATCTTTTACCCGTCGCCGACCGGGGAGGATTTCTTAATATATCCGGATCTCTGATGAAAATGCGCCATGTAATCGAAGACCTCAATCGCCTTCCGTTGGCTGATATGGACAATAAGTCTTTCCAGATTCAGGCCGGCTACAAGGGTAGTGCCAACAGGGATGTACACAGCTCTGATTTGAACGGATTCCGATATGCCATATGGGGAGAATGGTATGCCGACAAGCGCTTGGGAACTGAAAATATATTCGGTGACGCCACTTCAGGGAGCTATCCTCTCATCGGCTCTCTCACTCTCTATAGAGACAATCTTTTCGGGGGGAGTATATCAGGGTTTACAGGCTGGACACGTGGCAACTTCTCCGTTTATGTGATTCCCACGCTGGGATGGAGACATCAGCGTATCGTGCACCTCACCGATAATCGTGAGTGGCTCGATGAACACCTCAATCTCAAGGTGAATAGCCGGTTCTCAATACTGTTTAAGCGTGCGGGCTATATCTCATTTCAGGCAGGGGTTGAGGGAATTATTCCCACATCATCTCTCATATCTCTTCCTTCACCGGGCACGTCACCTGAAGATAAGATTCTATACAATCTCACCATGTCGGATTTCAAGGCTGCCACTGCATCGCGTGTTGCCTTTAACGCCGGAGCCGAATGGCTCTATTCTTTTTCAACCCGCTTGAGCGGGGGAATATTTGCCGGGTTCAGCAACCTTCATATTGCAAATGGGATAACCTCACGCTGCTGGACTATCGGAATCACAGCCAGGTTCATCTAAGTGGCCGTATATAATCATCACTAATCGTGAATCTATCTTTAATACAAAATACAAATTATAATATGAATTGTCGTAATCTTGCCACACTCCTGCTGATGGGTGGCGCTGCCTTCACAGCTCTCTCGGATATAACCGATCCTCAGCTCAAGGAGGGTAAACTTCCAAATGGATTGACTTATTATATCTACAGGAATACGGAGCCGGCTGATCGGGTGGATTTTTATCTTACCAGAAACATCGGTTCGCGTGTCGAGGGAAAAAATGAGAAGGGCCTGGCTCACTTTCTTGAACACTTGTGTTTCAATGGCAGTCGAAATTTCCCGGATAATAAGCTAATCGAATGGCTTGAGAGCATCGGAGTTAAATTCGGTAAAAACCTGAATGCCTATACTTCGGCTGATGAAACAGTATATAATATCTCCATGGTGCCCACTGCGCGACAGAGTGCCCTGGATTCGTGTCTGATGGTGTTACGCGATTGGAGCGATGGTCTCACGCTTTCTGATGATGCCATAAATGCAGAGCGCGGGGTGATCAAGGGAGAATGGCGACACCGTGATAATGCAGCCTCGCGTATGCTTCGCCGGGCCGCTCCACGCCTTTTCCCCGACAGTCCTTACGGTGAGGCTATGCCTATAGGGGATATGGAGGTGGTGGAGAATTGTCCGCCGGAAGCTCTTCGTGAGTTCTATAGAAAATGGTATACCCCCGAGGCTGAAGCCGTGATTATATCCGGCGATATCGACCCCCAGATCATGGAACAGAAGATTATCGAACGTTTCAGCGATATGAAACCTTCAGAGAGAGAAGCACAACCTGGTCGTCCGCCCTTCCCGGCCAATGATACTCTCTCTGTGGTGATCGAGAGCGATCCGGAGCAGGCTGCCAATATGCTTCAGCTTTATTTCAAGCATGATGATGCGGCGTTGTCGGATGAGGAGCTTCTGCGACGTGAGATTATGGCCGATATCGTGTGCGGGTTACTCGTGGAGCGGTTCGATGCTATCGAACTGGAGGATAATACGCCCGTGGCCAATATAGGGGTGGGAGATTCCAATTTCTTATTGTCCAAGAAGGTAAAGGCGCTCGTGGCACGCGCGCAGGTGAAACCGGGGCGTTCCGCAGATGCACTAAAATCTTTGTATCGCGAATTTCTACGTGCCGCTAAGCTTGGTTTTGACGACACGGATTTCAATAGGGCTAAAAATGAAGTTCTTGAGAAGGAGCGGAATCTGGCTGTCCGGAAGAAATCACGTAGCAACACGGATATCGCAAAGGAAATAAGCCGCTATTTTACCGACGGAGGGACATTCGAAACTCCGGCTGACCGACTCGCCAGGATTGAAACCATCGCTGCAAATCTTTCGGCCGAAGATTGTCGGAATTGGCTGGCGTCGCTAATCTCCGACGAAGGAAAGAACACTGTGGTGCTGGCATACCTGCGCCCCTCGAAAACCAATCCCCTCCCCTCTGAAACCGAGCTTACCGAGGCTTACCGGAGTGTAAATTCGGAAACGCTAACTCCTTATGCCCCCCGGGTGAAGAATGATGCTATTCTGGGAGCTGAGCCTTCACGTGGACACATTGTCAGCGAACAACCTGCCATTTTCGGCTCGACACTTCTCACCCTCTCAAATGGAATTAAGGTGATGCTGCTTCCTACCGATTATAAGGAGAAACAGATTTTTATCCGTGGTGTCGGTGAAGGGGGTTTCTCTCAGCATTACACCCCCGGGGATGCGCCGTCGCTCAAGATTTTCAACGAGGGATTATCGCTGAGTGGAGCAGGAAATCATTCTAACGGGGATCTCAGACGCATGCTGGCTTCCCGCGATATAAAGGTATCGGTGATGGCCGACCGTAATGACGAGACTGTAGAGGCGGCTACTTCCCCACAGGATCTGGAGGATGCCATGAGGTTGCTCTGGCTCAAGGCTACCGACCTGCGCCCCGACTCGATGGCTTTCAAGGCCTGGTATGATTCAAGAATGGATCAGCTGCAGAGCGAAGTAATCACGCCGGTCAATAAAATGGGCGAGCTGATCCATGAAAAGGTATATAGCAATCATCCCCTCGGCCATAAATTAAATGCAGAAATGCTTTCAAAAGCCAACTACAGCCGGATTATGGCCGAATACAAGGATCGTTTCGGAGATTTCAGTGATTTCACTTTTTACATCACCGGAGACTTCGACACCCCTCAGATGAAAGATCTGATCGAACGCTATGTGGCCTCTCTTCCCTCAGCGGGAAGAATGGAGGTGAAGAAAGATATCGGGTATCGATTCACTCCCGGCAACCATAAATGGGATTATACTGAAGATATGATGACTCCCACTGGAATAGTATACCAATTCCGGCATCTCGATTGTCCCTACAATCTGCAGAATATCTTACTCGCTTCCATTACAGGGCAGATTCTCAAGTCGCGTCTTCTTGCCGATTTGCGTGAGGAGAAGGGATGGACCTATTCGATCACCACTCATGGCAGTGTCACGGCAGGAATGAATGGCGAAGATGCGCCACAGTTTATGCTTCCTGTCTATGTAAAGACTGACCCAACACATGTGGAGGAGACAGCACAGACCATTAAGGAAACACTTGCCGATATGAGTCGCGGAATCTCCAGGGAGGAATTTGATAAGGTAAAGGAATATATGGCCAAAAATCATAAAGAGAACCGTAGAGAGAATGCCTATTGGCTGGCAGCCATGAGGGCCTATACCCGCTTCGGTCTCGACTTAGATACCGACTATGATTCTCAACTTGCCGATATCACTCCTGAGATGATTGCCACCTTCATCAAATCCTATGTTCTCCCGGCCCAACTTACCGAAATGACCATGACCCCCACCTCCAGATAACTTCGCAAAGCAGCCAAGGAACATATCCAAGCTTCCAGGAATATTAATATATGAGTTGATACTAATGATACCTAAGTGGATACTAAAAATATCTAATATGAAATAAAGAAATAATATTTATATATTCCTGAATTCAAGGATTTATCAAGATAAAGCCGATCTATATTATAGGTCGGCTTTAGTTATATACTTTAGTTATATAAAGGAATTGCCTCATCAAGAGCTTCCTTAGCGCGCCGAGCTCCTTGGTCAGCGCGAAGCCCCCTCAGCCCAAAGTTCTTCCCTCACCGCGAAGCCCCCGCCAGCCCAAAGCTCTTCCTTCAGCTCGAAGCCCTTCCTTCAGCGCGAAGCTTTCCCTCAGCGCGAAGCCCCCTCAGTGCGAAGCCTTTCCTTCAGCGCGAAGCCGTTTCCGTCCCGACTCTGTCGGCTCCCCCGTCAGCGCGGAGCTCGTTCTGTGCAAGCCCTGAAAGGGATTGAGGCAGCCGGTGCCATCAGCAGCAGCCGGGAAGAGAAAAAGAAAAGGCCCGAGCCTCAAAAGAAGAAAATGCCTGAGCCCAGCTCAAGCCTTATAAAAAAAGAAGGCCCAATCTTTCGATTGAGCCTTCCTCAAGGGGGCGATTACCTACTCTCCCGCTTTCGCAG
>JAAVFV010000061.1 GCA_014800525.1 Bacteroidales bacterium | reverse complement strand
TGTCGGAGATATGATAATCGGCCACACAACGGTCAAAGACACCGTTGGCTATTTTCGCTATATTCATAGTGCTGTTGTTGTTTATCTAGCTTACCTAAACGCAAAATTAACTGAAAAAAAGCGAACTGCAATATGAAAGGGGAGGATAAAATCTGATTTTATCCTCCCAACATGCTATTTTGACATTTTTTGACGATAAAACGCCGCTATGGATTAATCCTTCGTGTTTCCTTTCTTCTTCGCTTTGGCGTTTATGGCCTTGATCGTATCAAGATAGGCTCGCTCGACCGGTGAAAGTTCCCGGACTTGAAATTTTCGGTATTCTTCACACGCTTTATCCATGGCCTGCTGATGGCTGATAAAGCCGGGACCATTCAGCAGAGCTTCACCTGTGGAAGATAGTATGGAGTCAAGTTGCTTCACATAATCTTCCATATACATCGGGCGACGGCGCATTGCTTGAATTTCGGCAAAATCGAAGTATCCGGAAACAAGATTATTGAGAATCTTCAATTCGTTCTCACTAAGATAATTCTTGGCAATCTGAGCATCGCGGAGTGTGGGATGATCCCCCTTGAATGAGGTCAGCCCCATCATCGGTGAATCAGCATTAGCACGTTTATAGATTACCTCAGCCGCAGTATTGCCGTGAGCCGCGAAATGAAGCTTGTTTTGCACAATCTTAAAGAACTCAACCGAAATCTCCGAACTAGGGTCATAATCTACCGCTGTGGCATATAGGTCAAGTACCTGCCGATACATCACCTTTTCAGATGAACGGATGTCGCGGATTCTGTCGAGCAGTTCACGCCAATAAGCACTACCGCCATTCCCCTTCAGCCGCTCATCATCCATAGTAAATCCCTTGATAATGTACTCCTTCAGCCGCTCGGTAGCCCACCGCCTGAAATGCGTGGCAATCAACGATCGAATCCTATATCCCAAAGAGATAATCATGTCAAGATTGTAGAATGGAATCTCTCTGGCTACCTGCCGTGTTCCTTCCTGTCGAACCTGTCGGAAATTCCGACAAGTTGATTCTTCATCAAGTTCGCCATCTTCATAAATATGCTTGATATGCTCAACCACATTACTTCGGGATGACTGATATAAATCCGCCATCTGTTGCTGCGAAAGCCACACAGTCTCACCCGTAAACTTTACCTCGATATGAGTCTCTCCATCCTCGCTCTGGTATATGATTATTTGGTCATTATCGTCCATTACCATTTAGTTTTTCATTTACAAAATTATAGGATAATAGGCAAGCAAACAAATTTTGGATGGTGTAACTATCTGAAAATAGGCAAGCTTATTTTACGGTAAAAGAATAGAAAAAGCGATTGACAAGGTTATTTCCATGCTTGACAATCGCTTGTATTTTAACTATTTAAGGCGTAGATTTTACCTGATTGCAACTTAATACTCCTCTTCATTGAAGAAAAGAGTAAACACTATATTTCAGCAAGCTGGCTTACTACCGTATAAATTATGCAAGTAAATAAGGTTATAACAGACGCTAAACCACCAACCTGACTATTATAACCCGGCTAATAATTCCGCACCTGTCATTACTTCCATCTTGGAGAAGGCGAACAACTTTTTACCGAGGTCTTTAAGAGAGGCTCCGATATGGTAAACATCTTCATCGATTATCAGAAAGCGATCGTGAGCCTTAGCATATTTATGAAGAGTTACACCAGGATACTGCTCATTATGTTTCTCAACATCCTGTCGCAATGGTTTTGAGATCTGCCCATCATAGATATCAACTATCACACCGGGTTTACGTTTTGATAGTTGCACCAGTACCGAATCATCAATATAATTCTCGATAACCACTATCCTCTTATCAGCCTGACGTATCAAATCCGCAATCAAAGCATAAGCGTCGAATATCTGACCATTGAAGAAGACTCCCTCCTTCGGTTGGAGAGAGGATCGCACAAAGAAATCCACCTTTTCATCAAGTTGGAGAAGATGACGATCATGCTCCGACAATCGCCTGTCTATTCTATCTTCAAGTTGCATCAAACGCTGATTAATGGAATAACCACGCAGTAGATAATCCTTCAGCACCTTATTAGCCCATACTCTGAATTGAATTCCTCGTGATGACTTTACCCTGTAACCCACAGAGATTATAACATCTAAATTATAATACTCTACGTAGCGAGTAACCATCCTATTTCCCTCCTTTTGAACTGTCGCAAATTTTGCGACAGTTGGAAGTCCGACCAACTCTTCTCGAAGTGAATTATTAATATGTTTACCAATAGTTTTAACATCACGTCCAAACAATTCAGCAATCTGATTCCTGTTCAACCATACCGACTCATCCTCCACTCTTACATCAAGAGTCAATGTATCATCCGGTTGATACAATATTATTTCGTTAGCCTGATTCTTCTCCATGCTGCAAAATTAGTTAAAATTCCAAGATTCTAATTTCTTGTCACTGAAATCATCTTAAGATATGGAAGTTGTGCATCAACTTTTCGTGGGGCAGTAAAAACCTTATCTCCTTATATCACAAAAAAGCTAAAATAGGTTTTTGGAGGGAATCAGTTTCAGACTCCAATATTTAGACATCTAATCGCGCCAAATATTTTCCCATGCGTTTTCACAATTAATCCCTTCTAATGGATTCTTAAATTCTCCGTGAAGTTTATTGGCCTTATCTGATTCTCCCATCATCCATCTTAGATAGAGACCTGATGGAGCTGTAACTTTAACACCATTAATATAGGCAGGATCATTGATGGTTTCTTCCTTTATTTCTCTTTTATAGTCATAGATAGCATACTTATGGGCGGCGTGAATCAAATCAATGAACATTCTTCTGGAAAGGATGAAATATCTGAATTCATAATTGTTGTCTTCAACTTTTTTAGCAGACACAAACACATACGGCCCCATTACATTCTTCTCAAGATATTCCTTATCTAAACACTGCGCCATAGTAAAACCAGCAGGTATATTAGACTGAACACTGGTTTTAACCTGCACTAAGGCGATATTGGGTTTCCAAGGAGACTTGGGATCCGTTGAATTTCCATCTATACAAACTATATCAATAGTCTTAAAATTTTTTATCGTACAGTTTGCGTTAAACGCATCCCAGCCTTGTTCCATCAGTTTGGCGACTACAAGATTTTCTCCAATAGCCCCATTCTTGCTTTTTCCGATTGGGTGTTTTTCTTTTCCATATACTTTATATCATTTATTCCATTTGAATTCAATTTCAAGAATGTCCAAAGCCTTATATTTCCAGACTTCCTGATCGTAATTTGGAGTGAACTTTGCCATGACCTTTTTCAATTCTCTGTCTTCTATGGAATCATACGCTCCTTGAAACAACCGTGTCCTGTCGTTTAAAGAGAGAACCGGCGTTTTACTGCTATCAAGCTGATAGAATACAGTTCCTACTCTTTTTAATTTCTTTTTCTCGCAATCAGAAAGCATGAGCGCGGAATTATCTAAAATAAAGCCGTAATTACCATTAATTGTGCCGAGTGCAAACGTTTGACCATCTGATTCTTCGCCGATTTGAAGCACATCGCCGGTATAGATCATTTCTTCATTGCAATCATATACACCGGTGGCTACCCCGGCAAAGATCACTCTATGAGCATACCCTCGGCCATGACATTCATCTCCAAAGGTTAATTCTACCAACGCCTGATTATGATCCTCTTTCCATCTTTCGTCCCTGTCCCATACATACATTCCTCCATCATCAAAGAAAAAACAATTTGATAAAGTGGTATATCCAAACTCGTCTCTATCCTTGACATAGCGGATCTTAACATCAGGCACTTGCATGTACAAGTCAATGCTGATAGGGTAAGCATATTTTTGTGCTAATTCATGCAAGACCTCTTCCGAAACTACTTTCGGCGATTTCGGCCGATTAAATTTCCCCGGATTTTTATTAATGCCTAAACGCTGGTATGCGGAAATCCATTCTTGAGGCAGAGCTATATTGGGAATTCTCATACCCTCCACAAATAGAGGGGCAATCTCTTCATCCTTAAATCCGGCATGGCCACATCCAACCCTTGTGACCAGAAATCTTTTCATCGGATGTGCTTTGGCATATTTCAGAAAATTATTTATATAAGGCTCAATTTCTTTGATTCCACCGTGCAGTGTCGGGATGGCATAACATTTCCCTGTCGGCCCATCTCCGACACCCCACTCAGCACCGAATTTCTCATACGCAATTTTGGCAGTTCCTCCATCATGATGTCCTGCCAGATTACTTTCAAAGACAAAAATCTCGCAACTTGACAATTCCGAGACATATTTTGGTGTCACTTGATTTCTTCGTGAATCCATTGAAATATAAATTATTTAGTAGTTGTCCAGAAAAGGCAATTGCGATATAACGGGGTTAACTTTTATAATATTGTATCCTATGAAAAAAATTGTGTAAGTCCGGGAAATCAGCCAATAGTTCTTTTGAATTTTTAACGAATCTGTTTGACTCACGAGTGGATGAGCTTAGGATGATCTATGCGATTTAATGAAAGATCCAGCAATAAAATGACAATAGGACTATCTTTGAATATGACCAAACAAACCGGAACATCTGAGGTTATAAAATTAGTAAAGTAAATTATGGCGATTGGCCAAGAAAACAGTTTGTTTTCCGATCATTATTCGGGATCCTTATAGGGATTAATGGTGCAATCATTGGATTCAAGATCGATTCTACCTACTATTCTTATCGGTACCGGGCGGTAAGACGGAGCTGATATTCTGTTGCGAGTACCGATATTGCCCGATGCTTGATGTCTGGACACATTTTGTTTCCGGGTGTTTCCTTGTCCATGATTTTCGTGGACTTTTCCTTTGCCCCTACAGTCTTTGCAACGGAAATATCCTCGACCATCACAACGAGAACATTTACCCTCGCCTTCGCATCGTTTACATTCGACGAGTCCCTGGCCATCGCACTTTCTACATTCGCCGTCGCCATCACATCTGAAGCATTCTATTTTTCCTGTCCCTTCGCAGTTTCGGCACCACAGGTCCTTTTCTCCAGACCCCCCACATGAACCACACTTTCCCGTACCAGCGCAAGCTGAGCATTTATAGGAATATAAACCTAGCCAATAGCCTCCTTCGCCATAACATTCTGGACAAATACCGTCTCCATCACATATCTTACATGTCGCAGTAAAACGGCCCTCTCCCTCACATTTTTTACATATGAGTTCGCCACTTCCTTTGCATAAGCCACATTGACCATACCCGTCGCAACTCTGGCAGGGGTATTGCCCAGTACCATCACATGCAGGACATTTAGCTGACCCTTGACATACGGTACAATCAACTTTTCCGCATCCTGAGCAGGTATCGCATTCTATGAGTGATGGTCTGAAGTGGGGGTTGCGGTATTTTGAGCTTTGCTCATTAGCTTTGTTTGTTTCCATAATCTAACATGTCACCACATCCTTATGAGTGGATTAACTCCAAACCTAATCCATTGACCTATACCATATAGGACAACACCAAAAAACATTACCTGGACCATCCATATAATAAAACCGCTTTTCATAGACACTTTCTTGATTCCCAGAAATGGGGAACATATAGTAGCTATTACATCATGCTGTTCTATCATACGTATTACTCCGTACATCATCACTGTAGGCAGATAAATATAGGTGAGCCATTGCAGGATGGCTACGCACCATAATATTACTATCACTTGTAATTATTGTTTTAAGTTAAATTTCATTTTTTGTCGAATATAAGCAATCTGGATTACTGCGGGGATGGTGACTCGATACGCCGGACCTGCAAAATCAATAGCACAATATAGCGAGGTCAGAATCAAGCCAATCGGACCCAGCATTACCGCTGTTAATCTTGGAAGTGTGATTCCGGCAACTGTGCTTATAGCAATTCCCGTCAATCGAGTCAAGACTGTTGAAGTAACAGATGTCAAGAGCCTGAATCCGGCAATATCATGCGATTTCCACAATTTTTCAAGATCAAGCATCACCCTACGGCGGTTGTAGTGAGGAATCTGTAGGTCCAACTCTCGCATCATTTGTCGTAATTCAGAATCCGAAGCATTGTCAAGAACCTCCTTTATAAGCTTACCAAGCAGCATTTGTTCCACATGCTCATCCTTTGAAGTGGCATCGTTGAATGATACTTTGCATTTGTTTGCTACATCGCGAAGTATTTCCGAATACCCCGGTCCCTCTCCTCGAAAGAAATTCAGCACCGAATTACCTCCGAACAGCCTGAACTCATGAACAAGTTCGGGCAGTATCCTCTTGATATTATCCGGATAATTCCTAATGTAAGAACGTGTGGAGGAAAGAGTCTCAGTAGTACGATAAGTGCCGTCGTTCTCTTTCGTTATGATATCGCAAAGCACCAACAGATCATCATTGGTTGCCTTATTGAGGAAAATCAAATCTCTATCTAAGTACATATCTTTATTGGGGAGGCAATAGAAGAGGCGAGATTCCATTGCCTCCCATTAGAAGGTTTTAGTTGTTACTCTTCCTATTCTTTCTCATGGAAATCCTGACCATCGGTTTGGAGAAGATGGCAGTTGCTGCAATGGCACATGACAGACTCATTATTGATCTTATTGTGATTTAATATGTTGTCGCTGCCACTACTGTGATATTTGCTTCGGATTCGTCCATTATGGAAAATCCCCAGCGGACATCGGCAATGGGTAGATTATCATTGATATACTGGCTGAGATCTGACAATTCCGAAACAGGCAATTGATATGACTGTGAGTATCGCACCACGAATATGGCTTTTATAGCCTTTCCACAATCGAGTACCTGCGTGTCCAGTTTCTGAAGAGCATCTTTAAGATTGACGCCACATGAAGTATGCAAGGATAAGGTTGTAGCCGAGTCCAAAAGATTGTCCACATCTTCATCACTGATGGCAATCATCTGTTCCGAGTCAGTATATGTCAGAAGGCTGCGTATAGGCTCCAGATTTGTTTGTTGTATTTTGAGTTTCATTATTTGAGTCTTTAGTTACGGGAAATCTTCTAAAGGATAAATTATGACTGCCGGGGCGGTGGCCACCATGAATCCCGGCAGTCGGGTTAATAAGTGATAGTGGACGGATATGTTTCGATAAAATTTCTACCCATACCTGGCTTCTAAGCCGTGTCCGTTAGTTAACTCTCGAGAATTAGACTAATCCTCTTGTTCCTCCTCTTCTGGGTCGAAGACGTTGCCACAGCATGGGCACTCTACGTCCATAGAGAAAGGACCCCATACGGTGTCATAGTTCCCACATTCGGGGCATCGAAATCCTGTACTCATAATCTCCAGATTTAAAAGTTATTATTCATTATTGTCTTTCCAGGCATCCTTCAGCCATTCTGCCTTTACAGGGCCAAGCAAACGTGCACATTTGAAGGCCTCTTTAAGCGACAATATGGTGTGAGCCCTATATACCAGTGATTCATTCAACGTACTTAGTTCGACAACCAATGCAAGGTTCACTCTTTCTGTATACCCAAAACGCAAAGGTAGAAACCAGCACATTTTATCGGTACGTCTGTTCCAGAACTGTACAGCCTCATCTCTTCGGTTGCTCAGGCGAGACTGAGTGTCCTTTATGCATCCGTCGAGAAATTTTCTAAGAAAATTGCGCCCGATGCGCACAATATCCTGATTGCTCAGATTATCGCCTTTGCCCTTAACATCCGGATGATGACGAAGCATATCCATAATTTCTTCAGGCATTCGATCTACACGCTCATCGAATATGTGACCATACTCAGGCTCTATGTTTAGTTTCGTATCAAACTGTATGACAGGAAATTCTACCATTTGGGGTGTTCGATTTCCTAGGAGCCTGAGGGCTTCACGTCCTTCCGGTGCACTTCTACGTATGAAACTCCTCTTCGCTATACCATCATCGTTATATCCCCACAGCATATACACCTCATCCGTATTGTTGTGGAACCATCCGGTGTGGAACATTCTCATAGTGCCATTTCCCAATACCTTCCCTTCTTTCTCTGCTTTGTAATAAGTATACCTCAAGAAATTGCAGAATACACAGTAATCTTCCATGCCATCCGAGAGATTATACTCTCGGCGTATTTCATCTGCGAATTCAGAAGTGATATAGTTATAGACAAAGTGGTCGAAGTTCATATCGAAAGGCTGCTTTGCATATTGATTACCCACATGGCCTTGATTACCGACAATACGCACTGACCTATCAGTCGTATCTGCATCATAGATTTCAAAGAATTCCGGATACGCCTCTATCATTAGGTGTAGTTTGCGATAACCACACCAGTATCCGCTTTTGAAACCATTTTCATCAAGTGTCAGTAGATAAGATGCAAGAATCACGAGGCGGGCCTTCCCGTCGCGTGCAACGAGGAATAGTATTGCACGACGGAGAACATCAATCTGATGCCCGTTCAGCTTCTTCATTCCTATAATTGGCATATATGACTTCTATATATTGGTTATTATAGTCTGAAGCATGGAATCACCGACGATTCTTTCGATCATCGAGGATTGATCTAATCTGGTCGTGGTCGGTCAGGTCATATTCGCTGTGATTTACCCCCGTGCGGTGGTATTTGCGAAATGCGTCTGCACGACCTTTGTCTCTTGCGCAGTTCCATCCGGTGATAGCTGCGATCTCGTCTCGATCATTGAGATCGAAATTGCTGTGGTTGATGCCGGTGCGACGATATGCGTCCCAGGCTTCTTTTCTTTTTTGTGCCATATTTTTTGTTTTGAATAAAACATCAAGAGTGGTACCATACTCTATTGTTATAGCCGCAAAATTACTATCAACCACAGAGAATGCAAAAATGGCCATTATTGGGCTTAACTAAACCAATTTCTTACATCCTTTTCAATCTCTTCATATCTCTCCTCATTCAATTTGATTCTATTACTCCATGTGTTTCCATTGGTGGGGTTCCCACCACCATTGCGAATAAATTCTTGAAGGGCAGAAATTGGAAGGTTAGAATTAAGTTCTTTATTTTGATATTTATCTTTTATTCGATTCTTTTTCATTTCCTTAAAAGCAACCTCCATATAGGAAGCCAACTCTTTCAATGGGGGTTTAAGTTGATAAAGTCCATCCTCACGCTTTTTGATTAGTCCTTTTTCTTCAAGATTCGGTAGAACAATTTCTTTGAACTCATTGACTGACTCCTCCTTTAACTGAATTCGTATGTCGCTATCAAGTTCATCAACTACAGCCCTATAGGTGTCTTTATTATAGCAAACATTATTTTTTAAGATATTCTCAATATTCTGAAATTCACCTTTATAATCAAGGATATTGTTAAGAGATTTCCCAAAATCCTTAAATACTGTTTTAAGAGCAGTCACAACATCAACAAATGACTCTTTGTCAGCATCATATCGAATCCAAAATGGCCAAAATGTCCCATTATTGCCATTGTCAGTCTCCTTAAATCTGTTTTCGTATTTGATATAGAATGATGGCCGTCCTCTTTTATCTTTGTTTTTCATTTTTATGTTTCTACCCAGCACGTCACCCCATATTTTTTCGGCACACTCTATAAAATGGTTGCTTGATACAGGTTCATCGGATACGGCCTTGACCCCATAATAAATCTCGGTGGAAGGATCGAAAATATCGTACTCAATCAGGAATTCATAGTTGATGTGGTTGACTTCATCTCTAAGTGTAGCTAATTTACACATAAGGTGGTTCGGTTGAAATATTGGTTTATTACCCTCATGACAGAGGTACCCTCTTATCTCCTTTGGGAATACGGACTTAGACTCGCTAATTCTATTGATCTCATCATCACTATAACATTCATTTCGGAGCTTGATAATAAGCGACATATAATCCTTAATAGCATCTTTCGTTACATTTTCATGTCCTTTTGTCAACTTAAGAAATTCATTGCAATAGGTTATTGTCGACTTACTTACTCGCTCAAACCATAAAAATGCATTACGCGCATTTCTTCGATTGTTCCTTTTTGCTATCTCTTTTGCTATCTCGACTTCACAAAATTTCCGAAAATCCTGTGCTGTTTTTAAATCGTATCTATAGCCTATAAAAAGGATAATGTCCAGGTTGTAAAATTGGGTAGAATAAACTTTCCCGTCCGCAGCAGTATGTTCCAATATGGAACATACTTCCGATTTACTCATACCATTGGAACTAATGGTGGTGTTTATTTGCTTTGTGGTAGTTGATCTTCCTATACAGAAAAGTTCGGCAATCTGAGACTGACTAAGCCATGAGGTTGTATCATCAATTATCACCTCGATTGGTATTCCTCTTGGCGAATTATATACAACACTGTGTTTCTTATTTATTAAGTTTTCCATCAATACAAAGTTACTAAAAATCCATGTAGTACCATTTTATGACTTATTGCTAATACTAATAAACCTCTGAGGACGGTCGGTATTTAGCCAAGAAAACGGCAAAATTTGGTAAATAAGGGGGGTTAGCAAAGAAAACTATGGGGTAAAACGGAAAAAAGCAATGGTCAAGAAAATTATTCTTTTTCTCAGTCATTGATTATCAGATATTTATAACAAATTTATTGTGTAATACTCCTCCTCGTTGAAGAACACTACTGCATTTGACAATCAATTATTTAACAGTCTTTGCATTGCATTTGGCGCAACAAACCATACTATGGAAGACTATCTTAGGCGATAGAATCACATGGGGCCTAACAGACCATCCGATTAAATTAGAACGTTTGGTAGTCCATCATATAAATTTAATACATGGAAAGGAATTAAAGGCTATCCAGGTTGAAAATTACAGAAAAACCAATTTAAGAGACTATTCTCGATTATGAAATCATATTTTCCGTGCACATCCTACTGAATATATTGTAAAATCTGGAATTAATTCTTACCTTTGCCTTACGTCCCAAAAATGAAATATTTTTAAGTTTGGGACGCCGCATGGTATGAAACTAATAAGCAGACCACACTATCTCAACCAGTTATCAGGAGTAATGAACACTCCCGACATAAAGATAGTGACCGGTATCAGACGCTCGGGAAAATCAAAGCTCCTGAGTGCCTTTGCCGGTTATATACGTAGCGTTGATTCGACATCGAATGTTATTGAAATTGATCTTACTAAGCTCCGTTTTGAAAAGTTAAAAGAATACCATGCTCTTAATGAGTATGTAGAAAAGCAATATAAAGATGGAGTGAACAACTATCTTATGATTGATGAGGTGCAGCTGTGTAAGGGTTTTGAACTTACAATAAACAGCCTGCATTCAGAAGAAAGGTATGACATATACCTTACAGGCTCTAATGCTTTTCTTTTGAGCAGCGATCTTGCCACTCTGTTTACTGGTCGCCACATCGAGATACATGTTTTTCCGTTCAGTTTCAAGGAATACTGCACATACTTTGAGATAGCAGAAAGTAATATGCAAGAAGCCTTCACTGATTATATTCAAGTAGGTGGTCTGTCGGGGGCATATCCTTATTCAAGGACATCGGATAGGGAGAAATATATCCGAGACGTTTATGAAACAATACTTATCCGTGACCTTGTAGAGAAATACAAGCTTGGAAATCCAACGATGATGAAGCGTATGAGTCATTATCTAATGGACAATATCGGCAATATATCCTCTTCGCGTAATATAAGCGGGAGATTTATAGCCGATGGGGTGGAAACCAATCATAAGATTATCGGCAGATATATAGATTATCTGTGCAACGCTTTTGTGTTTTACGAAGCTAAACGCTATGATGTAAAGGGGAAAACCTATCTGCAATCATTGAGCAAATACTATCTTGCTGATACCGGGATACGTTTTGCAGAACTTGGCAAACGAAATATGGACTGGGGGCGAATGCTTGAAAACATAGTATTCATTGAATTGCTGCGTCGTGGATATGAGGTATATGTAGGTAAACTGTACCAGAAGGAGATAGATTTCGTTGCAATGAAAGGTGGGGATAAAGTCTACATTCAGGTAAGTGATGATATTTCAGTAGAAACGACTTTCAAACGTGAGGTGCAACCGTTGTTGCAGATACGTGATGCCTATCCCAAACTACTACTTGCTCGGACCAGAAACGAAGAAACTGATTACGAAGGGATAAGAATAGTGGATATTCCCCGCTGGTTATTAAGTGTGCAATAACGCACAGTAAAAATGGATAACGAGTGTAAAGAAGTAATCCATTTTGCCAACAATAAGACTCACAAGGGAAATAGTGTATGAGGTTTATGGAAGCCGCAGAACACGTCTTACTCGGTTTTCCTCCGGAATATTCTTCCTCTATCTAAAATAGGAATATTCCGGAGGATTTTTGTATCGGTGTAATTTTAGCTAAACAAATAACCAATAATTGGGTATATTATCGAATGTGGCCAAACAAACCGCACCATCTGAGGCCATAAAACACCAATGGTCAAACAAATTAATTTTTGTTCGACCATTGATTATTAATCTTTTACGCGAAATAATCGCTTTAATACTCCTCTTCGTTGAAGAAGAAGTCGTCGTTGGAGGGATAGTCGGGCCAGATGTCCTCGATGCTCTCGTAGATCTCGCCTTCATCCTCAATCTCGTTGAGGTTCTCAATCACCTCCATCGGCGCTCCGCTACGCATGGCGAAGTCGATAAGCTCTTCTTTGGTGGCAGGCCAGGGTGCATCCTCCAGCTTTGATGCCAATTCAAGTGTCCAATACATATTTTTCAGTTTTTATTTATTTTTATCTTTTTATTTTCTTCATCAGAGATTCCGATCTCTTGCTAACCTCAGACCATTACTTGCTGACTAAGAGTTCCGGTCCCTATTGCTGCCAGATCACCTCCTCAACTCCGGCCACGAAATTAGCATATCGAGCCGCAGCGAAAAGATAATCCGAGAGGCGGTTGATATAGGCCCTTACTTCCGGATCCACGAATTCATCCTCAGCCAGCGAAACCAGAGCCCTCTCCTGACGCCGGCACGCCACGCGGGCCACATGCAGCTGAGCTGCCAATTGACATCCACCCGGCAATACAAACGCACGAATCGGGGGCGTGGCAGCATCCAGACGATCTATCCAGCTCTCGAGTTCATGCATACGCCTGCCATCAGCCAATGAACGGCAACACGGCGTCGCACCCGGCTCTACCGCAGTGGCCAGATAAGCCCCGAGATTGAACAGCTCATTCTGTATCTTCCGGATTTCATCCTTCAGATCTGCCGGACATGCCGGATTGGCAGCCGCGAGGCCAAGATACGACGACAGCTCATCAAGAGCACCGTAACTCTCCAGACGCCTGCAATTTTTCTTCACTCTCGCACCCCCCACAAGACTTGTGGTGCCATCATCTCCCGTGCGTGTATATAGATTGCTTTTCATTGCTCGATTCGCTAAGACCTTGAGAAATCAATGCAGTCACAAAATCATCGCGGCGCATTTCACACCCCCGCACGCGTCTGCACCATATTTCCTTTAAATTTTGTAACGCCTACGCCCCGATATTGTTGCATCCCCACCACATCCATTTGGGATTTTTTTATTAGATTTGTAAGAAGTTCATAATCTCCCTATTCCCTCTCCTCTGTCGCAATAGAGAATGGCAGCAGCAACCCCATATATCGTCAGTGCCCGAAAATACCGTCCCGCCACATTCAGCAGCGTAATCGGACAGAAAGCTCTGACCTCCACCCTAAAGAATTCAATCACATCAGGAAAGTTAGCCCAGGCTTACCTCTTCTGCGGCCCTCGCGGAGTGGGTAAGACCTCCTGCGCACGCATCTTTGCAAAGACCATCAACTGTCTCAACCCCACTCCCGACGGAGAAGCATGCTGCGAATGCGAATCATGTCTGGCAATCGACCGCGGAACATCGTATAACCTCATTGAACTCGATGCCGCCTCCAACAACGGTGTAGATGATATCCGCGCCATCACGGAGCAGGTGCAGGTGCCCCCACAGGTGGGACGATATCGTGTATTCATCATCGATGAGGTCCATATGCTCTCCAATCAGGCCTTCAACGCATTCCTCAAGACCCTTGAGGAACCCCCCGCCTATGCCATCTTTATCCTCGCCACTACTGAAAAGCACAAAGTGATTCCTACGATTCTGAGCCGCTGTCAGATCTACGACTTTAAGCGCATTACAATCGACGACACGGTGGATCACCTCAAATATGTGGCTAAGGATAAGGGCATCACCGCCGACAGCAAAGCACTCGAGATAATCGCCCGCAAAGCTGATGGAGCAATGCGCGACGCTCTCTCCATCTTCGATCAGGTCTCTGCTGCCTCCGGAGGAAACATCACATACGAATCCGCTCTCGAGAACCTCAATATTCTGGATTATGAATATTTCTTCCGGCTTGTGGATGCTTTCGCCAAGGGAGATGTGGCGGGGTCGCTGCTGATCTATAATGATGTCCGGCTCAAGGGCTTCGATTCCCTGTCGTTTATCGGAGGCTTAGCCTCTCATGTGCGTGATTTAATGATGGCTGCCGATCCCCGCACCCAGTCCCTGATGGAACTCCCTCAGGATACGGCGGCACGATTCACAGTCCAGGCCAAATCGCTGCCTCTGCAATGGTATTATGCAGCGCTGAAGATTCTCAACGACTGCGATTTCAATTATCGCACGGCCTCCAATAAACAGCTCCTTGTGGAAGTGACCCTCATCCGCCTGTGTCAGCTCATGGCCCCGGCAGATCCTCCATTCCGCGGAGGCACTACCAATCCGCCTCTTCATAATCCGGCCACAGGGCCGCAGGTGGTCGCTCAACCATCGGCTCCCCCTGCGGCTCCCCGCCCATCGGCAACAGTTACCACCCCGGTATCATCTCCGGATCCGATTCCTGCATCGCCTCCTCCAACCGCTCCGCAAGCCCCGGGTCCTGTGACGCCTACTCCTACGTCTGCCTCCCCTGCGACTCCCGCCTCTCCCGACTCCCGCCCGACTCCTCAAACTCCGCAGCGACCCGCAGCGGGACGCCCCAAATCGTTTCGTCTCACAGAGGAAGTGACCTCATCCACCGGACACCTCGAACCGCGCCGTAACCCCGTTACGATTGAGGACATACAGCGCGCCTGGCAACAATTCATGGTCTCCAACCCCGACCAGAGAATTCTGATGAGCGCAATGAGAGGAGCCAAACTCCAGATGACCGGAGAGGCCGACATCACAGCCCTTGTGCGTCATCCGGCCGAGCAACAGGCATTTGAAAGCTCCAATAAACTCATCACCTTCCTCCGCGACACCCTCCGGAACGATTTCATCAGTATCCGCGCCGAAGTGGATAAATCAGTGGAAGTTCATAATTTCCTTCCGCCGGAGGAATTCCTCCAGAAAGCAATCGCGAACACACCCGGGCTCGCAGATCTCCTCCGCGACTATCAAGGAGAAATCGACTGAACCCCCTCCCCGGTCACTCTCCGAGGCATCACCCTCCGACCGGACATCATAAGCGAATATGAAAAAAGGGCCCTCGATCGGGGGCCCTTCGCTATATCTTAGATTTCATTATTTCTTCATCATTTCTTCATCAGCTCGCGCACCGCACGCTCCAGCTGAGCGTCATGACCGCGGAGCTCATCTCCCGGGTTATTGTAGACCTCAATATCCGGATTCAGCTGCTGATTCTCCAATGCCTTTCCATTACGATCGAGGCTCGTGACCTGGGGAATACCGAAATAGAGCGACGGATCAATCTGAGTCTCCCACCATACGGCAGTCATCGTGCCCGGGACGGGTGCACCGACAATCTTACCTAGGCCGAGGGTCTTATAGGTATAGGGTGTGCCATGCGCATCCGAATAATTACTCTCATCCACCAGCATCACCGACGGCTTGGTCCACTGTGAGAATGGTTCCGAGCCGATATAACGCCTTCTGGGAGCAAACCGCACATACTCCTTGCCGGAAAGCAGCAGAGCTATATCATTATGAAGCCAGCCCCCGCCATTGGCACGCGTATCGACCACCACAGCCTCCCGATTACGGTATTTCCCCAGGAGTTCATCATATACCGTGCGGAAACTCGGACTATCCATTCCGCGCACATGCACATAAGCTATCTTGCCGCCTGAAATCGAATCCACATAAGCCTGATTCTTCTCCACCCAGCGGCGATAGAGCGCATTATTGAGCTGCCAGGCATGCCAGGGTTTTATCTCCACCGAGACATGGCTTCCATCAGCTTTCAGCACTCCCAGACGAGTTTTCTTACCGCCCTTCCCTTCCAGCAACGGGAAATAGTCCTTACCGGCCTTGATCGGCTCTCCATCAATAGTCTCGATAATATCCCCGGGCTTGATTCCGGCCTTACGCGCAGCCAGCGGACTCTGGGGCAATACCTCAGCCACGCAGAGACCGTCTCCATTGTATCCCTCATCAAAGAAAGCACCCAGATTGGCCGTACGCAGTGAAGCGCCATTCTTCCGGAAGCCTCCTCCGGTATGGGAGGCATTCAGCTCTCCAAGAATCTCGCTCAGCAGGATTGCAAAATCATTATTATTGGAGATATAGGGAAGGAATTCGCGATAGTGCTTGCCATAATAATCCCAATCCACACCATGAAGATCGGCATCATAGAATTTATCCTTCACCTGTCGGAGCATATGGTCATAGATATACTCGCGTTCCTTCGAGGGATGACGGTCGTAGGGAGCCTCAAACTCCACATTTTCCATCGAGCCATTCGCCAGATCGAGCTTTCGGATACCGCCGGAGGTGAGCATAAACACGTTCTCTCCCTTGGCATCGGAGAGGATCTGCCCCTCCACATCGCTCATGAGCACTTTTGTATCCCCCTTCCGAAGGTCGCGCATCATCAGCTTGGCTTTTCCTTCCGGAGAAGCAGCCACATAATAGAACTTATCTCCCTTCGGGTTGAGCCAATAGTCGCCCATCAGCACGGAAGCAGGTGTCAAAACCGCGGTGCGGTATTTTCGATTCTCCAGGTCAAGGTCAGCAGCATTCTTTTTATCCGCCTTATCCTTCCCCTTCGAACCCTTTTTATCTTTTCCCTTCTTGGATTCGGCCTTTTCCTTTTCGGCTTTCTCAGCCTCCTCTCGTAGGGCAGTCTCCTCCTCGGAAGCCGTGAACTTATCCCAGGCCTCACCATCAAGAGCCATCAGTACCACGTCGGTCTGGTTTCCCCACGACCCATGGCTCTTCATGCCATATTTACCGGTCTCATAAGTAAAGGCCTTTCCATCAAGCGCCCATTTTGGATTTCCATCGGAATAGCCGCTCTCCGTGAGATCCACCACCTTTGACCCGTCAGCCTTCACCAGAGCGATATCTGTATTGTTCCATCCTCCGATTCCGATATAATTCACGAGCAGCCATTCGCTGTCGGGACTCCATTCAAACTGTACATCTCCATCTGAATATGAATAGTTGAAATCCTCGGGAAGGGCCGTAGTCACCTTCTTGGTATCAAGATCGATCACGCGCAGAGCCGTGCGGTCTTCCAGAAACGCCACCTTCTTTCCATCCGGACTGAACGCAGGTTGCTGAGCGGCCGTGGAGCATTTATAAAGCGGCGTCTCCATAATCTCCCCGGCATAAGCGAAACGCTTCTGAGAAGTATCCGCCGGAGCGGCTATGAATAGCTGCCAATATCCCTCGCGATCGGAATCATAGACCAATTTACGTCCATCGGGCGAGAATGATACGCAACGCTCCTGAGCCGGAGTATCAGTGATTCGACGTGTGGTCTTATACTTGGTATCCGTCACATAGACATCGCCGCGGAGAACGAACGCCACCTCCTTTCCATCCGGACTCACAGCCATTGACGAAGCTCCGGAATTGCGGTAATCCTTCACGATATCGGAATCATACTGATCTGCATTTATCTCTATATCGACCTTCCGGGGAGCTCCTCCGGCAGGAAGAACATACAGATCTCCATCCCAGGAGAAAGCCAATGTGCCATCCCCGGCGGCCGACAGCGAACGGACAGGATGTTTCTCGAACGAAGTAAGCGCCCGATGATTGCCCTCCATATCCGACTCATAGACATTCAGCGTGCCATTCTCCTCGCTCACATACCAGAATCCCTTCCCATCCGCCTTCCAGACCGGATTGAGATCATGACCATTGAAAGAAGTGAGCTTCCTGAATTCATCCTTATCACGGAGCCAGATATCGGAAGTGCCGGATGAGCGCTCATGCTTGCGCCATACATTCTCGAAACCTTTCTTATCCTGATATAGAAGCCGGCCGTCGGGAGCGAGGCTCAGCGATGAGGTCGACACCGGCATCCATGTCCGGGGCCGAGCACCCGGTTCTGATATATTGAGGGCATACACCTGCGAATAGAAAGGCCCCTTGGCTGATTCCCGGTCAATCATCACATTTGAGCTATAAAGCAGAGTGGAATCGTTAAGGAATGCCAACGGCATCGCAGAAGAGGAATTAGTGGTGAGCCGCACAGGATTTCCACCCTTTACGGAAGTTCGGAAAATGGATTCCGCCCCATTCCGGTCGCTGGAGAATACGATTGTCTGCCCATCGGGACTCCATACGGGATAGGAGTCATAGCCGCTGCCGGAAGTGATCTGACGCGCTTCACCTCCGGATACGGGAACCACAAAGATATCGCCCTTATAAGTGAATGCCACCGACTTTCCATCAGGAGAAATAGCCGTATTGCGGACCCAGCGAGGGGTCTCGGCCTTCACCCCAGCCGTGGCCATAGCAACCATAATGGCAGCAGTAAGGATTCTTTTCATATATTATAGAGTTCGTTAGTTACTTTAGTATTCTGTTATTCAGTTACTCAGTCACTTAGTTACTTAGTCACTTAGTCACTTAGTTACTCAGTCACTTCGGCTTCTGATTTCAATTTTTCCTTAAGTTCGAGAAGAGGCTCCAGAAAAAAGGGCCGCTCCGCGAGCCGGGGATGCGGAAGCTCGAGAATAGGAGTATGCATCTCCACACCCTCCGCTTCCATGATATCAATATCTATAATGCGGTCGGCATATGATCCATCAGGGTTACGGTGAGAGGCCGGAGAAATTTCTCTCTCAATAGCCTGCAGCATCCTGAGCACATCCTCCGGATCTTCTTTCGCTTCAAAAGCGATTCCGACATTCACAAATAGATTGGTGGAATCGAAACCCCATGGTTCCGATTCCACCATATTTGAAATCACAAGCCGACCGAATCTGCGCTCGATAGCCTCTACGGCTTTACCGATATTCAAATATCGGTCGCCCAGATTTGATCCTATGTTTATATAGTATATCATTGGCTTTGGGCCTATTAATTCTCTTAGGAAGCCATTCTCTTCCCGAGAATAAATACGAGCCTAAATATTAGAGTGTCTTCTTTACCTCCACTTCCTCGAAGCCCTCGATCAGATCGCCTTCGCGGATATCGTTGTAGCCCTGAATCGAGAGACCGCAGTCATAACCCGAAACCACTTCCTTGACATCATCCTTAAAGCGCTTGAGCGATCCGAGTTCTCCGGTATAGATCACGATACCATCACGGATAAGACGGACCTTAGTGCCACGCTTGATCTTACCGTCACGCACGATAGCACCGGCAATCGTCCCGACCTTCGATATATGATAAGTCTGGAGCACTTCGGCCGTACCGGTGATCTCCTCCTTGATTTCCGGAGAAAGAAGACCCTCCATAGCGTCTTTCACCTCTTCTATGGCCTTATAGATCACAGAATAGAGACGGATTTCCACACCCTCCTTCTCAGCCTCGCGCTTCGCCGCAGCCGAAGGACGCACCTGGAAACCGATGATGATCGCATCCGAAGCCGCAGCCAGGGTCACATCCGACTCCGAGATGGCACCCACACCCTTATGAAGCACATTGACCTGCACCTCGGGAGTGGAAAGCTTCAGCAACGCATCTGAAAGAGCTTCGATCGAGCCATCCACATCACCCTTAACCACAAGGTTGAGCTCATGGAAATCGTTAAGCGCACGACGGCGACCAAGTTCCTCAAGGCCGACACGCTTCTTGGTGCGCAAGCCGAGCTCACGCTGCAGCTGCTCACGCTTACCGGCAATCTCACGTGCCTCCTGCTCGGAATCAAGCACATGGAATGTATCGCCTGCCGCCGGAGCGCCATTAAGACCCAGAATCAACACCGGTGTAGAGGGGCCGGCCTCGGTGACACGCTGATTACGTTCGTTGAACATCGCCTTCACCTTACCGAAGTGGGTTCCGGCCAGAATCACATCGCCCACCTTCAGCGTACCGTTCTGCACAAGCACTGTAGCCACATATCCACGGCCCTTATCAAGCGATGACTCGATCACCGAACCGATCGCATTACGGTTAGGATTAGCCTTGAGATCGAGCATCTCTGCCTCAAGCAACACTTTATCCATCAGTTCCTCGACACCGATACCCTTCTTAGCCGAGATATCCTGACTCTGATACTTACCGCCCCATTCCTCCACGAGATAATTCATGTTGGCAAGCTGCTGCTTGATATTATCGGGATTAGCGGCCGGTTTATCAATCTTATTGATAGCGAACACCATCGGCACGCCTGCTGCGGAAGCATGATTGATAGCCTCAATGGTCTGCGGCATCACATCATCGTCGGCAGCCACGATGATGATGGCAAGGTCGGTCACCTTCGCACCGCGGGCACGCATGGCGGTAAACGCCTCATGACCCGGAGTATCAAGGAATGTGATCCGACGTCCATCGCCTAACTTCACATTGTAAGCGCCGATATGCTGAGTGATACCACCCGCCTCACCGGCGATCACATTTGAATTTCGGATATAGTCGAGCAACGAAGTCTTACCATGGTCGACATGACCCATCACGGTCACGATCGGCGGACGGCTCTCGAGATCCTCCTCATTATCCTCCACGGTTTCGATAGCCTCGGTCACATCAGCACTCACAAATTCAGTGGTAAAGCCGAATTCCTCAGCCACGATATTGATTGTCTCTGCATCGAGACGCTGGTTGATCGACACCATCACACCCAGGCTCATGCATGTGGCAATCACATTATTGATGGGCACGTCCATCATGTTTGCGAGGTCGTTGGCAGTCACGAACTCCGTGATCTTGATGATCTTGCTCTCGGCTGCCTCACGCTGCTGGTTTTCAACCTCACGGTTATGCATTTCCTCACGCTTCTCCTTACGCCACTTCACACTCTTCTTGGTGGTTTTGTTGGTAAGGCGGGCGAGAGTTTCCTTTACCTGCTTCTGTACATCCTCGGAGCTTACCTCAGGCTTCTGGCCGCGGTTATTACCGCGGTTGTTACCGCGTTTGCGATCACCCTTGGCATTCTGGCCCTGGGGGCCGCCCTGATTGCCCTGACCATTGCGGCCGCGACCGCCCTGACCATTCTGGCCTCCCTGGCCTCCCTGGCCTCCGCGCTTACGGCCCTCCGCACCGAACCCGGGCTGAGCTGCAGCCTTTTCGATATCCACCTTCTCCTTGCCGATGCGCTTGCGCTTCTTGCGGTCGCCCTCGGCGCCCTGACCGGCGCGAGCGCGCTCAGCCTTCGATTTCTTACGGGGACGTGTGGCCTGATTGAGGGTAGAAAGGTCGATCTTACCCACCACTTTCAGTTCCGGGCCCGATGTTGCCGGACTCAGACGGAACACATTTCCGTCGCCATTATCAGTGTTATCGGAATTATTCGCTTCGGCCGCCTCGGGCTTTGCAGGCGCTGCGGCTGGAGCCGGAATCTCCGCTTTGGGAGATGGTTTGGTCTCAGGCTTCATCTGAGGTTTAGTTTCTTTAGAGGGTTCGATATGTGATCCTGAAGTCTTCACTTCAGGTTTTGGAGCCTTATGAGCGGGCTGCTCAGGCTTTTGAGCCGGAGATTCAGCCGATCCGGGTGCCTCCTGAACAGATTTGGGAGTCTCTTTCACCGGCTTGGAGTGCTCCTTATGAGAATTACCCTTACGGCCGAGATTATCCAGATCGATTGTTCCCAGAATCTTGGGACCGTTCACACGCGGAGTCTCACCCGCATTCGGCTTATTCTGCTCATGACGGGTGTTCTTGGCCTTGCGGTCTTCCTCACGGCGTGCGCTGATGTCACTGCTCTTCACCTTATCATCCTTATCGCTATTGAACTCTTTGGTCAGAAGCGCCACAGCATCCGAATCAATGCGGGCATTAGGATTATCTTCGACCTCGATATTGTGTTTACGAAGGAAATCTACGGCGGTGCCGAGCCCTATGTTAAGGTCTTTTACTATCTTGCTTATCTTTGTTCGCATAAATGTCTTCTTTAAGGAAATCCCCCGGATGAACGCCGGGGGCGTTCCTCAGGCTCTGGCAGCCCTGGGTATGGAATAGCATGCCGCCGGGGATGGACATGCCCTGTCGAGGCTCATAGCTCTATATCAGGCGATCATTTCTCTTCAGCCTCTGAATCGGATTCATCCTCAAACTCCGCCTTCAGCACCTCTATCACATGATCAAGAGTGTCGTCTTCAAGATCAGCCTGCTCAAGCAGCTTCGGCGATGCATTCAACACCGACTTCGCAGTGGCAAGACCGATATTCTTGAGCGACTCGATCACCCATCCATCGATCTCATCGCGGAATTCATCGAGATAGATATCCTCCTCGCCCTCCGCGATATCACGGTAAACATCGATTGAATAGCCTGTGAGCTGAGTGGCGAGCTTGATATTCATACCTCCCTGGCCGATAGCCTTCGACACCTCATCGGGATGCAGGAACACCTCAGCTTTCTTCTCCTCCTCATTCAGACGGATTGAGGAAATCTGAGCCGGACTCAATGCCCGCTGGATAAAGAGCGTGGGATTTGAGGTATAGTTGATAACATCGATATTCTCATTGCGCAGCTCACGCACGATGCCATGAATACGGCTGCCCTTGATACCCACACAGGCACCCACCGGATCAATCCGCTCATCATAGCTCTCCACTGCCACCTTCGCACGCTCTCCCGGAATACGGGCCACGGCACGGATTGTGATCAGACCATCATGAATCTCCGGAACCTCCTGCTCGAACAAACGACGAAGGAAGCGTTCATCCGTGCGGCTCACAATCACCTTGGGATTTCCCTGGGGATTATCCACACGCTTCACCACTACCTTCACCACGTCCCCCTTATGGAAGAAATCGCCCTTGATCTGCTCCTCCTTCGGAAGAATCAGTTCATTCTGATCTTCATCGATCAGAAGCATCTCGCGCTTCCAGATCTGATGGACCTCCCCGGAGAGAATCTCTCCCTCAAGCTCCTTAAATTTTGAATAGATGGCAAACTTCTGCAGTTCGAGAATTTTTCCCTGAAGTGTCTGACGCAGGGTAAGGATCGCACGACGGCCGAATTTCTCGAAGAAAATCTGCTTGGTCACATCCTCACCGATCTCACACTCAGGGTCGATCTCACGGGCCTCGGTCAGACCGATCTGAAGCACCTTGTTCTCAACCTCTCCATCGGGAACCACCTCCAGATTCTGATAAATCTCACAGTCTCCCTTATCGGGATTCATGATTACATCGAAATTCTCATCAGTGCCGAACATATTGGCAAGAGTCTTACGGAATGACTCCTCCAGCACTGATATCATCGTGGCTTTGTCGATATTCTTCAGCTCCTTGAATTCCTGGAACTGATCGACCATATTCACTGTTTCTGCTTTCTTTGCCATTATTTGGTGTCGTTTTTTCTTTTGTGTTTAGAGATATCCGGAGCGGGGAATCGTTACTCCCTCTTCAATCCTCCTGTCATCTCTTAGAATTCAAGGACATAGACCACGCTCTTCACATCCGGATAAGCGTAGCGCTGATCACGGCTCTCCAGCACCGGACGCTTGGCTCCCTCGTGCTTCACCTTCTCGGTGATCTCGACCGTGAAACCCTCGTCGTCGGCATCCTTCAATGTGCCGCGTACTTTCTTACCGGCTTTCTCAAGAATCTCTACATCATCGCCGATATGCTTGCGGTATTGAGCCGGAACTTTAAAGGGAGTGGTCAGACCGGCCGAGCCGACCTCGAGTTCGTAATCTTCCTCATCGCGAGAGAATGCCTCCTCTATCCGGCGGCTCAGATCGATGCAGAAATCGATATCCACTCTGTCCATAGAGTCAATTTCCACAGTAATCTCATTCGCTGGAGTCACCTTCAGATCGGTCATGAAATAATCCGTATCTTCCAAGGCCTCCTCTATAAAAGCACTTAATGCTGTCTTGTCTATCATATGTTTCCTTTCCGCCGGAAAATTTATCCACCGGCATTCCACCGGGCCCGCCATCTGCGGCATACCTGAGCCCAAGTAGCAAAAAACACGGAGGAGACTGACGTCCCCTCCGGAATTCTTTTGCAAAGATAATAAATTTTTTCCCTTTAGGTAGTTATCCCGTGGGGTTACCGTGGCTCAGTCGGAGAGATATAGCCCTATTTAAATATCTATTAATTAATTTTAACTATTCTTAATACTAATTTCTCATTCCGGATTCACCACCAGAAAAAGGATATAGCGGCCGTCGCCATTATCGGCAACATCATTAATAAGACGTGCATTCACCGACGTAGCATCATTATCGGCCAAGACTTCGAATAGGTCGGCGGACGCTTCGTTCACACCCATATCCAGTCCCATATCGTTGAATTCCTGAAGAAGGCTTCCGCAGAAGGCGGCCTGGTCGCCTGTAGCTGTCGCGTGGGTATCGGAATTATAGGGAAATACGAAGAAGTATCCGAATTCCTCCACGTTGTCTTCTCCGTCGAATTTCGCCATAGCCGACACTTTTGGAGCCATGCCGTTATAGGCCAGATGATAGCCGTCTTCGGAATCGAGCCAGTAGGTGCCGTCCTCTTCGGAAGGGGTGAGGGCCGTTGCTTTATGCGCTGCCGAGATTATGCGGTCTTTTCCGTTCTGATAACTTTCCACTCCATAGACCTTCTCAATCAGATCGGCGCCATCCACGTTGACAGCGTTATTCTGCATCCGGTCCGTCACTTCCGGAGCTGTGGCAAGCAAGGACACAACCTCTGCCGAACTCATTTCAGCGAGTGAACCGGCTTGCACACCGAATACTATGAAGGAGCAGGCTAATGCGAAGAGAGCGGTGAGGGAGCGGAAGTGTGTTTTCATAATGGTATGTAATGTTCTGAATAATATACATATATAAACACACCCGCTACTGAATTGTTAAGAATCAGAATGTTAAAATTCTAATTCAGGACTGTTAAAACCATCTTCCTTCGTCCTTCATACTATACTCATCCAATCCTCTCATCCAAGGAAGATCAGCACTATCAGCTGGGCTATGATCACGCGCATGAACATCGACAGAGGATAGACCGTGGCATAGGCCACGGCCGCTTCATCGCCATGGGCGTTCTCCTCGGCATAACTCAGGGCCATCGGATTGGCCATTGCGCCACACACCATTCCCGATGATGTGGAGAAATCCACTCTCCATATCCGCATGGCGGCTAATGCCGTGATTATGGTCGGAAGGAGAGTGATGATGAAGCCGATACCGATCCAGAGGAGTCCGTCGCCACGCATTATCGTTTCGAGGAAATGCGCTCCGGCCTCCAGGCCCAGACAAGCCAGATAAAGCGATAGACCGATACCGCGCAGCATCAGGTTGGCCGAACTCGTGGTATACGTGACAAACCTGAAATTCGGCCCGAACCGTCCCATAAGGATTCCGACCACAATCGGGCCGCCGGCAAGCCCGAGGCGCACCGGCACTGAGATTCCAGGCACGATGATAGGCACCGATCCAAGAATCAATCCGAGCACAAGCCCGATGAAGATTGCCGCCAGGTTGGGATCATTGAGTGAGGTAGTGGAATTTCCAAGCAAAGCGGCCACTTCATCCACGGCCTTCTGCTCTCCCACTATCGTGAGGCGGTCGCCGAGCTGGAGTATCAGCCCCGGAGTGGCCAACAGACGTATGCCCGACCGGCGCACCCGTGATATATTCACTGCATAATGATTCCTGAGCTTGAGCGTACCGAGTCGCTTCCCATTCAGCGAGGGCTTACTGAGCACCACCGTGCGCGACACCAGATTCTTGTCGATGCCGTTCCAATCGATATTCGGGCTATTCCAGTCGGTATCGGCCATTTCTCCGAAGAGGAGGGTGAGTTTGGGGAGATCCTCCTCATTGGTCACGGCAAGCAGGCGGTCGTTGAGCATCATCTTATCATCCGGTCCCGGAATCATCACTTCCTCATCATCCCCCTTCCAGATTCTGGATATCACGAACCGGCAGCTCACCGATTCATGAATCTGCCGGAGAGTCATTCCGGACACCCCGGGATTGACAACCTTGAATTCTGCCACATAAGTATGGTCGCCGTTATCCGACAACCGGGGATACATATCCACCGGACGGAGCATGAATTTACGTATCACCACCAGAGCGATAATCACACCCACCACACCCAAAGGATAAGACACCGCACAACTCAGCGCCGCTCCATTGGCCGAGATTCCGAGCTGGGAGAGCGTCTGCTGGGCCGCTCCGAGTGATGGGGTATTAGTGGTGGCCCCGGCCAGAATTCCGACCATATCCTGCATCGGAACATTAAGAGCCAAAGAGAAGCCTACGGCAGTAAGGGTGCCGAGCATCACAAGCAGCAACCCGATCATATTCAGCTTCAGTCCCCCCGAGCGGAACGAGCTGAAGAATCCGGGCCCTACTTTCAGGCCTAACTCGTATACGAAAAGAACCAGGCCGAAGTCTTCGGCATATATAAGCATCTGAGGATCGATCGAGAAGCCTAAATGACCCGCCAGGATTCCTGTGAAGAATACGAAAGTCACCCCAAGGGAGACTCCCCACACGCGAATCTTTCCCAGGCCCAGACCGATGGCAATGATCACCGAAATCACGCACACCGCCTGGAGGGCCGAATGATCCACAAAGATAGTTTTAAGCCATTCCATTTCTATTTCCTGAATCCTTTGAATTTGAATTCTTTATTTGCTATGAAGCCTTAGACAAGGGTAAAGTAAAGGCACCCTCGGATGAGAGGATGCCTTTCATGATATTTGTCAACGCCTGATTAGTTGAAACGACGGTTACCCTTCAGGGCCGGATTATTCTCATTGGCAGCCTGCGCTTTCTTTGCAGAATTACGCATGATGGAGTATGCCACCGGAGCTGCGCAGTAGAGAGTACAGAATGTACCGACAACCACACCGAAGATCATCGCGAATGTGAACGAGCGGATTGTATCGCCTCCGAGGAAGAAGATGCAGAGAAGCACCAACAGTGTGGAGAACGATGTCATCACCGTACGGCTCAATGTTGTATTCAGCGACTTGTTGAAGGTCAGATAGCGATCCTCCTTCGGGAAGTCTTTAATCGATTCACGGATACGGTCGAATACCACCACGGTATCATTAATCTGATAACCGATAATAGTAAGCACAGCAGCGATAAACGACTGGTCGATCTCCATGGAGAAGGGCAGGAAGCCCCAGCATACGGAGTAGAAGCCGATGATCAGGAATGCAGTCAGCATTACTGCGCAGAGCGCACCGACTGAGAAGGCGATATTGCGGAAACGCAGAAGGATGTAGAGGAACATACAAACCAGCGCGATCGAAACTGCCCAGTAAGCATCACGCTTCATATCATCAGCCACCGACGGACCCACCTTCTGAATCGAGATGATACCATGTGCCTCATCAGCCACTGCGAATGAATTTTCATCCATGGTCTTGCCATTCACTGTCAGCTCATCCTTCAGACCCTGATAGAGAAGATCGGCAATCTCATTCTCCACTCCCTCGCTTTCATTATTGATCTTATAGTTGGTGGAGATACGCAGCTTGGAGGGGTTGTCGATATTGATCACCTGCACCGATACTGTCGGGTCATTGGCGGTTTTCTGCAGAAGTGATGTCAGATTATCCTGAACTTTCTGACGATCGACATTCTTTTCAAACTGAACCACATAGTTGCGACCTCCGGAAAAGTCGATACCCTGGTTCATACCGCGGATAGCGAGCGATGCGATGCTGACAACGATAAGGAATACCCATACCGAAGCAGCGCCTTTCCACTGGCCGAGGAAGTTAACCTTAGTGTGGGTAAGGAAATTGCGGCTCAACGCAGTGGTGAAAGTCATGTTGGCGCAACGGCCGTTCTTAGTGATAAGATCGAACGCGATACGGGTAAGGAACACTGCTGTGAAGAAGGAGCAGACCAGACCGATGATCAGCGTTGTAGCAAAGCCCTTGATCGGACCCGAACCAAAGAGTAGAAGGATCACACCTGTAATCACGGAAGTAAGGTTCGAGTCGAAGATTGCGGAGAATGCATTGCCATAACCCTCGGAGATAGCCTGACGGAGTTTCTTTCCGGTCTTAAGCTCCTCTTTGGCACGCTCGAAGATAAGCACGTTGGCATCCACAGCCATACCGAGCGCAAGCACGATACCGGCGATACCCGACAGAGTGAGCACAGCCTGGAGTGAAGCAAGGATACCGAGTGTGAAATAGAGGTTGATAATCAAGCCCACATTAGCCACCAGACCGGGAATCCAGCCGTAGTAAGCCACCATCAGCACCATCAGCAGGAAGATAGCCACGATGAACGACACGAAGCCCATCTCGATAGCCTCGGCACCAAGGCTCGGGCCGATTACGTTGTTGCTCACCACATCCACCTTAGCCGACATCTTACCGCTCTTCAGCACATTGGCAAGGTCGTTGGCCTCTTCGGGAGTGAAGTTGCCGGTGATCTGTGAGCTTCCGCCTGTGATCTCGCTGTTCACATTGGGGAATGAATATACATTGTCGTCGAGCACGATAGCGATCGAGCGGCCAAGGTTATTGCGTGTGATTGTGGCCCATTCCTGTGCGCCGCGGTCGGTCATCTTCATGTTGACCATCTGACCCTGCATATTGTCATATTCCGAAGAAGCGGTGGTCACGGCATCTCCCTCAAGCACGGGATCTCCCTTGAGAGCCACGAGCTGCCAATAGCTTACGGTCTGATCCTGACCATTGGCCTTCTTGCGGATGTTACCCTTCTCATCATATACGGGATAGTCGGTGGCCTTCACGGTCCAGAGGAGCGAAAGGTCGGAGGGAAGCATCTGCTTGGCCAGCGGAGAGGCGAAAATAGAATCCACGAGAGCCTTCTGACCGGCAGGAACCTGTCCTACCACGGGGCTGTTCTGGCTCATACCGCCACCCAATACAGCGAGCACATTCACATGATTCACTGTATCCTGCTGGGCATATGCCGAAGCGAAACGATTGAGATCTGAGGCGATCTCACCATAGTTATATACCTCGAAGAATTCCAGATTGGCGCTTGATTTGAGAAGTTCGGTGACGCGCTCCGGCTCTTTCACACCGGGGAGCTCCAGAAGAATCTGGCCGCTCTTATCCTGGAGTTTCTGGATATTGGGCGCCACGACACCAAACTGGTCGATACGTGTGCGGAAGATATTGAAAGCGGCATCCACCTGGCTATCGACCTGCTTCTCAAGAGCTGCGGTCACCTCCTGGTTGGAAGCGCCCGACTTCAGCTGGCCAAGGAACTCGCCCTCTCTGACGAACAGACCGCTCATCACTCCGGGCTGGATATAGGAAGCCACCTTTGAGATAAATGCCTTGTCGCTGCCCTTCACGCCCGACTTCTCCGCCTGAGAAATAGCGTCGTTGATCTGGGCGAGCTGGCTTTCGCCGGAGGCATACTGACGGAGAATGTCGGGAACGGAAATCTCCAGAACCACGTTCATACCTCCCTTGAGGTCAAGACCCATGCCGACCTGCATCTTGCGTACCTGATTATAGGTGTAGCCAAGATAGACTTTCTCTTTGTCGATCGAGTCGTTGAATTGCTTCAGACTTTGTTTGTAGACATCATTGGTCTCATCCGTGGTCTTTGCTACGGCCTGTGCATATTCCTTCGCTTTCTGTTCGTAATGCGAGGTCACGAAAGAAAAGGAGATGTAAAAGCCGCAGATCAAAACCAGGAGAATCGCAATGGTGCTGATAAACCCTTTGTTTTGCATGTGTTCGGTTGTTATCTGTTGTTATTTGTTGTTTTGTTTCCTATCGTAGGGCAGCAGACCGCACTCCTATCACGTGCATAGTCCGCAGATATGACTTTTCAGCTTGCAAATATACCGCTTTTTTTTGAGCTTCACGCCATATGAGATTATTTTTTTAACGATTTGTTCCCCCCTTTATGTATGTGTATCAGGATTTTTATTTATTTTTGACCTCGGTTTCCCTGTTTCCATATCTCCTTTTACAGGGGATTTCGCGAAAAGGCTCCATATATTTTCAGATTAATGATTACACATATTTTCACTTCTCATAATTTCTCCGGCTCGTCCGCACCGGCTCGTCCGCATCGGCTTGTCCGCGGCGTGGCAGGGCTTATCCTGTGCGCTCTGCTCTCTTTATTTGTCACGGCCTGCGCCAATATCGGAAACCCTTCGGGCGGGCCGCGTGATGAAGACCCTCCCCTTTTTGTATCAGCCGATCCGGGGCAGGGAGCGCTGAATGTGAACCGCACACGCATGACCCTCACTTTCAATGAGCTCGTCAATGTCAAGGATGCGTTTTCGAAGGTGGTGGTTTCTCCGGTGGGTAAAAGCGTGCCGAAGGTCACTTCCCTGGGCCGGAAGGTCACGGTCCAGTTCGATTCTCTTCAGCCCGATATGACCTACACCATCGATTTCGCCGATGCCATCGAGGATAATAATGAGGGAAATAAGCTCACAAATTTCGCTTACACCTTCTCCACAGGTTCGAGGCTTGATTCGCTCCGCATCTCGGGAATGGTACTCGGTGCCCGCAATCTCGAGCCTCAGCAGGGGATGCTGGTCGGCGTGACCCAGAATCTCTCCGATTCGGCTTTCACGAAACTCCCTTTGCTGCGTGTGGCCAAGACCGACGACCGCGGGCGGTTCTCAATCCGCGGTCTCGCTGAGGGAAAATACCGTGTGTTCGCTCTCGGAGATCGCGATAATGATTACACTTATGCCAATCCTGAGGAAGATCTTGCTTTCTATGATTTTATTGTGGAGCCTTCTTCACGTCGGGAAGGTGTGGTGGATACGGTATATAATAAGCTCACCGGGGTGGTGGATTCAGTGGTAGACCGCACCCGGACCGTCTTCCTCCCTAATGATATTCTGCTTCGTTCCTTCAATTCGGAGAAACGCCCGCAATATCTCTCAAAGTATGAGCGTCCCGACTCGACGCGGCTCTTTATTAAATTCAACACCCGGGCCGATTCTCTCCCTCTCCTTGATGCCCTTGGATTTCCGGGCCTGATGCGTGATGCCATAGTGGAGACCAGGAAGGGGAATGATTCTATCTTCTATTGGCTTCCGGAGCCTTTGATGCGTGAGGATTCTCTGCGAGTGGAGACACGCTATCTGCGCACGGATTCCACCGGCCGACTGGCGGCTGTTACGGATACACTGCGCTTTTTCACTCCCCACCGTAAGGTGGAGAAGGCTTCCAAGAAAAAGGTAATCTCCGCTCAGGATTCCATCAAGGCCCTGCTGCTCGATTGTAAGGTCACCTCCCCTTCTTCTCTGGATGTATATGCTCCGCTGGAAATCGAGTTCGACACTCCCCTCGCGCGTCTGAATCCCGAGGCTTTTACTCTCGAAATGCAGGTGGATACGCTTTGGCGCCGCGTTCCGAATGCTCCTAAGCCGGTGTTGACCGATTCCTTGTTACCCCGCAATTATTCTATCCAATACCCATGGGAATATGGCCAGAAGTATAGGCTACGCGTGGATACCTTGGCCGCTACCGGCATATATGGTAAATCCACGGCTCCTATTGTGCATGAGTTTACGGCCAAGAAGAAGGATGAGTATTGTTCATGGACGTGCCGGATAAGCGGCCTCGAGCCGGATATCCCGGCGTTTGTGGAATTGCTCAATGGCTCGGATGTGGCCGTTCGCGCCGAGGTGGTGCGGGATGGGATGGTGCAGTTCACCCACCTTACTCCCGGGAAATACTACGCCCGGCTATATGAGGATTATAACGGCAATGGAGAGTATGATCCGGGCGACTATGCGACAGGACTCCAGCCCGATCTGGCTTATTATTATCCCAAGGCAATCAATCTGAAAAAGAATTGGGATAAGTCAGACGATTGGGATGTGTTTGCCACCTCTATCGAACAGCAGAAGCCCCAGGCTATTCTGAAGAACCGTCCCGCCACTGATTCGCGCAACCGCAAGAAGCAGAATGTGGAGGAAGAAGATGAAGAGGATGATTACTTTGATCCGACGGCTAATCCCTTCGACCCCAACCAGAAACGCCAGCGCAGTAACAACGCCGGCTACCGCTATTGACGCACCGTCGCACTCCTCCCTCCATCATGTACCTTACACGACCATAACCTTATACAACCATACAGCCTACATTGAGTTGACTTTCTTAGGAAGCAAAAGCTTCCGTTCCATTAGTTCTGACTGTAGCCGGATTCTCCCTGGAATATATTTTTCTCTAAATTCCGAGGGTTCCATAAATTCCGCGTTCCAACCCCTTGATACGACATTGTGGCTTATGAAGAGACTTTTATTCCGAAGGCCTCGTTAAGCATTTCCCTCTTTTGAATTCTACTTTGTAGGATAATATCAATTATTTCGGCTGATAAAATCTGTGTGAATCTGAAGTTGATCTGAGGTCAAGCTGTGAGCACAAAATCCCATCCTCCATCCTTTCCGATTAGAATCACAGAGTTACGCAGATGGCTTTCACAGATGGACACAGATAAGTAGCTCGCATTAATTAATTGATGTGAGCCACTTGATATTCAAAACTTAGTATGAAGATTCTGTCTATAGAATTCTATTTTTTCTGAATAATCTTCAGATCAGGGAAATTGTCCGGCACTGTAGAATAAATCATCTTCACATTCCGCCAGACTACCATATCTCATCCACCTATGTCACTTTTTCTTAGGACGTCCTCCTATGACACCTCCAATTGAGAGGCCGAAATTACTGTAACCCGTCTTTGTTACGGTGAAAAACGCTTCTATTCTAAGATGTCT
>JAAVFV010000060.1 GCA_014800525.1 Bacteroidales bacterium | reverse complement strand
TAATAATCAACAAAAGTATAGAGCAACGCTTCGCGGGCGAGAACGAGATTGTCGCCCTGCCACTCGAAGCCGTAGATGCTTTGATAAGCCGATTGAGCGGCTTTGAGCCATTCGCCGGAAGTAGAAGTATTCTCTCCGACGATGCGAAGTTTTCGATCAAGTAATCCGATACGACGTTCAACGGGAATAGGCTCACCTGTTACAGTATCATATCGACTCACGAGATATGGGGCTTCGCCACAGGTAATTTCGAGGCGGTTTTCATTGACGTAATCGCGCCAAGTTTTGCCCTCCGGAAAAACAACAGGCTCAGTGTTGATAATCCAAGAGTGAGAACCATCTGGGTTGTCAACTTCGGTATTGAAAACACCCTCGCGTCCGAACCAAGCATTATCAACAAGATTATTCTGCTTATTACATATCCATGAGGGTGTGAAAACCTCTGCCATCTCACGGCTACGCTGCTGTTGTTCTTGACGAGACTTTACAGCTCGTGGTACAATCACATTGCCATTAACACCTGTGATTGCTTCAATGGTGATTTGGTCACGGTATTGATAACCCTCGCCACGGTCTGCATAGCTATCGGTCGCCCAAAAAATATTTACTTGACACTCGTCGGTACTCAAGGTGTGGTCTTTGAGCAGAGTGTTAAGTAATTCGGGTGAAAGCTCGAATATATCATTTTCTTTTATGTCAACCTGCGAGTCCATCATATATAATAAGAAACACCCTCATAGAATCTGAAGGCCGACCAAAGCCCGTAACGACTACAAGGATGTTCCTGAATGTTTTCGGCTCACGCTGTAGGTCTCTGTTATTACTGACTGATCATTATCAGATTTATATTACCATCAAGTGCAAAGATAATAACTTTATTGCTGTAGTACAAATGTACGACAGCAATAATAATTTTTAGCAACTCCTTACTTAATTCTTTCCACGGCAAAATATAAAACTCATTTAAATCAACCGGGCCTGACGCAACATTTGAGTTGTGTCAGGCCCGGTTGATTTATTCCTATCGATGATTACGCTCAGAGTGAATATGAGCGAAATGGCCGGGGAATAAATTGACGGTAGAGATAGAATCAGGGTTTCACTGCTTCCTTCGATGAAGGGGAGGGGGGAGTGATGTCGCGCCAGTAGATTGAATTCTGAGCGCTGAATTTATCTTCAATGAGGTAGTCGTAGATCTGAATACAAGCGGCTGCATCCAATGCCGCGTAGGCTTGCTGGAATGGCGTCAGTTCGGCTGCTTCCCAGTTGGTGAGGCGTTGGCCTTTGGATATCCGTTTGTTGAATAGAATGCCGTAGATTCGTGAAAGAGAATTATCGGCTATGTGGTATCCTTTTACAAAAGACTGCAGGTCGAGAAATCCCTCCGGCTGGATATCCGTAATCTTTTTGAGATTATGGAAATCATCATGTATCGACACTCCTATTTTCAGGATATTTGAATCCTCAAGAATAGACTTAAGGCCATCGGGAATACCGATTTTATTTAATCGGAACAGATAGCAGCAAGAGCGGGTGGCGATCTGCATCAGGGCTACCTTGTTCATTTGACCTCGTTTGAAACTTGGTTTGGTCTCGGTATCGAATCCCAGGGTGATTTCACCCTTAAGTTCGGCCACCGCCAATTCAGCTTTTTCAAGAGAATCCACCATCACTACTCTCCCTTCATATGTCATGGCGGGGAGGGCACTGAGTTCCTGTTTGGTAATTGTTACGGCCATACGGCCTTCGGAATTGTCCATAATCGGGAAGAATAAGAATAGAAAGAAGTCTAAGTATTGTAGGAAGAGAGAAGTGGAGAATAGTCGAAAGAGAAGAGGATCGAGCGGGTATTTAGAATTCCCAGTAGTAGGCTTTGGGGAAATGGTGTTCGGTCCATTTTCGGATGTAGGAGCGGGTATCTTCTGCTATTACTTTGTCCTGGTCGAAATATGTATTGTAGACCACGGCAAAGAGACTGATACCTTTAGCTTTAAGGGCTGATAAGGAGAGGAGGGTATGATTGATGGATCCAAGACGACCGTTGGTGACCAGAATCACCGGGAGTTCATGATCCGCAATATAATCAATGGTGAGATATTCGCCCTTGATCGGCACCATCAGACCTCCGGCTCCTTCGAGTAGCACATGGGAATAATGGGTGGTTAAAGCTTTCGTGGCTTCAGCAATGACATCGGTATTTATTTCCGTGTTATCGATTCGGGCAGCCAAATCAGGGCTTGCGGGATAGGAGAGAATGATAGGAGCTGTGATTCCTGTGCGGTCTGCACCGGAAAGAGGAACCCCCATAATTTTTCTATGAGCTACAATATCTTCGCTCATATCCTTATTACCGGTCTGGATAAACTTCTGAGTGGTCACTTCCAATCCCAATTTCATCATCTGAAAAGCGAGCCAGCCTGTGGCGAAAGTCTTACCGGCGTCAGTATCTATACCGGAAATAAAGAGAACGGGAGGAAAGTCGATTTTATTGAAGTTGATATCCATTTAGCGAAGTTTATTTAAAAAGGGGAGAGGCGGCCGAAGAGCCGGCCGCCTTTATAGGATTAGGGGATTACCATGCGAACATGGGATATTCATTCATCATTTCATTCACTTCCTGACGAACTTCTGCAATCACCTTGGGATCATCGGCATTGGTGAGAACCTTGTCGATATAACCTGCGATAGTGTCCATCATGTCTTCCTTAGCCCCACGTGTGGTGATAGCGGGAGTTCCGAAGCGGAGGCCGCTTGTGAGGAACGGGCTGCGTGTGTCGTAAGGAACCATATTCTTATTAGCGGTAATATCGGCCTCTACGAGCACGCGCTCTGCTTTCTTGCCGCTCATGTCAGGGAACTTGGTGCGGAGATCAACAAGAATACAATGATTGTCGGTGCCATCAGAAATCAGTTTATAACCACGTTTCATCAAAGCCTCGGCGAGGGCCTTGGCATTCTTCTGCACCTGCTCTGCATATTCCTTCCATTCGGGCTGAAGAGCCTCTCCGAACGCCACAGCCTTAGCGGCAATGACATGCTCGAGCGGTCCGCCCTGAACACCGGGGAATACGGCTGAATCCAGAAGGGCGGACATTTTCTTGATTTCTCCCTTGGGAGTGGTCTTACCCCAGGGATTATCGAAATCCTTACCCATGAGAATCAGACCGCCACGGGGACCACGTAGAGTCTTATGAGTGGTGGTGGTCACGATGTGAGCATGCTTAAGAGGATTTTCCAGAAGACCTGCGGCAATCAGACCTGCGGGATGAGCCATATCGACCATGAAGATAGCACCGATCTCATCGGCAACCTTGCGGATACGGGCGTAGTCCCACTCACGAGTATATGCACTGCCACCGGCAATGATAAGCTTCGGACGCTCGGCACGGGCCTTCTCCTCGAGCTCCTCATAGTTGACGCGACCGGTTTCCTTATCCACTGTATAGCTGACAGGCTGGAACATCAGACCGGAGAAATTCACCGGGCTACCATGGCTCAGATGACCACCGTGGCTGAGATCCATACCCATGAACTTATCACCGGGCTGGAGGCATGCCATGAAGACAGCCATATTGGCCTGAGCACCGCTATGAGGCTGCACATTGGCCCATTCCGCACCGAAGAGCTCCTTGGCACGGTCGATGGCAAGAGTCTCAACCTCATCCACTACCTGGCAGCCACCATAGTAGCGATGACCGGGATAACCCTCGGCATACTTATTGGTGAGGCAAGAGCCCATGGCTTTCATCACCTCATCGCTAACGAAATTCTCACTCGCGATCAGCTCGATACCCCGACGCTGGCGAAGATGCTCGCGGTCGATGATATCGAATACTTTGTTGTCTCTTTTCATGATGATTTGATTAACCTCCGAAATTATCGTAGTGAATGCTTTCCGGCTCCACTCCGAGATTATAAAGCATATTATTAACAGCGTTACTCATTGGGCCGGGACCGCACATGTAATACTCAATGTCCTCCGGAGCCTCATGGTCCTTAAGATAGGTCTCATACATGACCTCATGGACAAAACCGGGAGTATATGCCACGCCGGCAGCATCAGCAGCGGGATCCGGACGGTCGAGTGCGAGATGGAATTTGAAATTGGGGAATTCCTTCTCAAGCTTCAGGAAATCGTCGAGATAGAACACCTCGTTGAGCGCGCGGGCACCATAGAAATAATGCATCTTGCGGTCGGTGGTGTGAAGGGTCTTGGTCATCCACATTATCTGAGCGCGAAGCGGAGCCATACCGGCGCCTCCACCGACCCAGATCATCTCGGCCTTGGAATCCACGATTGGATGGAAATCTCCGTAAGGGCCGCTCATCATCACCTTATCACCCGGCTTGAGGGAGAAAATATAAGAGGAAGCGATACCGGGAGGGACATCCATGAAACCGGTCTGAGGACGCGGCTTGAAAGGGGGAGTGGCGATGCGGACCGTGAGCATGAAACGGTCGCCCTCTTCGGGATAGTTGGCCATAGAATAAGCACGGACAGTGTCCTCATCATTCTTAGCCTTGAGAGTGAAAAGCCCGAATTTTTCCCATGCGGGAAGATATTCATCGCCGATAAGGCTCTTATCGATATCCTTATCATAATCCATCTCAAATTTGGGGATACGGATCTGAGCGTAGCTACCGGGGATGAAGTTCATATGAGCCCCCTTGGGAAGCTGAACGATGAACTCCTTGATGAATGTGGCGACATTCTTATTGGAAATCACCTCACACTCCCATTCCTTCACATCGAGAGCCGACTCGGAAACCTTAATATCAAGATCATTCTTCACCTTAACCTGACATCCGAGACGCCAGTGGTCTTTAATTTCACGACGAGTGAAGTGTACAGCCTCAGTGGGGAGCATATCTCCGCCACCGGAGACAACCTGAACTTTACACTGACCGCAGCTGCCCTTACCACCACAGGCGGAGGAGAGGTGGACACCATTCTCACCGAGAGTGGCGAGCAGTGTCTTTCCACTCTGAGTGTGGAGGAGTTTTGCGCCGTCGTTGATAGAAATCGCCACTTCACCCGACTTCACAAGCCAGGACTTGGCGAGAAGCAGCACCACGACCAGAACGATCACAATCACCAGAAAGATGATGGCCGCTGCCCAAACGTTATTCCATTCTATTACAGTAAGCATAACGGAGTCTGAATTAGAGTTTGATGCCCAAGAAGCTCATGAAGGCGATGCCCATCAGGCCGGTAATAATGAATGTGATGCCGATGCCACGGAGAGGTTTGGGCACAGCGCTATAGCTTAGACGCTCACGGATAGCTGCAAGACATGTGATAGCCAGAAGCCAGCCGATACCCGAACCGGCGCCATAGACAGTGGCGGTCCAGGCATTGGTGAACTCTCTCTGCTGCATGAACAGTACTGCACCGAGGATGGCACAGTTAACAGCGATGAGCGGAAGGAAGATACCCAGAGAATTATAGAGGGAAGGCGAATACTTCTCTATCACCATCTCGAGAATCTGTACGAGGGCTGCAATGACGGCGATAAACATGATGAGACCGAGGAAGGAGAGATCGGCATCAGCATACTCCTCGCCGAGCCAGCTCAGCGCACCGGGCTCAAGGATAAAAGTATTGATACACCATGTCACGGGCAACGCGATGAGCAGAACGAATGTCACCGCCACACCAAGACCGAACGCAGTCTTTACATTCTTCGACACAGCCAGAAAGGAACACATGCCGAGGAAGTAAGCGAATATCATGTTGTCGATGAAAATCGACCGGATAAACAAATTTAAGTTCTCCATCTGAATTTCAGTATGAATGTTTTACAATCCCGCGATATTATTCCTGCAGGTCTTTATTTTTGATACGGTGAACCCAGATGATACAAGCCACAACGATGAGGGCCATCGGGGGAAGAATCATCATGCCATTGTTCATGTAGCCGGCTTCATACCAGCTCTGGGGGAAGATCTGCGCTCCGAAGAGAGTGCCGCTTCCGAAGAGCTCACGGAAGAAGGAAACAATTATGAGGATGATGCCATAACCGAGACCATTACCGATACCATCGAGGAATGAAGGCCAGGGGCGATTGTTGAGCGCAAATGCCTCAAGGCGACCCATGATGATACAGTTGGTGATGATCAGTCCGATAAACACCGAAAGGGCCTGACTCACCTCATAGTTATAAGCCTTGAGCACCTGATCGACAATCACCACCAGAGCGGCAACCACCACAAGCTGAACGATGATACGGATTGAATTAGGAATAGTGTTACGCATCAGGGAGATGATGACATTTGCCAGTGCGAGCACGGCTGTTACGGAGATAGTCATCACTACGGCAGGCTCCATCTTGGCGGTGACGGCCAGTGCGGAACATATACCCAGCACCTGCACGATAACAGGATTATCCTTTGACAGAGGATTGACTAAGGGGAGGAATGTTTTCTTCAGATTCATTTCGATGCCTCCTTTCTTTCATTAAGTGAGCTAAGGAACGCGGTATAGGGGAGGAGGGAATTCTCAAGCATTTTCTGAACGCCCTGGCTGGTGATCGTACCTCCGGAGATTGCATGGACCCATGCGCCCTGAGCAGGTTCCTGGCCATTTTTAACCACTTTCACCGACTGGAACTGATCATCAGCCGAGAAGATATCCTTACCCTGGAACTGATTCTGGAAAGCGGGCTTTTCGATTTCCGCACCCAGTCCGGGAGTTTCGCCCTGATGAGCGAAATAAGCACCATAGATAGTATTGCCATTACCGTCGAGGGCGATATATCCCCAGATCGGACCCCAGAGACCTGCGCCATATACGGGAAGGATATATTTTGTGCCGCTCTCTGTGGAGCATTCATAGACGGGAAGCACCCGATCAGCGGGATCTTTCTTCACTTCCAGACTCACATTGACATCAAACGGATTGATATCGGAATCAACCTTCTGCCCCTCGGCATTCACGATAAAGGAAGAAGTGATATGCTTGGAATAAAGATCGGCGACGGTCTCACCGGCTGAAGGCACGATCAAAGCTGAAGCGAGAATCTGGCGTTTCTTATCGTTCTGGATATTCTCCACCTGTTTGGGGCGGAGAGCCTGATATACCACCGACAAGCCGATTCCTACCACCAGCACAAGCACAGTGGCGTAGATTATTGTGTAAAGATTACTTTGTCTGTTCATGGCTGCGGGGCTTAGGAATTAGAAGTTCTATTGAGGCGACGACGGATATTTGCCGATACGACGCAATGGTCGATGAGAGCGGTGAAGCAGTTCATCAGCAGTACGGCAAGCATGGCACCCTCCGGATAGCCGGCGTTGTAGCAACGGATGATCACGGCAATCGTACCGATCAGAAAACCATAGATATATTTTCCGATATTGGTACGGCAGGCGGTGACGGGGTCAGTGGCCATAAATACGATTGCAAACATGAAACCGCCGAGGCAGAGCTGTTCGAAAGGATTGACGAAAGTAGCCGGATAGAGGGGAGAAGCCAGCTCATTGGCGAGCCACGACATCAGCAGACCGCCACCAAGAGCAGAAAGGATGATACGCCAGTTGGCCATACCGGTAGCCAGGAGAATCACGGCACCGATAAGGATACAGAATGTGGAGGTTTCGCCCCATGAGCCGGGATAGAGACCGAAGAAAATATCTGTAAAGCTAAGAGGATCTCCTGTGACACCGGTCATGTTTGTCATTCCGGGCTCCATAGAAGCGAGCTGGCCGAGAGGAGTGGCGCCGGAATAGCCATCCACAGCAGACTGAGCGCCGAGAGAAACGAAAACGTTATCGCCGCTCATCTTGGAAGGATAGCTGAAGAAGAGGAAAGCACGGGTGACAAGAGCCACATTAAGGAAGTTATAACCGGTTCCGCCGAATACCTCTTTAGCGAAGATTACTGCGAATGCCACCGCAATCGCCAGCATCCAGCAGGGAGTATCGACAGGGCAGATCATGGGAATCAGGATACCCGATACAAGGAATCCCTCCTGAATCTCATGTCCGCGTATCTGAGCAACGACAAACTCGATGCCCAGACCTACGATATAGGCTGTAAGAATCTGGGGAAGTACGGCGAAGAAACCGTAGAAGAACTCTCTGAGGATACCATGTCCGGGCTCACCAATGGCCAGGAAATGCTGGTAGCCTACATTCCACATTCCGAATAGACAGCAGGGAAGAAGCGCGAGTACGACTGTGATCATCGTACGCTTTGAATCATTGCTGTCGTGAATGTGTACTCCCGATTTTGAAGTTTCATTGGGAGTGAAAAGGAAAGTGTAGAAGCCATCGAATACAGAATGAAGTTTTTCGAACTTCCCGCCCTTTTCGAAATTCGGCTTAATACCGTCTATTTTCTTTTTTAAACCTTTCACGATATAATGAATGAATTGTTAGCTTGCTATTGAAGTTAGGATAACTTCATTGGAAAACTCATCAGAAGCACAACGGACGGGCGATTATCATAATCCCCGGATCCGAAGGCCCTTACTTATCAGAGCGTCTCTTTACGAAGATAATCCAGACCATCGCGGACAATCTTCTGGAGCTCAAGCTTGGATGTATCGACAAACTCCGGAAGGGCGAAATCTTCGGGAGCCACTTCATAGATTCCCAATTGTTCCATCTTCTCGATATCCTTGGCCAGAATGGCTTTGATAAGATATTCCGGATAGATATCCATAGGGAACACTTTATCGTATTCACCGCTGAGAATCATCGCGCGATGGCCACCCTTGATGCGGGCATCGAAATTGAATGGTTTTGTAAGCCCGCGGAGGAATGCCGGGAAGGTTTTCTTTACACTATATTTTTTAGGATTCATGGAAGCCCATCCCATAAACTCATCGGCTTGGTCTCCCTCATCAATAAGAGTGATCTGGCGATATGGATAGCGAAGGAAACCTGATTCAGTCTCAACCTTGATACCTGTGAGGACATTTCCGGAGATAACGCGGACCTTTCCTTCTGTCTTCTTGATCTGGCCTTTCAGAAGAGAACCGAGAGCCGCACCATCAAGAGTGTCGACAAGGTGAGGATTCTCAGCATCCGGGCCTGTGATTGCCACAACTGTACGGAACGATAGCTTGGAATCCTTTACCATCCGACCGATACGGGCGGCGGTACGGACATCGAGAGTCCAAACCACCTCTCCTTTATTCACCGGCTTGACAGCTGCAATCTGAACTCCGACATTTCCGGTAGGGTGCGGGCCTCCGATTTCGATAACCTCAGCCACCTGTGAATTGATTCCGGATCCTTCCCGGACACCGAGATAAACTTTACCGTCGGTGAGAGAAGCGAGCGCTTTGAGACCGCTCTCCAAATAGGGTGTGTCTTCCTTTGATAGGATTGCGGGAGCGAGTGGTGCGGAATCGAAAGAGGTGACGAATATGTCACGCGGTTTCACATGAGCCATGGGCACGATATCGAAAGGACGCTGACGCATCATGGCATAGAGACCGCTTTTCTTCATATCGGAAAGCACTGAGCCGGCTGAAGAGAACGCGGCTACTGACTCACTATCGGAAGCTTCAACGGAGACATACTCGATTTTACGGCGTGCTCCACGGTTGATTTCCTTGACATTACCATTCACCATGGAGGTGAGACAGATTTCCGGGTCTTCCTTAGCACGAAGAAGCGGGTCGCCGATGGCCACTTTATCTCCCACCTTAACAGCTATTTTCCAGGTATACCCCGGAAAATCGTCAGGGCAGACGGCGAAAAGTCGGGTGGTGGTATCCTTGACGGTTTCTCCTCCGGCAGCGCCGGGCAGAGGGATATCAAGCCCTTTTTTAATATTGATGGTTGTAGACATAGGTTTGATGTTAGTCCGACGTTCAGCTCACCCCGAGCCTTGGTCGCAGAATAATCAATTACAAAAATACAAAAAAATAAAACTTAATCCAATAATCCCTTTTAAAATCGGCTAATATAGAGAAAGCCCGTGGATTCTTTCCACGGGCTTTCTTATAACCAAGATTATCATCCCCGTAACAGGGGAAATTTAGTGAGATTATTTGAGAGAATCAGCGAATTTGCGGATCTGCTCATTGTTGGGGTCAATCTCAAGATACTTATTAAAGTATTCCTTTGCCTTAGCATCCTGACGGTTGGTGTAGTAATAGTTACCAAGATAAGCGTAGATGGTTTTTGCATCGCGGGCATACTTGGAGGGATCGGGGCTTGCGGCAATCAGAGCGGCGGCTTCCTCGTAGAGGGGCTGAGCTGCAGTTGCAGCCTTGTCTTTGCCTGCCTGCGCTTTTACGATATCACCCATAATCATCTTAGGCTTATAATTCTCCATGATCGCGAATGCTTTGGCTGCATAATCATTGGCATTAGCGAAATAGGATGCTGCCTGTTCGGTGTTATTATTTCCCTGAGCCTGCACTCCTGCATAGTAATCGAGAAGAGCCTGCTGAACGAAATCATTGTAACCGGCATCAGCATTAGCCTTGATATACTTCTGATAAGCATCGGCAGCCTTATCCATCATGCCGTCACCAGCGATATATGTAAAGGCAAGCTGCTTATAAAGGTTAGCATTATCGGGCATCTCTGTAATAGCCTCCTGAAGCACATCTGCTGCCTCATCGATACGCTTGGCATCCTGAAGCTCGCCGGCGATAAGAGTATAGTCGATAGCTGCAAACCGATTCTGCTTGGGATCTTTCTTATGAGCTGCATAAAGAGCCTCAGCAAGAGGAAGCATCTGATCTTTCATCTCCTTGATCTGCGCGGCATTCATGAACTGATAGCGCTGAGCGGTGAAGTTGTTAGGATCCTGGGCAAGAAGCTTGGAAGCGAAATCATAGCCATCCTTGAAGCGGTTATCGTAAAAGAGTAGGAAAGCGTAACGGCTCTCGTCGCTCTTGAAGTGGCTGGGGTTGTTGACATATTTGCCATACTCGGCAGCTGCATTCTTGTAATCCTTCTTATTGTAATAAGCTTCAGCGAGCTCGTGCTGACCGAGAGCTGAGGTAGGATTCTTCTGAAGGAGCTTCTGAAGCATATTTATAGCGAAATCAGGATTCACCTGATTGAAGAGGTTGGCATATTTCACATAAGCCGGAGATGCGGTCTCATCAAAAGTGGTTGCCATTTCATATTTCGAACCAGCGGGGCCATATTCCTTCTGGTCTTTCAGACGGTCGCCCTCGAAGATAAGTACCTCAGCGCTGGTGTTCTTGGAATCCTTACGGGCTTTATCCAGATATTTCTCGATGTCTTTCTCATAGGCCACGGGATCAACATCATAGTAGGCGCGCGCAATAGCTACAGAAAGTGCGGGATCTTTCTTTGCAAGACCCTCGGCAATCTTGAACTCAGCCTTAGCACCCTTCACATCGTTGGCGGCAAGCATAAGCTGACCAAGACCAACATGGTTGAAGGCATTCGTAGCGTTAGCCGCTACGCCAGCCTCGAAATACTTCTTCGCATCAGCAGGTTTCTCAGCAAGTATAGCGATGCAACCGAGATAATAGTTGGAGACTGATTTATCGGTCTGGGGGTTGCTGAGACTACGCTTGAGAAGATCCTGCGCATAGTTATATTGGTCGGCATGGAAATATTCCTTACCTTCCACATGAGTCTGAGCAGAAGCTGATAGAGCCATACCTGCGAGACAAAGTGAGAGAAGTCCTTTAAATTTCATATAGCGTATTGAATTTTATAATCCATACAGATTGTTATTATTCCGAATGAGGGAGAGATGGTTTTGTAATCTTAGATTTGAGAGATCTTCTATCGTTTAATCTGAGATGAATTGCTAACTACAAAGATAGCAATATATTTCCATTCAGCATCTAAAATCATGCCGATACCCTATAAAAAAATGTTAAAGCTTAATTTTGCAGATAACAAAAATGCCTCCGGAACCCTCAGGCTCCGGAGGCATACTATCGAAAGTCGTTTTAAGGGTGTCAAATCACTTCCACCACCCTTGCTGCCGAATGGAAGGGGAGAACTCCGGTCTTCATTATGATCTTCTGGCCGGCAAAGCCGGTGACGAAGGTATAGAAGCTATGGAGCACAGTGGAATTAGAAGCCGTGGATATCATATATACCTTACGGAATAACGGATACTGACCCGAGTTGATATATACCTGATAAGGGGCATATGCCTTGGGGTCGAAATCGTTCTTTTCTTCAGGATTGCTTACCTTGACCACATTGACGGAGGTGGTAAGGGTCGGAACGATTGTATCAGTTTCATTTTTATAATCGGCCACTCTCTGATCGAGAGGTACGCGATCGGCATTTGAAAGATCATCGCCAAGCCAGCTTACACTGATCACGCCCAAGGCATTCTTATCTTTCTTCACGATATCGAATACCTCGGCATTATTCTTTTGAGCGAAAGCGTTCGGATTATCCGATATTTTCATTCCCTCAGGCAGGAATTTATCCTTTAGGTAACGCACTGTGGAAGACCCTGCATTATCAAATACGACTTTGATCGACGTGGTGTCGTTTCCTGCGAGTTGCGACCATTTGGTGATATTGCCATTGAGGATTTCTCCGATTTCCTTTGTGGAAATCTCGGTAACGTTATTATCCTTGTTGGTGATCAATGCCACGGCATCAACAGCGATACAATTACTCTTGACAATGCGCTTAAACTTATCCTTAAGATATTCCTTCTGGTCTTTGGTAAGTTCCTGAGTCACGATAATTGCCTGTGTGGCATCCGCCATGAGCGTATCTATAGCATCCTGCTCGCTCACATAAAAAGGAATGATAGATGATTCGGGATAGGAATATTCAAAAACATCTATTTCCTCCTGGAGAATATTTCTGAAGCCATCATCACAATATATAGTTGCCGAGCCTTTGGCATATTCACCCCGTTTGATCGGAGTGCAAGCCCCGGCGCCGATAAGGGTGGCAGCTCCCAAAATCGACAGGAATATGTTTTTAGCTTTCATCTGGACTATCTTTAATATGATTGGAAGGAACGATTAATTGCTCCCGAGATATAGTCGGTAACCACGGAAAATTCCGTAAAGAATCAGGAGGCCACCAACTACATAGCTTACCACTGGATCAATCACATCAAAGATCTTGAAGATAAAGAGGAGACCTACGCCTATATAGACGAGAATCATAATTATACCGAAAGCAAGACGGGCACCTTTTGGAGCCTGCGGTCCGTTGTTATTACCATTCATAGCATTAGTCTTTTTAATAATTTCACATAGTTTATCGGAATCGAATTCTTTGCATCGTTACATCCCGAATTGAATCAGAGGAGGGTTGCTTCAATAGGGATGAGTCTTTCAAAGAAGTTCTTTAATAATTTAACATTCAGGGTTGATATTAGTTCATTGAATCTGATGTAATTAAGACCCCATTCAATAAATTCCTCCATAAACGGATAATCGAATCTTATAAGCAGCTACTTATTCATTAATTGCAGCGAGCTACATATAGCGAGCTACATATTATGATGCCTGCGGGTATAGTCTCAGGAAAATAAATTATTGGACAAAAAGAAAGGCGTCCCGAAGAACGCCTCTCTTAAAATATTTGATTAGGAATCTTACTGCTGAGCAAGTTTGAACACCACGGGGAGCTGGAAATAGCTTCGTACCGCTACACCGTTGTTCTTACCGGGCTGCCATTTACCCATTTTCTTAACCACTCGCATAGCCTCGCGGTCAAGATCCTTGTCGACACCCTTAAGGATAGTAACGTTACCGATCGAACCGTCTTTTTCAACGACGAACTTAACGATTACACGACCCTGGATATCATTCTGCTGAGCTGACTCGGGATAGTTGATATTGTTAGCGAGCCATTTCATCAGCGCGGCGGTACCGCCGGGATATTCAGCGGGCTGTTCCACAGCCACGAAGATTTCGTCCTCTTTAGGTTTTACGACCACGGGTTCGGGTTCCGGTTCCTTAACAACGACCTGTTCCTGTACAGCCTGGAACTTATCTGCGTCATCGCTACCTTCCTGAGTAACGACACCGCGGGCGGTGTTGTCTTCCTTCTGAGTTTCCATATCCATTACCTCATTCTTCACCTTGTCGGCATCGACGATGGCGATCTGAGTTACCTGGACAGTTGCGAGAACTTCCTGAGGAACTTCCACGGGGGGCTGTTCGAACTTCTGCTCTTCAACTTCAGGCTCGTCGGGGATTTCCTCCTCTTCCTGCTGGGCGAGGATTGCCTGCGACATCTTCTCACGTTCCTGAGCCATGGCGATTGCACGCTGTTCAGCCCGGTAATCGCTCCATTTGCTCAAGGCGATGATCAGAATAATGATCACGGCCAGACCGATGAGCATGAAAATCATAGCGAGATTGTGGCGCTTATCGCTATTCTTACGCATCTCATAAGCACCGAATTCACGGTTCTTATTGGCGAAGATCATGTCGCGCCATTGCGCTGATGTTAGATCTACACTTCCTTTAGCCATTTTAGTACGGTTTATAAATTAATAAATCTAACATTCTTACTTATTAAGCAGACCACGCTTAGCCATGATCATCACAGAATCGACCGAAGTCATGTTATCGATCTGATATTTGGAGATCTGGTTGATCTGCATTTCATCGAGAATCGAAACGAGAGATTCATAAGAAGCCTCGGGAGTGGCCTTGATCACGATCACAGGTTTCTTGAGGTTCTCATCACGTCTCACTTTAGCGCAAGCTTCATTGTATGCTTCCTGAGCTTTCTCACGGCCATCTTTGGTTTCAAGTGAACCGAAGCCACCGTCGGCATATTTCTTCTTGAGCTTTTCGATTTCAGCAAGGACATCCTTATTTCTCTTCTGGATGAGAGAACGGATACCGCGGGCGGTACCGGTAGCAGCATCTGTGGTGAGGAATTCGGATTCCTGAAGGTTGTTGTTTTCGGCAAGGATGGAGCCGTTAGGGCCAAACATACCTCCCTCTCCACCGGGCTTACCTTCGTAGTAGTACACGATAGGCTGCACGCGATGGTTAACAGAATCTACGAGGTTTGATCCATCCTTACGTTTCGCATCGAGAATGATAGTCACGGCATCATCGGCTGAAGCCTGTGACATATTTTCCTCATTCTGCACCTTCTCATTAGAGGGGAGTGCGATAGTAAGAGTCTGCGACTTAATCATGGTGGTACAGAGCATGAAGAATGTGATAAGCAACATGTTCATGTCGACCATGGGCGTGAAATCCACGCGAATCGCCATTTTCTTCTGCCGGCCTTTCTTGCCGCCGCCAGAATCAGCTTGTTGAACTTCTGCCATATCTTATTACTCTGCTGCCCCCTTTAAGGCAGTCAATAAAGTGAACTTATTCATGTGGATCGACTGAAGGTTGTCCATCACGGTGTGGATTACCTCGAAAGAAGTGTTCTGGTCGGCCTTGATAGCCACACCTGAACCATCTTTAATTTTATCCACGAGGTTGGTGTTTGCGCTCTGACGCATTGCCTTCATCCACATCTGGAACTCATCGGGGTTGGCATCAGAGCCTTCCTTAGAGATAGGAATTCCGGTGACATGATTAGGATTTCCGTCAGTACCTTCGAGCCATTTATCCATCTTGGTCTGGCCTTCGGGTTGATCGGCGAGGTCAAGGAATTCTCCCATCTGTGCCAGAGGAACTCCGAAGGAACCGAGCTTAGCAAATGCGTCCTTCTGAGCAACTGAGAAATTAACAGGTTTGCTCTTATGCGACTCGTTGTAGATCTCGCTGACTTTCTCGAGCAACGCTTTTTTCATTTTTTCGTTACTCCAGTTTGACGAGGTATCGTTATTCATCGTCAGCCAGATTTTACCTTCCGGGTTTACGAGAACCTGCACATAGTTGGTCTCCTGCACCTTTTCTTCAGAAACTGAAGGGGGAGTGATCACGGTGGCGGGTTCCTTTGAGAGGAAGGTTGAAGTCAACATGAAGAAGGTAAGCAAAAGCACGGTCACATCACTCATCGCGGTCATATCGATGAATGTGCTCTTCTTTGCGATTTTTACTCTTCCCATATTAGCTATGTCTTATTCGGTTTTTAAAGTGAAATTTTCTTCCAACGAAGAATTACTTGTGAGTAGCGGCGAATGTAGCTACGATAGAGAAACCGATTTCGTCGATAGCGTAGGAAAGGTTGTCGATCTTGTTGGTGAAGTAGTTGTAAGAGATAACGGCGAACGCACCGGTTGCGATACCGAATGCAGTGTTCACGAGGGCCTCAGAGATACCGGTAGAGAGCTCAGTAGAGTCAGGAGAACCTGAAGATGCAAGAGCCTGGAATGATTTGATCATACCCATTACGGTTCCGAGAAGACCAACGAGAGTACCGAGAGTGGTGAGGGTAGCGAGGATGGGGAGGTTCTGAGAGAGAGAAGGCATCTCAAGGGCAGTAGCCTCTTCTACCTCATTGCGGAGAGTGGTAAGTTTCTGCTCCTTGCTGAGAGTAGTGTTCTCGTCCATCTCTTTGTAGCGAACCAGAGTATTGTAGACTACAGAAGCTACCGAACCCTTCTGATTCTTACAACGCTGCATAGCTGCGTCGATTTTGTTAGCAGCGAGGTCAGCCTTGATATCCTCAACGAACTTACCGGTGTTGCCTTTACCAACTGCAGAGCTGAGGGCGATCCAGCGTTCGATAGAGAGGACGATAACAGTGAGGAGAAGTGTCATAAGGATAGGCACGATGAAACCACCCTTGTAAACTGTACCAGCGAGGTTGAGGGGGTGACCGTCAGTTGTGCCGCCTTCGAAGTTACCGGAGTAACCCATACCGAAGAGGAAGATGCAGACAGCAGCTGCTGCACATGCGATGATTACGAAGAAAGCGTTGCGGATGCCACGGATCTGGCTGATTTTCTCTTCTTTCTTCACTGCTGCGGCGCCCGGTTTCGGGGCCATAGGCTTCTGAGATTCCATAATCGTTCTGATTTAGTTTGTTTTGGTTTATGTTGTTTGTTTTAGGTTTCAATAAATCGCATCAGATTCGATAATTGCAAGGGGTTGAGGGGAGGGTAGGTTGGTAAGGTTAACCCAATCTTTATCGGCTATGATTCCCGGACTGCCGATTACAGGAAGCTCTCTTCAATTTATATGATGGTGGTTTTTACGATTACATCGCAGGATAAATTGCTATTGAGCTTTCACGGACGTTGGGTTATCTCAGACACCGTCGAAGTGGAGAGCAATAGATTGGAGAGTCTCCGGCGGGTTTACTTTGCAAAATTAGTATTTATTTTGGTATTTCCAATTTGGGTTAACTAAAAAATAACGCCCCTTAGGATTTTTTTTTGAAAGAGCCGGAGGTCTCTTTTATAAAAATATGTTTTATAACATAATTTTAGAGTTTCTGACCAATCTTTGAATTATAACGCACAATAGGGTCACATATTGTATTTGATGCTATAGAAAAAATCCCGGCCGGAATCCGGTCGGGATTAAATATATGAGTATTAAACGTTGACGTTTTTAGTAGATTACTCTGCTACAGCTGCTACGCCGGGGAGAGTCTTACCCTCGATAGCCTCAAGAAGGGCACCGCCACCGGTGGATACATAGGATACCTTGTCGGCAAGACCGAACTTGTTGACACAGGCAACGGAGTCGCCACCACCAACGAGTGAGAAGGCACCGTTCACAGTAGCCTCTACGATAGCGTCTGCGATAGCACGTGAGCCTTTAGCAAACTTATCGAACTCGAATACACCTGCAGGACCATTCCAGAGGATAGTCTTGGCGGGCACGATTACGTTACGGAATGCGATTACGGAATCCGGCCCTGCATCAACACCCTCCCATCCATCGGGGATGTTGTCGTTCTGACAGATCTGAGTATTGGCATCATTGCTGAAGTTGTCGGCAGCTACGCAGTCGCTTCCGAGTACGAGATTAACGCCTTTCTCCTTAGCCATGTCCATGATCTTGAGAGCAAGATCGAGCTTGTCGTCCTCACAGATGGAATTTCCGATCTTACCACCCTGAGCCTTTGCGAATGTATAGGTCATACCGCCGCAGAGGATAAGGTTGTCAACTTTATCCATAAGGTTTTCGATGATACCTATCTTAGTGGATACCTTGGAGCCACCCATGATTGCAGTGAAAGGACGCTTGATATCCTTGAGGATGTTGTCGACAGCGGTAACCTCCTTCTCCATCAGATAACCGAGCATCTTGTCCTGCTTGTCGAAGTAGTCGGCCACTACTGCAGTAGAAGCGTGACGGCGGTGAGCAGTACCGAAAGCATCATTCACATATACATCAGCGTAGCTGGCGAGAGTCTTGGCAAAGTCTTTCTGAGCCTCCTTCATAGCCTTCTTGGCATCCTCATATCCGGGATCTTCCTTATCGATACCGACGGGCTTACCCTCCTCCTCAGGATAGAAACGGAGGTTTTCGAGAAGGAGCACCTCACCGGGCTTAAGGGCTGCTGCGGCCTCAGAAGCCTTAGCGCAATCCTCAGCAAATTTCACGTCAACGCCGAGCGCCTTGGAAACAGCGTCTTTGATCTGAGAAAGAGAGAATTTGGGATTCACCTTACCTTTGGGCTTACCCATATGAGACATGATGATGAGGCTACCACCATCAGCGAGAATCTTCTTGAGAGTGGGGAGGGCACCGCGGATACGGGTATCGTCGGTGATGTTGCCGTTTTCATCGAGGGGTACGTTGAAGTCAACGCGTACGAGGGCTTTCTTGCCATCGAATTTGTAATCGTCTATCTTTGCCATTTTTATAAAACAGTTTTATAAGATTTTTATGAGAATTGTCAATCCTGGGTTTGGGAGAGCGCACTGCAAATTTAATAAAAAATTCCCTATTCTGCCGATGCATAATGCCTATCATTACAGCTGCGTTGAGGCGATTAAAGCATTTTTAGCTAAATTTGCATCATAAGAAGAGAAGGGGATTCATAATTATGCAGTAAGTATTTCTACTAATTATATCGTGCCTGCTCTTTAATACTATAACGTTAATACTATAACGCTTGATGTATGAAAGATACTGAACGACTCGCAAATCTTTTCCATAAAATCTACGGGGAAATGCCATCACAGGTATCAGCTCTGCCCGGAGCCGGCTCTGCCCGCAAATATTTCCGGCTTCAATCTTGCGAAGATAAGTGTATCGGAGTAGCGGCCGATAGCCGGGTTGATGCAGAGGCCTTTATTTCTCTTGCCTCAACCCTCAGTCATAATGGGGTGAGGGTTCCGAAGGTGATCGGTATCGACAGTGGGGATTGCCGATTCTACCTTCAGGATGATCTGGGAACTGAATCACTTTTTGATCTGCTCCCCAAAGATGGCCGGAAGCCTTCTGAGGAAGTTGTGAAACTCATAGAGGAAGCGATGAAAAGTCTGGCACATCTGCATAGAATCCCGTCGGGAGAATGGGAAGACGACCTGAGGTATGGAGCGTTCGACTCCCGCCAGATTCAATGGGATCTGAATTATTATAAATATGAATTCCTGCGCCCATTGGCTATTGACTTTGATGAGAATGCTCTTGAAGACGATTTCAGCAGGCTGATCCGGGATATAGATGCCCTGCAATTACCCGGAGATGAATTTATGTATCGTGATTTCCAGAGCCGGAATATCATGATAAAAGACGGGGAGCCATGGATGATTGATTTCCAAGGGGCCCGTAAAGGGCCGGGACTCTATGATGTGGTATCCTTTCTATGGCAGGCTAAAGCCCGTTTTCCTGAGGAATTCCGAAGGGAGATGCTCGAGGTCTATTTGAATGTGATGGATTCAGAGACCCTCGATGGGCGCAGACCTATAGGCGAGGAAGGGAAAGAAAAGCGTAGGTCAGGGTATTGGCTGTTTGCATTATTGCGGACACTCCAGACTTTAGGGGCATACGGGTTGCGGGGTTTGATTGAGAAAAAGGCTCATTTCATTGAGAGTATCCCCCTTGGAATTGAGAACCTGCAAACATTGCTTGAATATGGAGTGCTGGATCGGTATCCGGAGCTTAAGTCCACAGCCGAACGAGTGATGGAAGATATAAGGTTCAGGCCTTCGGAGGATTTATTTGATGGGTTAACTGTAAAGGTATTCAGCTTCTCATATAAAAAGGGCTATCCCGCAGATTATTCCGGCAACGGAGGCGGATTCATGTTCGACTGCCGTGGGATGCATAATCCAGGCCGATACCCGGAGTATAAGTCTTTGACAGGAATGGATTCACCAGTGATAGAATTTCTTGAGTCGAGAGGGGAGGTCGGTCCGTTTGTGGATCGGGCAATAGAGATAATGAAACCTACTGTAGAGCGATATATCCAACGAGGTTTCCGTTCGCTACAGATCGGATTCGGGTGTACGGGAGGCCAGCATCGCTCTGTATATTGTGCGGAGGTATGCGCACGCATACTTAAGGAAAAATTTCCTCAGATCCAAGTGATACTATGTCATCGCGAACAGGGTGTGACGCGAATTCTATAAAAGAAAAATTCATATGAAAGCATTTATACTTGCGGCCGGTCTTGGTACGCGGCTAAAACCGTGGACACTGACACATCCCAAGGCTCTTGTGCCCGTCGGAGGTAGTCCGATGCTTGAGAGGGTGCTCAGAAGGCTGGAGGAATCCGGATTTGGTGAAGTGACGGTGAATGTCCACCATTTCGGAGAACAGATTATAGAATATCTCGACAAAAGAGACGGGAAAGCAATTATTAAGATAAGCGATGAGAGAGAGAAGTTGTTGAACACCGGCGGTGGTCTTCTTCATGCCCGATCATTGCTTACGATACCTTCCGGACCGGTATTGATACATAATGTTGACATACTTTCGGATGCCGACCTTCATGGATTGATGAGAAATCATATTTCCAGTGGAGCAGATATTACGCTACTCACCTCTGATCGCGAGAGCTCACGTCGATTGGTGTTTGATGCCGAAAGCCGATTGAGGGGATGGCATAACCTCAATTCCGGAGAGATGAAACCTGCGGGATTCGTCGGAGGGGAGAATTATAGGGAAGTGGCCTTCAGCGGAATATATGTGGTATCGGAGAATATATTTGTAGAACTTGAGAAATATAAAAGGGAAACCGGCATTGACGATTTCCCTATAATGGACTTCTTACTTACAAAATGTGGAGAACTAAATATCCGGAATCATCATCATTCCGAATTACGGCTCATAGATATCGGTAAACCAGACACGCTCAGTGCCGCACAGCACTGGCAGATCTGAAACAACCGGAAGATTCCCGATTTACGAAGAGGGATATCGAGACAAACAAAGGGGAGGGTTTATGAGATAAACGAGGAGGCTTAGAGTTGAGCCTCCTTTAGTTTTTCTGCATTTTCAGCCACAGTCAGCTGGTCGATCACGCCCTGGATATCTCCATCCATAAAGGCCCCGAGATTATAGAGGGTATAATTAATGCGATGGTCGGTGATACGTCCCTGGGGATAATTATAAGTGCGGATCTTTGCCGAGCGGTCGCCGGTGCTTACCATTGTCTTACGTCGGGAAGCAATATCATCGAGATACTTCTGATGTTCCTTATCATAGATGAATGTACGCAGACGGGAGAGCGCGCGTTCCTTATTCTTAGGCTGGTCGCGAGTCTCGGTACACTCGATGAGGATTTCCTCCACCACACCGGTATTTGGATTCTTCCAATTATAACGGAGACGGACACCGGATTCGACCTTATTCACATTCTGACCGCCAGCGCCGCCGGAGCGGAAGGTGTCCCAACGGATCTCACCCTCATGGATTTCTACATCGAATTCCTCGGCTTCGGGGAGGACAGCGACAGTGGCGGCGGAAGTATGGACACGGCCTTGAGTTTCGGTAGCGGGTACACGCTGCACACGATGGACACCACTTTCATATTTCATCACCCCATACACACCGGCGCCGGTGAGGGAGAAGACAATCTCCTTATAGCCTCCGGCGGCGCCTTCGGAAAAAGAAGAAACAGCCAGTTGCCAGCCTTTCTGCTCGGCAAACTTCTGATACATACGGAACAGATCTCCGGCGAAGAGGGCTGCTTCATCACCACCAGTACCACCACGGATTTCGACAATAGCATTCTTGGCATCATCGGGATCGGCAGGAATGAGGAGGATTTTAATCTGTTCCTCCAATTGAGGGATAGCCTGCGAAGCGGCATCGAGTTCCTCGCGGGCCATCGCCTTAAGGTCGGGATCATCGGAAGCCCCGATAATTTCCTTAGCCTCGGCGATATCGGAGAGGGCCTGAAGGTATTTTCTTTTAACGCCTAAGATTTCCTCGAGGTCGTGATATTCTTTAGTAAGACGGACATATCGTTTTTGGTCGGCGATCACCTCGGGGTCAGTGATAAGAGTTGAGATCTCCTCGAATCTGCTGTCGAGGCCATCGAGACGATCGATTAAAGAATTCTCTGCCATAATGAATGAATGAAAAGGTGTAAGGATGGTGGTAAACCGGATGCAAAATTACAAAATAAATTCAAAATACTTGTGGCATCCGGAAAAAAGGGTTAACTTTGTAGTTGGAAATCCAAGAGCATATGATTAATAAATCCAAATATGCAGGAGGAGGACCAAGAGAACTAAACAAATACATCAAACCGGCAAGTTTATGGCAACCAAAATCAGATTACAGCGTCATGGCCGTAAGAGCTACGCTTTTTATCCTATTGTAGTCGCCGATAGCAGGGCACCACGTGATGGTAGATTTATTGAAAGGATAGGTTCTTATAATCCGAACACTAATCCTGCTACAATAAGTTTAGACTTCGACCGTGCTTTGTATTGGGTAGAGGTAGGAGCAATTCCGACCGACACAGTTCGTTCAATCCTCTCCAAGGAGGGTGTACTTCTTATGAAGCACCTCCGTGGCGGCGTTAAGAAGGGCGCTTTCAACGAAGAGGAGGCACAGCGTCGTTTCGATGCCTGGAAAGCAGACCGCACTAAGGTGGAAGATGCATTCAAGGCACAGAAAGCCGCTAAGGCAGCTGAAGAGGCAAAGGCAGCACTTGAGGCAGAGAAAGAGAAAAACCGTCTTAAGGGTGAGTCAGTAGCCAAGAAGAAAGCTGAGATTCTCGCAGCTCAGGAGGCAGCAGCAAAGGCTGAACTCGAAGCTGAGGTGGCAGAGACTGAGGCTGAAGAGGCAGCTGCAGAGTAATTTTCCGCTCATAGAGCAGGAATTTCCCAAAGAAAGAATCATCCGTTATGCTCCGGCATAACGGATTTTTCTTTATGCATACACAAGCTTCAATTAAAAAAATATTAACTTTGTATCAAATAGAACAATAGATTTTATTTCAGGTAAAATATAAATATAGGGTATGGGTAAGGTAAATGTGAAATACCCAATCGGACAGCAGTCTTTTGAAGTGCTTAGACGCAATGATTATTTGTATGTGGATAAAACCCATTACATTGAAAAAATAATAAATGGTGGTCAGTATTATTTCTTAGGGCGTCCCCGCCGATTCGGAAAATCATTATTCCTATCGACACTGAAAGCTTTCTATGAAGGTAAGCGTGAACTTTTCGAGGGTCTTTACGCCGATACAATGGATTGGGATTGGGAACCTTATCCTGTGCTTTATCTTGATCTAAATACCGGTAGATATAAGGAGGATGGAGAACTGTATGCAGTGATGGAGCATCATCTCAGAAAATGGGAAGAGGAATATAATGTAGATGTTAAGGATACGGTCTATTCTCTTCGTTTTTCTAAATTAATTGAGATAATTGCAGAGAAGACAGGAAAAGGTGTAGTCATTTTAGTCGATGAATATGATAAGCCGCTTGTCAACAATATCCACGACCGTAAGAAATTTGAAGAGTATCGTGGCGCACTTGCGTCCCTCTATTCAAATTTTAAGAGTGGGGCAGATTATATTAAGTTAGTGTTCCTAACAGGTGTAAGCCGATTCGGAAAACTATCCGTTTTCTCCGGATTAAATAATATTCGCGATATCTCTTTCGTTCAGGATTTTTCTGCAATCTGCGGTATTACAGAAGAGGAATTAAAAGCTGATTTTAAACCGGGAATAACTGCTCTTGCCGAAGAGTATGAAAGAACGGAAGAGGAGGAGATCAGCGAATTGAAGCGATGGTACGACGGCTATCATTTTTCAAAGAAATCTCCGGATATTTATAATCCGTTCTCTCTGCTTCAGGTGTTTGCCTCGAGAGATTACTCCAACTATTGGATTGCTTCCGGCAATTCATCCTTGCTTGCCGAGCAACTTAAGCGAACGGATTCTGACTTAAACAGTGTATTGAATGCTGTCTGCGGACAGACCGCCCTCGAAGGACTCGACATTGATTCAATTTCCCCATTGGCTCTCCTTTACCAGACAGGATACATAACAATAAAACAATACGATCGAGAAGACAATATTTATACTTTGGGGATTCCCAATCTTGAGGTGAAGGAAGGTTTTTATGAGCAGCTCCTTCCTTATTATACTTCATTGACAAAGGATAATACCCACGTTTTTGTAGTGCACCTCAGAAAAGAGATGCAGCGCGGAGAGGTGGATACATTCATGAAACGACTGCAATCTCTTTTCGCCGGCTTCGGACACGATCTGAAATTTGACGAGGAGAGGAACGTACAGAATGCGATGCTTCTTATCTTCTCGCTTGTCGGGATTAATGTGGAAGCAGAGTTTAAAACCTCAGACGGAAGAATCGACATTCTTGTCCGGACAGCTGATTACATTTATATAATGGAATTGAAATACAATCATTCAGCAGAAGAGGCATTATCGCAGATTATAGAAAAGGAATACAGTCTCCCTTGGAGTATTGATTCCCGGAAGACTATCGCAGTCGGTATCAATTATTCCACTGAAAAGAGAAGGATCGAGGAGTGGAAATATAAGATACTATGAAATATGATGTCTTAGAAAGGTCGGAAATAAAAAATACATTTTGAAAATTCTTCCTCTTAGAGACGCCGGATTAATCATGTGATTAATCGGCGTCTCTATTTGTCTATTTTGATTTTTAGTTGTCTCTTATTGTCTATTTACATTGACTCGTAAATTACCAAGGCCCGGAGATGAGGGATACATAAACAAAAAAAGAGATTGCGCGAGGCAATCTCTTTGAGTAGTCGATCCGGGACTCGAACCCGAGTCTCCACCGTGAGAGGGTGGCGTGCTAACCGCTACACTAATCGACCGGTTGGTTATTGATAGCATTTTCTTCTTGAAAGGCTTCCGAAGATTATTTTCAAGAATTGTAGTCGATCCGGGACTCGAACCCGAGTCTCCACCGTGAGAGGGTGGCGTGCTAACCGCTACACTAATCGACCATTCGGTTATTCAAACGAGGTGTTTTCCTCGTTTGCGATGCAAAGTTAGTAATAAATTCCGATTCCACCAAATACTCCCTAAAAATTTTTAGTCTAAAACTGATTTTATCGAAATTAGGGGGATAATCAGAGTGATGAATCGGGAGAAATAGAGAAAAAAAGAGTAATTTTGTAGTTCATTCCTAAGGGAATCCTGTATTCCCGGTTTATCCAGCATAATATTAACTAACGATAACAATGACAACTGAAGTAAAACAGTATCTTAACGACAAGTCCTGGGCACGCTGGACAGCGCTCGCGCTGCTGGCCATAGCCATGTTCTTCGGCTACATCTTTGTGGATGTGCTGTCGCCGCTGCAGAGTTATGTGCAGACAGAAAAAGGATGGAACCCTCAGACCTGGGGTAACTTTTTCGGATCGGAGACCTTCCTCAATGTATTTGTGTTCTTCCTGATTTTTGCCGGAATTATCCTCGACAAGATGGGAGTACGCTTTACTGCTATCCTCTCGGGAACGGTGATGGTGGTCGGAGGATTAATCAACTGGTATTCCTTGACCGATAGCTTTGCCAGTTCGTCGCTTGCCGGATGGTTTGATGGAATCCTGAATCTCCCCAATGAATGGTGGAACATCACTCCGTGGGTGGTAGGAATGCCTGCTTCGGCGAAACTCGCCACAATTGGCTTCATGATCTTCGGATGTGGTATCGAGATGGCCGGCATCACAGTGTCGCGCGGTATCGTAAAATGGTTTGAAGGAAAAGAAATGGCACTTGCAATGGGTGTGGAGATGGCTATTGCCCGTCTTGGCGTGGCTGTGGTATTCTTCGGGTCTCCCTGGATCGTTCAGCTTGGCGGGGTAATCGATGTGGCTCGTCCGGTAGCGTTCGCTTGCCTGCTTGTCTGCATCGGCCTGATCTGTTTTATTTCCTATTCCTTTATGGATCGCAAGCTGGAGATTGAGAAAGGAACAAATGGAGAAGTTAAGGATGATCCTTTCAAGATTTCTGATTTGAAGTATATTTTCTCCTCACTGGTGTTCTGGATCGTATCGCTTCTTTGTGTGCTTTATTACTCAGCTATCTTCCCATTCCAGAATTATGCAGGCCTGATGCTTCAGAATAACCTCGGTATCACCGAAGAGCAGGCCGGACTGATATTCTTTGTATTCCCGATTGGCGCAGCCTTTGTGACACCCTTCCTCGGCAACTACCTTGACAAAAAAGGGAAAGGCGCGACAATGCTTATTTTCGGATCGCTGCTTATGATCATCTGTCATTCCACATTTGCCTATATCCTTCCCTCGTTTAAGGGTGAAGTAGTCGGTTTTGTGATTGCATACGCTGCTATTATTCTATTAGGCATTAGCTTTGCTCTTGTGCCTGCATCATTATGGCCGTCGGTGCCAAAGCTGATTCAGCCGAAACTTCTCGGCTCGGCCTATGCTGTGATTTTCTGGATACAGAATATCGGTCTTTACGGCTTCCGTAAAGGAATCGGCTCGATCCTTGAGAGCAGCAATCCCGGAATCACAAATCCTCTGGACTATGATTATACGGTAACAATGAGTGTGTTTGTAGGTCTGGGTGTGGCAGCATTCTTCTTCAGCCTGTGGCTTAAGGCAGTGGATAAAAAGAAGCATTACGGCCTTGAGGAACCCAATATCTCGGAGAAGGTATCAGCAGAGGAGGCTCAGGTAGCTGATGCGGAGTTGTAATATTAGAATAAACATTGATAAAAATAATGGCAAAAATAGGATCCGTACAGACTCCGGTGGGACGCAAAGCGCTTCTGCTCGGTAGCGGAGAGTTAGGAAAGGAAGTAGCTCTGGAACTGATGCGTCTCGGCGTGGAGGTTGTGGCATGCGATAAATATGATAATGCACCTGCAATGCAGGTGGCGCATCGTCGTCATGTGTTCAATATGCTCGATGGAGAGGAACTCCGTCGGATAATAGAGCTTGAGAAGCCCGACCATATTATTCCGGAGGTGGAGGCGATAGCCACTCCCGTGCTTGTGGAACTCGAGAAGGAGGGTTACAACGTGACCCCTACTGCCACAGCAGCACTTTTGACAATGAACCGCGAAGGAATCCGTAGGCTTGCAGCCGAAGATCTTGGAATCAAGACCTCTCCGTATCGTTTTGCCTCAGATTATGATGAATTCAAGGCAGCCGTTGAGGAGATTGGTATTCCTTGTGTGGTGAAGCCGGTGATGAGCAGTTCAGGACATGGACAGTCCACTATCAAAAAAGCGGAAGATATTGAAGCTGCCTGGAAAGAGGCTCAGGAGGGCGGACGTGCCGGAGGAGGCAAGGTAATTGTAGAAGGGTTTATCGACTTCGACTATGAGATTACGCTTCTGACGGTGCGCAGCGTATCCGGAACCACCTTCTGCGCTCCTATCGGTCATATTCAGGTGAACGGGGATTACCGCTATTCATGGCAGCCTCAGCCGATGTCGGAGAAGGCACTGAAAAATGCTGAAGAGATTGCAGCGAAGGTAACAGAAGCTCTCGGAGGATACGGCATCTTCGGTGTGGAGCTTTTCATCAAGGACGATGAGGTGATTTTCAGCGAAGTGTCACCCCGTCCGCATGACACAGGAATGGTGACCATGATATCTCAGGACAAGAGTGAATTCGGACTTCATGCCCGTGCGCTTCTCGGACTTCCTGTGCCCGCTATACGCTTTTACGGGCCGTCGGCAAGTCGTGCAGTAGTGGTGGAAGGCGACACTGATAAAGTGGTGTTTGATAATCTGGAGGATGTTTTGTCAGAGCCGGGTACTGATATGCGCATCTTCGGAAAACCGGAAGTGAAGGGACATCGCCGAATGGCAGTGATTCTCGCTACAGCTGACACCTTGGAAGAGGCTCGTGCTAAAGCAGAACGTGCATACGATAAACTTCAGGTCAACGTATTGCCGCGTTAAAAACTTAGTTCTGAACAGCTAAGAAACACATACAAGTATAAGTGAAAAAGAGGCTGTGTCAAAATAGGCGCAGCCTCTTCTTTTTAATATGTTGATAAACATAAATTAATATGTTGATAAACATAAAACAAAGCCCTGACTTTCTCAAGCCGGGGCTTTGTCATG
>JAAVFV010000059.1 GCA_014800525.1 Bacteroidales bacterium | reverse complement strand
TACCGATGAGAGGGGCGGAAGCAGCCAATTGAAAATCGACGAGTTTCCTTTAAAAGAAAAAAATGACGAGTCAAAAAGATCCGCAAAGGGGGATAAAAGAATGTTGATTTCTTCTCATTTTAACATTCGTAAATTAGTTTAAACAACTTCATTAAATCATATGATCAGTCAAAACCAATTCATACGACTTCTTATTTAATTCTCTTTTCAATCGGATTAACGACCGACCATTTCCTCGGCTTCAGCGAGTACAATCTCTTCGGGATTGTCAGTGAGCTGAAGTGCGGCATATTCATCCTTGTTGGCTACAACAAGCTTGTTGTATTCGCGAAGGCCGGTTCCTGCCGGAATCAGGTGTCCGCAGATCACATTCTCCTTCATACCCTCAAGAGTATCGGTCTTACCATTGATTGCTGCCTCATTGAGCACCTTAGTGGTTTCCTGGAATGATGCAGCCGACATGAAGCTTGATGTCTGTAGGGCAGCACGAGTGATACCCTGAAGAATCTGCTCTGATGTGGCAGGGATTGCATCGCGTACTTCCATGATTCGGAGGTCGCGCTGACGCAGTGATGAGTTCTCATCGCGGAGCTTGCGCACTGTGATGATCTCTCCCGGCAGATACTTATCGCTGTCTCCGGCATCTACAATCACCTTCTTATCCCAGATGTAGTCGTTGGCCTCCATGAAGTCCTTCTTGTCCACAATCTGCTGCTCAAGGAACGGTGTATCTCCCGGATCAAGGATATTCACCTTACGCATCATCTGACGCACGATTACCTCAAAGTGCTTATCATTGATCTTCACACCCTGTGAACGATACACATCCTGTACCTCATTCACGATATATTCCTGCACCGCTGTCGGGCCCTTGATATTGAGGATATCGCTCGGTGTGATAGCGCCATCGGAAAGGGGTGTTCCGGCGCGTACGTAATCGTTCTCCTGAACCAGAAGCTGCTTCGACAGAGGCACGAGATATTTCTTCTCCTCGCCGAGTTTGCTTGTTACGCTGATCTCCTGATTACCGCGTTTGATCTTACCGAAGGTGACCTCACCATCAATTTCGCTGACAACGGCGGGATTCGACGGGTTACGTGCCTCGAAGAGCTCGGTAACTCGGGGAAGACCACCGGTGATATCACCGGCATTGTTAGATGCACGCGGAATCTTCACGATAACCTGGCCGGGCTTGATCTCCTCATTATCATCAATAAGCAGATGAGCGCCTACAGGGAGTGAGTAGCTGCGTACGATTTCACCCTTAGAGTTGATGATATTTGCTTTCGGTGCCTTGGTACGGTCTTTCGATTCGATCATGATCTTTTCACGCAGCCCGGTAGCTTCATCAGCATCCACACGGTAAGTGACGCCCTCTTCTACATTCTCGAAGCGCACTGTACCACCCTCTTCAGCTACGATTACGCCGTTGAACGGATCCCATTCGCAGATCATATCACCAGCCTTAATCTCATCTCCATTCTTGAAGTAGATCTTCGAGCCGTAAGGAATATTTGCAGTTACGAGAACAATACCGCTCTTAGGCTCGATCAGACGAAGCTCGCCCATTCGGCCCACTACGATATCTGTGCCGTTGGCATCCTTAATCGTACGAAGTTCTTCAATCTCAAGACGTCCGTCATGACGGGCTGTTACATCTTTCACCACTGCCACGTTACCGGCGACACCACCGACGTGGAATGTACGAAGAGTAAGCTGGGTACCCGGCTCACCGATCGACTGCGCTGCGATTACGCCGACAGCCTCACCTTTCTGCACCATACGGTGAGTAGAGAGGTTTCGACCGTAACACTTGGCACATACACCCTTCTTGGATTCGCAGGTGAGTACCGAACGGATCTCAACCGCTTCAATCGGAGATTTCTCAATCCGGTCGGCAATTGCGTCTGTGATCTCCTCGCCTGCATGAACGATAATGTCGTCAGGATTATAGGGATCCACAATATCATGAACGGATACACGACCGAGAATACGTTCTGACAGAGAAGCCACAACCTCATCATTGTTCTTGATCTCTGTGCAGACGAGTCCGCGGAGTGTGCCGCAGTCTTCTTCATTGATGATCACATCGTGTGCCACGTCTACGAGACGACGGGTAAGATAACCGGCATCGGCTGTCTTAAGAGCGGTATCCGCAAGACCCTTACGAGCACCGTGAGTGGAGATGAAGTACTCCAGCACTGACAGTCCCTCCTTGAAGTTCGCGATAATCGGGTTCTCGATGATCTGACCTCCCTCGGCACCGGCTTTCTGAGGTTTCGCCATAAGTCCACGCATACCGGAAAGCTGACGGATCTGGTCCTTAGAACCACGGGCTCCGGAATCAAGCATCATGTAGACTGAGTTGAAGCCCTGCTGGTCTTCCTTCATCTGCTTCATCAGAGTGGAAGCCAGCTTCTCGTTTACGTGTGTCCAGATATCGATCACGTGGTTGTAACGGTCGGTCGGAGTGATGAGACCCATTGCGAAGTTATTCATCACTTCCTCTACCTGCGCATGACCCTCGGCCACGTATTCTTCCTTCTCCTTCGGAATGATCACATCACCGAGGTTGAAGCTCAGACCACCACGGAATGCCATGTAGTATCCAAGGTTCTTAATATCATCAAGGAACTGTGCCGAACGTGTCACACCACATTTCTTGATCACCCGGGTAATGATCGTGCGAAGAGATTTCTTAGAAATGATCTCATTCACATAACCGATCTCCTTGGGCACATACTGATTGAAGAGTACACGACCAACAGAAGTATCCTTTACGATACGCTTCACCGGATTCCCCTCTTCGTCGACATCATCAACATATACGCTCACGGGAGCATGAAGAGTCACGCGACCCTCATTATATGCGATCTCAGCCTCTTCGGGACCATAGAACACTGTTCCCTCACCCATATCGCCCTTACGGAGCTTGGTGATGTAATAAAGACCAAGTACCATGTCCTGAGAAGGCACGGTGATAGGAGCGCCGTTCGCTGGGTTAAGGATGTTATGCGCACCCAGCATAAGCATCTGGGCCTCAAGCACAGCCTCATTGCTCAAAGGAAGGTGAACGGCCATCTGGTCACCATCGAAGTCGGCGTTGAATGCCGTACATGCCAGTGGATGGAGCTGAATAGCCTTACCCTCGATCATCTTGGGCTGGAATGCCTGGATACCGAGTCGGTGAAGTGTCGGGGCACGGTTGAGCAATACAGGATGACCCTTCATCACATGCTCAAGGATATCCCAAACCACGGGTTCCTTACGGTCTACAATTTTTTTGGCGCTCTTTACTGTCTTCACGATGCCGCGCTCAATGAGCTTGCGGATGATGAATGGCTTATAGAGCTCGGCAGCCATGAGTTTGGGAATACCGCACTCATGCATCTTAAGCTCCGGACCAACCACGATTACAGAACGAGCCGAATAATCGACACGCTTACCGAGAAGATTCTGACGGAAGCGACCTGCCTTACCCTTCAAGGAGTCGGAAAGAGATTTCAAGGGACGGTTGACATCAGATTTCACGGCCGAAGCCTTACGGCTGTTATCGAGCAGTGAATCCACTGCCTCCTGAAGCAGACGCTTCTCGTTACGGAGAATCACCTCCGGAGCCTGAATCTCGATGAGTCGCTTAAGACGGTTGTTACGTATGATCACACGACGATAGAGGTCGTTGAGGTCAGATGTAGCAAAGCGGCCGCCATCGAGGGGAACGAGCGGACGAAGCTCGGGCGGAATCACAGGAACAGCCTTCAGGATCATCCACTCGGGCTTGTTACGGTCCTGAGAGTTAAGGAAGGAGTTCACCACCTGCAGACGTTTCAGAGCCTCAGTCTTACGCTGCTGCGAACCCTCCTTATGTGCCTTATCGCGAAGCTCAGCGGCAAGTTCCTTCAGATTGATGTTCTGGAGAAGCTCATATATAGCCTCGGCACCCATCAATGCGCGGAATTTGTTGGGATCCGAATCATCCAGATCCTCATTACCCTCGGGAAGTTTATCGAGGATATCCATATACTCCTCTTCGGAAAGGAGATCGAGTTTCTCTACTCCTTCGGCTGCGCCGGGATTGAGAACCACATATTTTTCGTAATAGATTACCTGATCGAGCTTCTTTGCGGGAAGGCCGAGAAGATAGCCGATCTTATTGGGCAGAGAACGGAAATACCAGATATGAGCCACGGGCACTACAAGCTCGATGTGACCTGTACGCTCACGACGTACCTTCTTCTCGGTAACCTCAACACCGCAACGATCGCAGACGATTCCCTTGTAACGGATACGCTTGTATTTGCCGCAATGGCATTCATAGTCCTTCACGGGACCGAAGATCCTCTCGCAGAACAATCCGTCGCGCTCCGGCTTGTAGGTTCGGTAGTTGATAGTCTCCGGCTTGAGTACCTCGCCGCTCGACTTCTCCTTTATCTCCTCCGGAGACGCCAGGCCGATCGTGATCTTTGAGAAATTGCTTTTAATCTTATTGTCTCTTCTAAAAGCCATAAGTATTCTGTTTCCTTATTTTGCCGGATAAGGCACCCCTTGCTTCCAAGGGGCGCCCTCCGTTATTGTTTCATTATGTTGATCAGTCGAGGCTGATGCTCAATCCAAGTCCGCGGAGCTCATGCAGAAGCACATTCAGTGATTCAGGAATACCGGGGTTCGGCATTGTATCTCCCTTTACGATTGCTTCGTATGCTTTGCTTCGGCCCACTACATCGTCCGACTTGATGGTCAGGATCTCCTGAAGAATGTGCGCCGCGCCGAAGGCCTCAAGCGCCCAAACCTCCATCTCACCGAAACGCTGTCCACCGAATTGAGCCTTACCACCAAGCGGCTGCTGAGTAATCAGCGAGTAAGGACCGATCGAACGTGCATGCATCTTATCCTCAACCATGTGACCCAGCTTAAGCATATAGATCACACCCACTGTTGCAGGCTGGTCGAAGCGATCGCCCGTTCCTCCGTCATAAAGATAAGTCTTACCATAACGGGGAATACCGGCTTTGTCGGTCCATTCGTTAAGGTCGTCGAGACTCGCTCCATCGAAAATCGGAGTAGCAAACTTCTCACCCAGCTCTCGTCCGGCCCATCCTAAGACGGTCTCGAAAATCTGACCGAGGTTCATTCGGGAAGGCACACCCAGCGGGTTCAGACAGATATCCACCGGAGTTCCATCCTCAAGGAACGGCATATCCTCCTGACGAACCACACGCGACACGATACCCTTATTACCGTGACGACCTGCCATCTTATCACCGACACCGATCTTACGTTTCTTGGCTACATACACCTTTGCCATCTGCATAATACCGGAAGGAAGCTCATCACCGATTGTGATATCAAACTTCTTACGGCGAAGCTCGCTATCGATCTCCTTGCTCTTACGCAGATAATTGGTGATCAGCTTAGCCACCATCTTATTGATGCGCTCGTCATCGGTCCAATTGCTCAGATTGATAGTCTCGTAATCGATGGATCCGAAATTCACATCATCAAAGAGCATTCCCTTCGGAATAACATCTACATTGATGAAGTCAGTGACACCCTCGGATTTCTTACCCTTGAGAAGTGTATTCATCTTCTTCACCATCTCCTCCTTGAGGTCTGCCTGTTTTTCTTCGTATTCCTCATCAAGGATGGGAAGCTGAGCATTGGCACTGTTTCGTGAGCTTTTGGTCTTGACAGCCTTTGAGAAGAGGCTTGTTCCGATCACAACACCCTTCAACGACGGTGAAGCTTTCAGTGAGGCATCCTTTACATCTCCGGCCTTATCACCGAAGATGGCGCGGAGAAGTTTCTCCTCCGGTGTCGGATCGCTCTCACCCTTAGGAGTGATCTTACCGATCATGATATCGCCCGGAACGATGTGCGCACCGACACGTATAATACCACGCTCATCGAGGTCTTTAGTGGCATCCTCACCTACATTGGGGATATCGGATGTCAATTCCTCCATACCTCGCTTGGTTTCGCGGACATCAAGCGTATATTCATCTACGTGAATAGAAGTCAGGATATCCTCTCGGACCATACGCTCGTTGAGAACAATGGCATCCTCATAGTTGTAACCTTTCCATGGCATGAAGGCCACCTTAAGGTTACGTCCGAGCGCAAGCTCACCCTTCTCGGTGGAATAACCCTCCGTTAGGATATCTCCCTTCTCCACACGCTGTCCCTTACTGCATATCGGGCGGAGGTCGATTGTCGTACCCTGATTGGTACGGCGGAATTTCGGGATCTTATATTCTTTTACAGCTGATTCGAATTCCACGAATTCCTCATCCTCTGTACGGTCATATTTAATTCGGATTGTGGTGGCATCCACAAATTCGATTACACCGGGGCCCTCGGCCATTATCTGGGTACGGGAATCCTTGATCATCTGACCCTCGATACCTGTGCCCACAATCGGAGCCTCACTGCGCAGAAGAGGTACTGCCTGACGCATCATGTTAGATCCCATCAACGCACGGTTGGCATCATCATGCTCAAGGAACGGGATCAGAGATGCAGCGATTGAAGCAATCTGGATAGGGGCCACATCCATGAGTTCGAGCTTTTCAGGCTCTACAATCGGGAAGTCGGCATCCAGACGTGCCTTGACACGAGGATTGATAAAGCTACCGTCATCATTCACCGGAGCATTACCCTGGGCAATCATCTTACCCTCTTCTACCTCGGCTGTAAGATAAACCACATCATCATTATTAAGGTCTACCTTACCATTCTCAACCTTGCGGTAGGGAGTCTCGATAAATCCGAGATTATTAATCTTCGCATATACACAGAGCGAAGAAATCAGACCGATATTAGGTCCTTCAGGAGTCTCGATAGGACAAAGACGTCCGTAGTGAGTATAGTGTACGTCTCGCACCTCGAAGCCGGCACGCTCACGCGACAGACCGCCGGGGCCAAGGGCCGACATACGGCGCTTGTGAGTAATCTCTGCCAGCGGATTTGTCTGGTCCATAAACTGGGACAGAGCATTCGTACCGAAGAAGGTGTTGATCACAGCCGAGATAGTCTTGGCATTGATCAGATCCATGGGGGTGAACACCTCATTGTCGCGCACATTCATCTTCTCACGGATTGAACGCGAGATACGGGCCAGACCGACACCAAACTGGTTGTAAAGCTGTTCGCCAACTGTGCGGACACGACGGTTGCTGAGGTGGTCGATATCATCGATATCGCTCTTGGCATTGATAAGCTCAATGAGATATTTAATGATGGCGATGATATCTTCCTTAGTGAGAACCTTCACATCCATCGGAGTGTCAAGGTCGAGTTTCTTATTGATGCGGAAACGACCTACTTCACCCAAATCGTAACGCTTCTCGGAGAAGAACAGATTCTGGATCACCTCACGGGCAGCCTGATCATCCGGTGGCTCTGCGTTACGCAACTGTTTGTAGATATATTGAACCGCCTCAGTCTCCGACTTTGCGGGATCTTTTCCAAGTGTATTGAAAATGATACTGTAGTCGATCGCACTCACATTCTGCTTCTCGAGCATGATGGTGCTTACGCCTGTACCGAGGATTGTATCAATCATCTCCTCAGTCAGTTCCTGACCACGCTCTACAATAATCTCGGTGCGCTCTACACTGATCACCTCACCGGTGTCGGTATCCACCTGATCCTCATTATAAGTGGTTGTGACACGTCCGGCTAGCTTACGACCTACAGCATTCTTCAGATTTGTCTTATTTACCTTAATCTCTTCTGCAAGATCAAATACCTTGATGATATCCTTATCTGATTCGAGACCGATCGCACGTAGAAGAGTGGTTACAGGTAACTTCTTCTTACGGTCGATGTAGGCATACATCACATTGTTGATATCTGTAGCGAATTCTATCCAGCTACCGCGGAAGGGAATGATTCGAGCAGAATAAAGCTTAGTGCCATTGGCATGAGTGCTCTGTCCGAAAAATACACCGGGCGATCTATGGAGCTGAGATACGACAACGCGCTCCGCACCATTGATGATAAATGTACCCTGATCCGTCATGTAAGGAATCGGTCCTAAATATACATCCTGGATAGTGGTATCGAAATCTTCATGGTCGGGGTCCGTACAATAAAGCTTCAGCTTAGCCTTCAAGGGCACACTATAGGTTAGCCCTCTGCGAAGACACTCCTCGATCGAATAACGCGGCGGATCAATATAATAATCCAGGAACTCCAGAACAAAGTTATTACGGGTGTCTGCTATAGGAAAGTTTTCCGCAAACACCTTGTAAAGACCCTGATTCTTTCGCTCCTCCGGAGGGGTGTCAAGCTGAAGAAAGTCCCGAAACGATTTCAACTGAATATCAAGGAAGTCAGGAAACGGAAGGGGATTCTTTATCGACGCGAAATTAATACGCGGTTTTTCGGTTAATTTTTCTGACATCGGGAAAATGTTTTATCTACACTTCTCATCCAAAAAGCATGCCCGGCTTTGTTAACAAATGCCAACTATAAGTAAACAATCTTAATTACATCCTCAGATACCTCGGCAACACGATAAGATTTACTACAATGACCCGTGTCACCTTTAGCTCAGGATGTCTTTTGGCCGGTATGGAAGCTTATTTACACAATTATGTCGGGGAATGAAAACTCCGTTCCCCGCTTATCAGCTTCTGGGTGTCAACTGCGACACCGATTCTGACACACGACTTTTCAGCCGGTGCATATATTTAATGGTTTCTATAAAGAAATAGGTTAAGAACGACACCTTCTGGCGCGTTCTTAACCTAAATAGCGATTAAGTCGATCTTATTTAAGCTCTACCTCGGCGCCAGCCTCTTCGAGCTGCTTCTTCAGGCCCTCTGCGTCAGCCTTGGGAAGACCTTCCTTGATGTTGCTGGGAGCGTTGTCAACGAGCTCCTTAGCCTCCTTAAGGCCAAGACCAGTGAGCTCCTTAACGAGCTTTACAACTGCGAGCTTGCTTGCACCAGCTGCCTTGAGCACTACGTCAAAGCTGCTCTTCTCCTCTGCTGCAGGAGCACCAGCTGCGGGACCTGCTGCTACTGCTACTGCTGCTGCAGCGGGCTCGATACCGTATTCGTTCTTAAGGATGTCAGCGAGTTCGTTTACTTCCTTTACAGTGAGGTTAACAAGCTGCTCTGCAAATGCTTTCAAATCTGCCATTGTAGTATAGTTTTTTTGTTTTTTTAAATGTGATGTTTTTATTTGTTGGAAAGTGTCTCGAGAATGCCATGAAGTTTGTTAGCACCTGACTGGAGGCCGGAGATAACATTCTTCGCAGGGCTCTGGAGAAGAGCGATAACGTCTGCGATAAGTTCGTTCTTGCTCTTGATATTGGAAAGAACGTCCAACTGATCCTCTCCAACGTATACAGATTCCTCTACATACGCGCCCTTGAGTGCGGGGAGCGTAGCTTTCTTGTCGCGGAATTTCTTGATAAGCTTTGCAGGAGCATTTCCTACATTGCTGAGAAGGAGGGTGGTCTCACCGTGCAGAAGGTCGTAAAGACCGCTGTAGTCTGCCTCGGCTGCCTCAAATGCCTGCTTAAGAAGTGTGTTCTTTACGCAAAGCATCTTGATATCCTCACCGAAACAAGCACGACGAAGTGCGCTTGTCTTCTCGGCGTCAAGGCCCGCTGTTTCTGTAAGATATACACAGCTGTAATTCTTCAGCTGGTCGCCAATATTGGCAATAATTATAGCTTTATCTTCCTTTTTCATCTCTGATTTCCTTTAAATTACTCAGAAACACTCTTAGGCTCTACCTTGATACCAGGGCCCATGGTGCTCGAAAGATAAATGCTCTTTATATATGTGCCTTTGGAAGTGGCGGGTTTGAGCTTAATCAGAGTGTTGATAAACTCTTTTGCATTGTCACGCATCTGCTCAGGTGTGAATGACACCTTACCGATAGAAGCGTGTACAATACCGGTCTTATCGACCTTGAAGTCGATCTTACCCTGTTTTACTTCCTTCACTGCTTTTGCTACATCCATTGTAACAGTGCCGCTCTTCGGGTTAGGCATAAGGCCACGGGGACCGAGAATACGACCTAACGGACCGAGCTTACCCATTACGGAAGGCTGTGTGATGATTACATCAACATCTGTCCAACCCTCTTTGATCTTCTGAAGATACTCATCAAGACCAACATAGTCAGCACCTGCTTCCTTGGCTGCTGCTTCAGCATCAGGACCGCACAACACGAGCACCTTTACCTGCTTTCCGGTTCCGTGGGGAAGTGATACCACGCCACGTACCATCTGGTCAGCCTTACGGGGATCTACACCAAGACGAACGTCGATATCGAAAGAAGGATCAAACTTCTCAAATGAGATTTCCTTTACCTTCTCTGCGGCCTCCGCCAAGTTGTAAGACTTCCCTGCATCAATCTTCGATAAAGCCAACTTCTGGTTTTTTGTCAGTTTTCCCATTGTTTCGAAAGATTTTAATTAAGTTCAGGGAATTCGCCCTTTACGGTTATACCCATGCTTCTTGCGGTTCCAGCTACCATGCGCATAGCTGAATCCAAAGTAAAACAGTTCAAATCCGGCATCTTATCCTCTGCAATTGTCTTCACCTGATCCCAGCTGATCTCAGCTACCTTATTACGGTTAGGCTGTGCAGAACCGCTCTTGAGCTTTGCAACTTCCTTAAGCTGCACCGCTACCGGAGGAGTCTTCACTACAAAGTCGAAGCTCTTGTCTGTGTAATATGTAATTACAACAGGAAGAACCTTTCCGGCCTTGTCCTGGGTACGGGCATTGAATTGCTTGCAAAATTCCATGATGTTGATACCCTTGGAACCAAGCGCAGGACCTACCGGTGGCGACGGATTTGCAGCGCCACCCTTTATCTGCAATTTGATCTGTCCAGCAATTTCTTTTGCCATTGTTCTACTTCTTTTGTTTGTTTGTGGTTAATAAGTCGGCTCTCGAAGCGTAACATCATCTTAAGCTTCCCTCTCAACCTGGGAATTTTCCAACTCAAGATCTGTCGGACGGCCAAATATCTTGACCTCCACTTTAATCTTCTTCCGGTCGGCGAGTACCTCCTTGATTTCTCCGGAGAAACCGCTGAACGGACCATGATTTACTTTCACAATCTCTCCGACGATAAATGTCTCGCCTGAGTCTGTTCCAGTCTCCTGCATATCATCTGCAGTTCCCAGCATCTTCATCACTTCGCTCTCGCGCAACGGAACAGGCTTACTGGTCTTTTCACGTCCACGCAAAAAATCAATGACATTAGTAGTGTTTCGAAGCTCATACATAACTTCTCCGGTCAACTGCGCTTTTACAAACACATAACCGGAATAAAGCGTGCGCTCCTTCAGCACTTTCTTGCCATTGCGTGTGGTATAAACTTTCTCTGTGGGAATCAATACCTGGGAAACAAACTTTCCAAGATCACCGGTGCGGATTGCCGCATCCAACACTTCCTTTACTTTTGCTTCCTTTCCCGAGATGGCACGCAGTACATACCACTCTTCCTTTAATTCAGCCATTGTTCCTTCAAAAGTTTAAAAACTGATACTGTAGATCAACTCCATCAGAAGATTAAAAATCTTATCCACAGCCCAGATGAATACCGCTAATATGATGGAAGCTATCAATACCAGCACTGAACTGTTGATAAGTTGTTTCTGAGTCGGCCAAGAAACCTTATAGACGAGCTCGTCATAAGATTCCTTAATGTCCTTAATTAACTTCATATGTCTTTTATTGGCACGGGAAGAAAGACTCGAACTCTCGACACCCGGTTTTGGAGACCGGTGCTCTACCAACTGAGCTATTCCCGTGGATAAGGGGCTTTTCGGGCTGAAAAGCCCCTTTTATTTATTTTTCCTTGTTATCGGAATTAGTCAAGTACCTGAGTAATCTGACCAGAACCTACTGTACGGCCACCCTCGCGGATTGCGAAACGAAGACCCTGATCCATTGCTACCGGAGTAATCAACTTAACATCGATCTCAACGTTATCGCCAGGCATTACCATCTCTACACCCTCCGGAAGAGTGATCTCACCGGTTACATCGAGAGTACGGATATAGAACTGAGGACGATACTTGTTGTGGAACGGAGTGTGACGGCCACCCTCTTCCTTCTTCAGGATATAAACCTGAGCCTTGAAGTGATCGTGAGGTTTAACCTGTCCGGGATGGCAAAGCACCATACCACGCTTGATCTCGTTCTTATCAACACCACGGAGAAGCAGACCTACGTTATCACCAGCCTCACCCTGATCGAGAAGCTTACGGAACATCTCAACACCAGTAACTGTAGTCTTGCGGTCAGCGCCAAGGCCAAGGATCTGTACCTCGTCACCTACCTTTACGATACCAGTCTCGATACGGCCGGTTGCCACTGTACCACGACCTGTGATTGAGAATACGTCCTCAACAGGCATAAGGAAGGGCTTATCGATATCACGGGGAGGAAGGGGAATCCAGTTATCAACTGCATCCATGAGCTCCATTACTTTGTCAACCCACTGTTCTTCACCGTTGAGTGCACCAAGTGCAGAACCACGGATGATAGGAGTGTTGTCGCCATCGTACTCATACTGAGAAAGGAGATCACGCATATCCATCTCAACGAGCTCAAGCATTTCCTCGTCGTCTACCATGTCACACTTATTCATGAACACTACAAGACGGGGAACGTTTACCTGACGAGCAAGAAGGATGTGCTCACGAGTCTGGGGCATCGGACCATCAGTAGCAGCAACCACGATGATTGCACCGTCCATCTGAGCAGCACCGGTTACCATGTTCTTTACATAGTCAGCGTGTCCCGGGCAGTCTACGTGTGCGTAGTGACGATTGTTAGTCTGATACTCTACGTGTGCGGTATTAATTGTAATACCACGCTCCTTCTCCTCAGGAGCATTATCGATTGAATCGAATGAACGAAGTTCAGAAAGACCTTTCTCTGCAAGCACCTTTGTGATGGCAGCAGTAAGAGTAGTCTTACCGTGATCCACGTGACCAATCGTACCGATGTTCACGTGCGGTTTGGTTCTTTCGAATTTTTCTTTAGCCATAGTATTGCTATTATTGTTGTATTGTTAATTTCTCAACCTATACGTCAAAGAGAGAGTTTTTCACGAGTGAGAGCTTTGGAGCCGATGACGGGATTTGAACCCGTGACCTCTTCCTTACCAAGGAAGTGCTCTACCCCTGAGCTACATAGGCATCTGGAGCGGAAGACGAGGTTCGAACTCGCGACCCTTAGCTTGGAAGGCTAATGCTCTACCAACTGAGCTACTTCCGCATTTCCTTGTGGGCGAAGATGGATTCGAACCACCGAAGGCATAAGCCAGCAGATTTACAGTCTGCCCCATTTGGCCACTCTGGTATTCGCCCTGAATTTTGAGCCTCTTGTCGGATTCGAACCAACGACCCCGAGATTACAAATCACGTGCTCTGGCCAACTGAGCTAAAGAGGCTTGCTCTATCATTTTTACGCCCACTTAACCGGCTGTATCGTGTAGCGCTCATCTGATTTCGAGTGCAAAGTTATAACATTTCCTGATACTAACCAAATAAATAAGGAAAAAATTTCAGAAAAAATTTGTAGAACTTCTCCCTTCTACCCGTTTTTTAACCAAAAACGAAGGCCTTGAACCGATGTATCTTATTTAATATCAGATACTTCATCGCTTTCAAGACCTTAGTTCTTAAAATATGTTTATTCGCTTCGCCGGTTCAGCGTCGGATGTACAGACTATTCCACTGTTACCGACTTGGCAAGGTTTCGCGGCATATCCACGTCCTTTCCTTTGTTGATGGCTATATAGTAGGATAAGAGCTGCAATGGAATCGAGGTGATGATCGGGGTGAGACATTCCGGGAGTTCCGGAACCTCCAGCACATGATCCGCGATATTACGTATCACGGTATCCCCCTTCGTTACGATCGCTATGATGTTGCCACCCCGGGCTTTTACCTGCTGCACATTGCTTACGATCTTTTCATATAGATGATCCTGCGGCGCAATTATCACCGAGGGCATCTCAGCATCTATAAGGGCTATCGGGCCATGCTTCATCTCCGCTGCAGGATATCCTTCAGCATGAATATAGGAGATTTCCTTAAGCTTTAGCGCTCCTTCAAGGGCTACCGGATAGCTATAGCCTCGACCGAGATAGAGGAAGTTGCGGGCATAGGTATATATGAGCGAGAGGCGCTCTATGGTATCATTAAGCTTCAATACCTCCTGTACATATTCGGGTATGTGCAATACCTCCCTTCCGATTTCCTTGATCTTGGCTTCATCCATTGTATTTCGCATTTGAGCAATACCCAATGCAAGGAGTGTGAGCACCATCACCTGACCGGTGAATGCCTTTGTCGAAGCCACACCGATCTCAGGCCCCACATGAATGTATGTGCCGCTGTCGGTCTCTCGCGGTATAGAGGATCCCACTGAGTTGGAGATTCCGAATACAAAGGCGCCCATTTCACGCGCGATCTTTGCGGCGGCCAATGTGTCGGCCGTTTCTCCACTCTGAGAGATCGCTATCACCACGTCTTTGTCGTCAAGCACCGGGTTAGAATAGCGGAACTCGCTGGCATATTCCACTTCCACCGGTATACGGCACATATCCTGAATCAGATATTTACCCAGTAAGGCAGCATGCCAGGATGTGCCACATGCCACTATAACGATGCGTTTTGCTTCGCAGAATTTTTCCTTATTGTCGTTAAGGCCGCTGATATTGATCTTCCCTCCCCCATCTATTATACGTCCGCGGATGCAGTCGCGCAAGGTGTCGGGCTGCTCGAATATCTCCTTGAGCATAAAATGAGGATATCCCCCCTTTTCAAGCTGGGATATGGAAAGTTCGAGGGTGGTGACATCAATCTTGCTTTCACGGTTATCCAGGGTCAGTACTTTAAGAGGTTCTCCCTGCTTGATGATAGCTATCTCCTCATCCTTAAGATAGACCACATCCTTGGTGTATTCCACAAACGGTGTTGCATCCGAGGCAAGGAATGTCTCGTCGTCACCGATTCCGATCACCAACGGGCTGCTTTTACGGGCCGCAATAATGGTGTCGGGCTTGTCTTTTTCAACAACGGCAATGGCATATGCGCCCACCACCTGATTCATCGCCTCGCGAACCGCATCAGCCAGACTACAGTTGTTCTTTACCTTGATATATTCAATTAGCTGTACCAGCACCTCCGTATCTGTCTCCGATTGGAATTTACAGCCATGCTGTTCCAAGGCATCCTTCAGAATCTTATAGTTTTCTATCGTTCCGTTATGCACCAAGGCAAGGTTGCCGTCCTCACTATAATGGGGGTGTGCGTTCTTATCCGACGGTTCCCCATGGGTAGCCCAGCGTGTATGGGCTATACCGGCTCCGGCTTCGGTATTTTTATCCTGACAATAGTCTTCCAGATTTGATACCTTACCTTTGGTTTTATATACTTTCAGTTTACCATCTTTGTCGACAAGAGCGATTCCGGCACTGTCATATCCACGATATTCCAAGCGATGAAGCCCTTTGATCAAAATGTCATAGACGTTACCTTTGCCTATGTATCCTACTATTCCGCACATATGTAAGTTATAGGTTATTTCTTTGTTTAGCTACTTCCATAGCTACTTCCAATCAAGCAGCTACACATAATTTAAGTTGCTCCATAAATTTAAGTAACTCCATATAGTTTTGTAGCCCCATATCCGGTTTTGCCGGGTTCGGGTGAATCAGATTCCCTATTTAGTTAATATATAAGGGGTCAGTTAGTCGAGTCGGATTCCTCTTCACACAAGGGTTTTTCCAAGTCAGTTTCTCCGCTATCTAATTCAGCTTATATTCTTAACGCAAAAATAATACTTTTATTCGGTTTTGCCAATTATCCATTTTATCCTTTTGTTAATTTCCAATAAGACGTACAGTTAAATATCATGGAGGAGACGAATCCGTCTCTCCGGATTCGTCTCCTCCATATGTTTTACTATTATATTTTGATTATCTTTTGATGCCTTTCATTTTTACTTCACTGCCACACCATCACCGGCTGCAACCACACCAGTGGTATCAGAATTGGGAGTCTCCACAACATCTCCCACCTGCTCTGGATTCATCATTGTGGAATCGCTTACGTCTGCAATCGGGAATGCCTCATATTTGGAGAGTTCCTCCATGCGGCGTGCGTTCTCCGAACCAAGTTCCTGCGCATTGGCGGCAAACAATGCCTTGCGGAAAGGCTCAAGATATTTTGCTCCGGCCATAAGGTCTGCAAGACTGTTGGTGGCCTTGATAGCCTCCGCGGTACTATCGTTGGGAGCGGCATTGATCACATCATAATAACCCTGTGCTTTCTTTGCATAATCCTCGCAATAGTTGATCATTGACGTATAATCAGCTTCAGTCAGAGTTTCTCCGGAAGCCAAACGTGATGCTACACTTGCTACATCCACTGCATTTCCGCCTCCACATGATGCCATTATAAGGCAGAAGAAGGCTGCTACAGCTGTCATTAATTTTTTCATATCATTCTTAGTTTTTATAATTGTTTCATTATTTTAAAACAGCATCCATCAGAACATATCTCCCAACGGTGTGACTGCCGGCTCTCGTAGCTTATACAGCAACTGTTTCTTCAGCATGGGAGAGTCGTACATAATCTCCGACAATTCCCAGTGATGTCCGGCCTCTTCACGTAATAACGGGGATGTGGCATCCACATCAGTAAGATTCCATGTCAGCAACACTGTCTTAATCTTCAATGCTTTCAATTTTCGCACAAGCATCTCCTGATCGGCATCTCCTGTGACAAGAACCACATAATCAAATTTCCTGAATGCCGCTAACTCGTAGGCTTCAAGAGCGAACCAGACATCCACACCTTTTTCCACCACTTCCGATTGACCATCGCGGTCCACCTCCCTTAGATGCTTATAATGGAAGATTACGTCGTTCTCTATCAGCGTATCCTCAAATTTCCGCTCATTATACAGTAGATGTTTGTCGTAAGCTTCCTTCACACGGAATCTTCCACGGAAATAGTGCGCCTCTGTGATCTGGCAATCAGAGACATGAATCCCCTCCTCCATGGCCAGTCGGGAGCATATGTAATCAAAAAGGGATCTTACCCTGATGATTGAACGTTCCTGAGCCTTTAATGCTCTGTTGATTTTGGCGTAATAGCCTCCATCGATGAAGATTCCAATTGATATATAAGGTAGCATTGTTTTCGGTTATTGGTTATTCTTTATTATTGCTTTTAATGAGTAGCACAACGACTTGCCCCAATAGGCCGCATAATATCATATGACCTAATATTCTAACGGCCCGAATATAAAAAAGGTTCGGTGCTCCAGTGCAGAGAACCGAACCTCTAATTATTTATGTAATTATTTATGCCAGTCGACGCAGAATCTCCGTAAGAAGCTTCCAGAAGTCAGCCACCGACTGAATATTTGCCTTTTCTGCGGGAGAATGAATATCCTTCAGTGTCGGCCCAAAGCTTACCATATCAAGTGCAGGCATCTTTTCGAGGAAAAGGCCGCATTCAAGACCGGCATGAAGTGCCTCAACCTTGGGTTCGGTATGGAATATGTCGCGATAACTCTCCGTAGCGATTCGAAGTATTTCAGAATCGGGATTCGGTGCCCAGCCCACATATGCATCCGAGAAGGAAACAGTAGCTCCAATGAGCATGAAAAGAGCCTTGATACGGTCTGCTATCTCATCTCTGCGACTATCCACTGATGAGCGCTGATGTACAGTGACATCAATCATGCCCGGTTCTTTCATCTTTACCGAAGCAAGATTGCAGGAGGTCTCCACCAACCCTTCGATTGCATGCGACATTCCCTGCACTCCGTTAGGACATGCGAATAGAGCCTTGATCAGATTATGTGCCGTAAGGGAATCAATCACTGTGTCACGGTTCTCTGTCTGATCAAGAGAAAGCATAAACTCCGGATTCTCCACGCCCTTGAATTCTGCATGCATCTGCTCGTTATATTGCATAGCCAATCTTGCCAGCACCGGTACATCATCGGCAGCCACTCCGATTACAGCCCATGCATCACGCGGTATTGCATTGGCAAGATTTCCACCATCGATCTCAGCCATCTCGAATGCGAATTCCTGACTGCATTCAAAGAGGAAACGGGCCAGCTGTTGGTTGGCGTTCCCTCTGCCGAGATTGATCTCCATTCCGGAATGGCCGCCTTTAAGCCCCCCGATCTCTACCTTATAGTAAATCAGTCCAGCTGTAGCCGGTACCTTCTGATATGGTACGCGAATATCAGTGATCTTGCCGCCGGCACATCCGATTACCAACTGGCCCATCTCTTCCGAATCAAGGTTGAGAAGAATATTCCCCGTTACGAATCCCGGCTGCAGACCATTCGCTCCAATCAATCCCTGCTCCTCATCCACGGTAAAGAGACATTCAAGCGGGCCATGCTCCAGATTTTCATCAATCAGCACAGCCATAGCGGCAGCACAGCCCATTCCGTTATCAGCTCCCAAGGTTGTGCCATCTGCACGGACCCATTCGCCATCCACTATGGTAGTGATCGGATCCGTAAGGAAGTCGTGTTGCTTGCTAGGAAGTTTTTCGGCCACCATATCCTGATGACCCTGAAGAATCACTGTCGGTGCATTCTCGTGGCCCGGAGTGGCAGGCTTACGTATCACCACATTTCCTACTGCATCTGTGGCCACGGCCAGATTGTGACTCTCTGCCCAACTTACGAGAAATTCACGCATACGGTCCAAGTGATGTGTCGGACGTGGTATTTTTGTTATCTGGTCAAAGCATTCCCAGATGAGTTTCGGTTCTAAGTCTGTAATTTTCATAATTTATTGTTTTATAGCCCCTGCTGGATTGTTGTTTTTATGGTTCTACAGTATTTATCAGTTTTGTAGTCCTGTTGATTTATTGGTTTCTCGGTTTTATTGTCGTGAGGAATTATTCTTCTCTTTTGAATTTTGCATAAGCGGAGGCCATTTTTGTATGGTAGCCGCGGCTGGCATAGCTCGACCCATTATATTGCCGTGCGAACCCGGCCCAGTTGCGGGCTCTAAGATCCTTCACCATTCCGCTCGTCTCAATGAATGTGGCGAAGAGCTCCAACTGCTCATCCTCCGATTCGCTCATCCGCTTCACAAATTCTTTGACACTCTTGCATCCGCACTTCTTATAATTAAAGCCTCCAATCTGGAACATCCCCCAGAATGTTCCCATCATAGCGCCTTCTTCATTATTATGCATCGCATTGACAAGGCGTTGCCAGGCTTTATGGTGAGGCCCAGATAATCCTGACGGAACTTTCACCGACTTGTTTCCCTTCTGATTTTCAACCTTATTCTTGAAGCGCGAATACATTGAGGCATCGAAGTTGACTACGGGCGCCCCGGGGGCCCAGAATCCTTTCATTCCCGGACCGGCCTCGATAGCCACCACCGCCTTAATGGCGGCAACCTCCACCCCGAGACGCTTCGCCACCTTATCAAATTCAGCTTTTGAAATATGGTCGTAGCGGTCGGACATTGCTTTCCCCGATTTCTCCGATTTTCCTGCTTTTTCCTGGGAATCAGCATTTTCGGTTATTTCAGTATTTTCGGAACGAGCCTTCTTGTCTTTTTTCTTTGACTTTTTTTTCTTAGCCTTCTCCGGCTTCTCTATCTTTGCCTTCCTTTCCGCTGCTATTATATGGCAAGGCGCCATAGCCGGAATCATTCCGACTATCGCGCCCACCAATAATATCGTGCCTAATATTCTCTTAAGGGATTGCTTCATATTTAATCTCTTATCGGGATATATGTATTTAGACATCCTTACATATTAGCCACCTTCTCAAGCACCTTGCAAAGGTGCTTCCAGAATTTATCCACTGTCGGGATCAGAAGCTGCTCATCGGGAGAATGAACTCCTGTCATGGTCGGCCCAAAGCTTACCATATCCAGCTTCGGATATTTGGCCAGGAAGAGTCCGCATTCCAGACCTGCATGAATGGCCTTGATAGCCGGTTTCTGACCAAAGAGTTCCTCATAGGCATCTGCCGAAATCTGCATGATCGGAGATTTCATATTGGGTGCCCATCCGGGATAGCCATCACTATGTGTCACATCTGCTCCCGCAAGCTGGAAATGAGCCTCCACAATACCTGCGATATCTTCTTTACGACTCTCTACGGAAGAGCGCTGCGAGGTAGTGACCACAATCTTATGGTCGTCCTTCATCTTCACAGATGCAAGGTTTGTGGATGTCTCCACAAGCCCGGGAAGATCGCGGCTCATCGAGATCACTCCATGAGGAGCACTGTATACCGCACGGATCAATGCTATCGATGTATCCGAATCAATGCAATATTCCGGACGCTCCACTTCCTCTATCTTGATGTTCATCGAAGGCTCCACTCCGGCGTATTCGGCTGTCACCTCCGTTGCAAATCTCTTGATGGCCTTCATCATCTCGGCATGCTGGTCGGTATGGATGCCGAACACTGCATGAGCCTCTCGCGGAATGGCATTACGCAGGTTTCCTCCCTCTATAGTGCACAGACAGATGTCCCATTTCTGAGAACATTCCCACATGAAGCGCGATACAAGTTTATTGGCGTTTGCGCGTCCAAGATGGATATCGCCGCCGCTATGACCACCAAGCAGACCCGATACAGAAATCTTCATATATTTGAAGTGCTCAGGAGTACAGCTTCGGTTATAGGTGAATGTGGCGGTGGTATCGATTCCACCGGCACAGCCCACAAATATCTCGCCATCATCCTCTGAATCAAGATTCAGAAGCATTGTGCCTGTGATCATGTCCTTGCCGATATTCTGTGCTCCCTCAAGACCGATCTCCTCATTCACTGTGAAGAGTGCCTCCAGAGGACCATGCACCAGATCTTTGTCGAGCATCACAGCCATTGCGGCCGCAACTCCTATGCCGTTATCAGCTCCAAGTGTGGTGCCTTTGGCCTTTACCCATTCACCATCGATATAGGTCTGGATCGGATCTTTCATGAAGTCATGCTCAACATCGCTGTTCTTCTCGCATACCATATCCATGTGTGCCTGAAGAATCACTGTCGGTGCATTCTCATGACCGCGGGTGGCGGCTTTACGCATCACTACATTACCCACCTTATCTGTCTTTACTTCAATGTCATGGTCTTTGGCAAATTTGACAAGGAATTCACGAATTTTCTCTTCGTGACATGAGGGACGGGGAATCTTTGTGATCTCGTCGAAACATTGCCAGATCAATTCCGGCTTAAGATCTTTTATTTCCATATTTTGAGTTCTTCGTTATTATTTTCTTTTCATGGTTCCCTTTCCGGATATAGCAGGCAGATAACAGCCTCTCACAATTGCTTCAGCGCTCCATTCCTGTCAGGCCTGAGATCCGGATCTTCTTTCCTATCGCTCTTCAAATATAACAAATATTTCTGATTGGTGAGGACTTTTGAATGAATATCACGAATTTTTTGTTAAATTTGCAGCGGGACTGGATTATCTTTCCCTATCAAATATTAAAATTAGTGAAAACTTTATTCTTGACGCTGATATTTCTCGGAATATCATTACTTTTGCTCTCTCTAAGCAAAACTGTGAAGAAATCAGGAGGATGTCACCACTCTCCCAAGAAACCTCACTGATTATCGATTTCTCCTCTTCTCCTCCCATAATACGCTAATACAACTGTTTTTAATAATGAAAACAACACATCTGTTCGCCGCTTCTCTAATTCTCGCCGGAGCAATGCTCAATGTTTCATGCGATAAGCAAGAGGCAACAACACCCGCTGCAGCTCCTGCAGCAAAAAATTCAGAAAAGGCCGCTGCCGTTCTTCCCAATTATAGATATGTGGATGGAGATACCCTGCTCGCCAAATATCATCTCGCTAAGGATTATCAGGATGAGATGATCCGTATGCAGACAAGCATGGAAAGCCAGGCCAATAAACACCGCACCGAACTCGAAGGGAAAGCTTCCAAGATGCAGAATAAGCTCCAGAATAACGGTTATCTCTCAGAGGCTTCCTATAATGCCGACCAGAAGGAACTCGCCGCCCTTGAGGAAAGAGCCCGTAAGTCGATGGCCAATCTGCAGTCTAATTTCGAAAATTCCGCAATGCAGGGACAGAAGGCTGTAAATGATTCCATCGAAGCTTTCATCAAGGAATACGCCAAAAAGCGTGGGTATGACGCAATCTTCTTCAAGGGTTCGACTCTCTATATCAACCCCGCTCTTGATATCACAAATGAAGTGGTCGAGGGTCTTAATGCCCAGTATAACAAGGTTAAGAAATAATAAGGGGATTCCCTTTTTATGCTTTCATAAAGCGGATGGAGGGTCCCCTCTGTCCGCTTCATTTTTCTATTGCCTTTTTAGGCTAAGTAAGTGTTCAAAATTAATTAATCCTTACTTATATCCGATTTTTAACATTTATTCTTCATTATTTGTTATATCACTGACACCATCTCCTCTCTTCTCTTATGGCTCCATCCAATTATAACCCATATTAGACAATGATTGAAGATAACATTATAAATCAGGAGGCTAACGAACGAGCTGTTTTAGTTGGTCTCGCCACTAATAAGCAGAACGAAACCAAATGCCGCGAGTATCTCGACGAACTCGAGTTTCTCGCCCATACGGCCGGCGCCGAGACTCAAGCCCGGTTTATTCAGAAAGTTGATTGGCCTAATCCACGTACTTATGTGGGTAAAGGCAAACTGGAGGAAATCCGCCAGTACGTGGAGGACAACGATATTGGTCTGGTGATTTTCGATGATGATCTGTCATCTAAACAGGTGGCAAATATTGAGAATGAATTAAAGGTCAAGATTCTCGACCGCACAAGCCTTATCCTGGATATTTTCGCTAAGCGCGCTCAGACCGCCACTGCCCGCACTCAAGTGGAGCTTGCCCAGTATCAATACCTCCTCCCCCGACTCACCCGAATGTGGACCCACCTCGAACGTCAGCGCGGAGGTATCGGTATGCGTGGCCCGGGTGAAACCCAGATTGAGACCGACCGCCGTATTATCCTCGATAAAATTTCCCGCCTCAAGGAGGAACTCCGAAATATCGATAAGCAGAAGAGTGTGCAACGTAAGAATCGGGGAAAACTCACCCGTGTTGCGCTTGTCGGATACACAAATGCCGGGAAGTCCACTCTCATGAATCTCCTGAGCAAGAGCGAGGTGTTCGCCGAAAATAAACTTTTCGCCACCCTTGATACCACAGTCCGTAAGGTGATTATCGACAATCTGCCTTTCCTCCTTACCGATACCGTCGGTTTTATCCGTAAGCTCCCGACTCATCTTGTCGATTCTTTCAAGTCAACTCTCGATGAGGTTCGCGAGGCCGATATACTGGTTCATGTGGTCGATGTGAGTCATCCTCAGTTTGAGGAACAGATCGAGGTGGTGAATAAAACCCTCGCCGATGTTTGCGGGCCAAACACGAAGCCCATGATTATGGTCTTCAATAAGATCGACGCGTTCCACCATGTTCCCAAGGATGCCGATGATCTCACTCCCCGCACCCGGGAGAACATCCCTCTCGAGGAATTCGAAAAGATGTGGATGGCAAAGATGGACAATAATTGCGTATTCATCTCTGCTAAGGAAAAAATAAATATCGACCGTCTAAAGGAACTCCTCTACGAAAAGGCTAAGGAAATTCATTCAGAGCGCTTCCCTTATAATGATTTCCTCTTCCAGAAGTATGATGACCTGGCTGCCGAAATGGAGGATGAGGCTTCGGAGTAAGGCTCAATCCTCCACTCCTCTCCTTTCTCATTCCTCCCTATTTTCTGTCAACGTTCCCCAGTTATGGAAACAACATATATTAATCCCGGTCAGCGGGAGATAGAAATACTTGAATCCAATGGTTGCAGGGCTTCTGATTGGAAACTCGTTCACCTGAATCCGCATACGGATTTCCAACGCTTCCGAAATGTCACTTTCGAAGGGGAGAATTCCGTAGGCTTTCTCTCTGCGGATGATTCTCTGATTGAGAATGCTGTGCTGAAAAATTGCAATGTCGGAGATGATGTGCGGATTCGTAACATCGGCCGGGCTGTCATCAATTGCCGTATAGGCCGTGGTGTACGGATTGAGAATACGGCATCCGTTGAATTCGAACCCGGTGCGCAGTGCGGTATCGGGGTGGAGGTCGGTGTGCTTGATGAAACCGGCTCCCGCTCGGTGACCATTTTTCCGGGGATGACGGCTCAGCTGGCTCTTCTCATGGCCCGCGAACCGCGCTGGCATGAAAACCATTTCCGCAATATACTTTCCGAATATCTCGACTCACGCCATTTCTTCGTCGGAATCGGTGAGGGAGCACGTATCGTGGATTGCGGTTCGTTGTTTAATGTATCCGTCGGCAATGAGGTCACTGTTAAAGGGGCCCGCATGCTCAAAAATGGCTCTATCGTAAATAATGCCGCTCCGGGGCGTTGCCTCGCTTTTGTGGGTGCAGGAGTAGATGCTGAGAATTTCATCGTTGAGGATGGTATCCTCGATTCGGGATGCATCGTGCGTAATTGTTTCATCGGACAGGGGGCATCTCTCGAAAAGGGATTTTCGGCACATGATTCTTTGTTCTTTGCCAACTGTTCGTTTGAAAATGGAGAGGCGTGTGCCGTATTTGCAGGCCCTTATTCCGTGAGCATGCATAAGTCGACCCTGATTATCGGTTGTCAGACGTCTTTCATGAATGCCGGTTCCGGCACCAATCAGAGTAATCATATGTATAAGCTCGGGCCTGTCCATTGGGGCATTCTCGAACGCGGAGTCAAGACTTCCTCCGGCTCCTATCTGATGTTAGGGGCAAAAATCGGTGCTTTCTCCTTACTTATGGGTCAGCATAAGACACATCCCGATTCATCGCAGTTCCCCTTCTCCTATCTTTTTGGTGACGACCGTGGAGCCACAGTGGTAGTGCCCGGGGTGATGTTACGCAGTTGTGGTCTGATGCGCGATGAGCAGAAGTGGCCCGCTCGCGACCGAAGGGTAAAACGTAAGCTTCCTCTCCACGACCGGGTGATCTTTGACGTTCTCAATCCTCTCACTGTGGAGGCGATGCTGACAGCCCTTGATGTGATCAATGATCTTCTGAGCCGTCCGGCCGACGATGACCGATATTTACGCTATCGGGGCATGAGATTCACCCGTGCTTCTCTCGAGCGGGCCCGGCATCTCTATACTCTGGCTATATATAAATACCTGTGGCTGCGCACCTCCGAGCATGGTTTCCCCGTTCGGGAGTCGGATGCCGAGCCGGCTGAATGGGTAGACATGGCCGGTCTCATCATTCCCCGGTCATATCTGAACAGGGCTTTGGCTGAAGAGAGTGTGGAAGGGATTCGCGATATCTTTGATGCGGCTTTCCGCCATTATCCCAATCTCGAACGGGCATGGATAGCTTCGCGGTTCTCCGATGATTGGAATAAACCTGCTGAGGTGATCTCTGCGTATGCCGCCGATTTCGACCATATGATTGAAGACGACCGTAAACGGTATCTTGATGAACTCGCCGCTCAAAACGATATGCTCCGTCTCTGACACCATCCTCGGACATTGGACTCTATCTCATGCTAATAGGGTAGAAATCAATGAAAAGTAAGAAAAATTCCCCTAATCAATTATAGGCTCTATCCACTAAAATTTCTTAATGTCCGGGCGGTTGATTTTTAGGGTATTTTCTTTCATATTTGAAGGAGCAGCCTTTCGGCTGTGACTGAAAAGATGGAAGAAAAGACCCAAAAAGACGCCGGACAACAGGTAATTTTATAATTTGGGATACCCTTTTTTATCCTCTTTTCTCCTTAAAATAATTTCCCCTACCGAAAAAATAAAAATCTTCTAACTTTTGGAACATAATCGGTCATAGCCGATTTAATCAGCGCATATTGGTTGTGGGTTAAATCTGTTGGATAAGACATTGAATAGGAATTCGTTGAAGATATAACAGAAAATCCTTGACAAATATCATTCCGGATTATATTGTAGTCCGGATTCTTTACATTTCTTTACAATTTAAAGACCACAAACTCCTAAAATTATTAACAGTTAGAATCAACAGTCCGTAATTGATAATGAAGCAGTAAGAGTATTTACTCCGCCATCAGTATAAAAAATAAAAAGTTGCCCGAGGTCTCGCAGCTGTACCTCGTCTATCGCTTTTGGATTCAGTCACAAAGCCCGCTATGCTCCTGAATCTGCAAAGCGATATCCGAGGCACATCTGCGACCCGGGCATTAAGAAATTTTAGTGGATGGAGCCTTAATTAATCCTGCGAATTTTAGTAAATTTGCAGGATAATTTATTTTCGGGAGTTACGCTCTGTACTACGCTCCCTTCAATCAAGAAATAAATATTCTCAAAATATAATGAAAGAATTAGCCACCAAATATTCCCCTTCCGAAGTAGAAGATAAATGGTATGCCTACTGGATGGAACAGGGTTTCTTCCATTCCGAGCCCGACGATCGCGAACCCTACACTATCGTGATTCCACCGCCCAACGTTACCGGTGTGCTCCATATGGGCCATATGCTCAATAATACTATCCAGGATATTCTCGTACGTCGTGCCCGCATGGTCGGTAAGAATGCCTGTTGGATTCCCGGTACTGACCATGCCGCCATTTCTACTGAAGCTAAGGTGGTGGCTAAGCTCGCCGAGGAGGGGGTGAAGAAGACTGATCTTTCGCGCGAGGAGTTTCTTAATCATGCCTGGGACTGGACTCATAAGTATGGCGGCATCATCCTTCAACAGCTTCGCAAGCTCGGGGCATCATGCGATTGGGAGCGTACGGCTTTCACAATGGATGAAACCCGCTCCAAGAGCGTGATAAAGGTATTCAACCATCTTTTCGACAAGGGTCTTATTTATCGCGGTGTACGCATGGTCAATTGGGATCCTCAGGCTCTCACCGCCCTTTCTGATGAGGAGGTGATCTATAAGGAGGAGAAAAGCCATCTTTTCCACCTCCGTTATAAGATTGAGGGCGATGAGGATAAGTATATCGTAATCGCAACCACCCGTCCCGAGACAATTCTGGGAGATACTGCTGTGTGCGTCAATCCTAACGATGAGCGCTATCAGTGGCTGAAGGGCAAGAAAGTTATCGTTCCCCTCGTTGGCAGGGTGATTCCCATCATCATGGACGAGTATGTCGAAATGGATTTCGGCACAGGCTGTCTGAAGGTAACTCCCGCTCATGATGTCAACGACTACATGCTTGGAGATAAGTACGGTCTCCCCTCCATTGATATCTTCAATGATAACGGCACCATTTCCGAGCAGGGAGGTATGTATGTCGGCATGGATCGGTTCGATGTCCGTATGAAGATTATGGAAGATCTCCAGGCGGCCGGCCTTGTGGAGAAAGTGGAGGATTATGTCAACAAGGTTGGCCATTCAGAGCGCACGGATGCTGTGATCGAGCCGAAACTCTCCATGCAGTGGTTTGTGAAGATGACCGATCTTGCCGCTCCGGCTCTCAAGGCTGTGGAGGATGATGTAATCAAATTTGTGCCTTCCAAGTTTAAGAACACCTATCGTCATTGGATGACCAATGTTAAGGATTGGTGTATCTCCCGTCAGCTATGGTGGGGTCATCGTATTCCGGCATGGTATCTCCCTGAGGGAGGCTATATAGTGGCGATGAATGAGGAGGAGGCCCTTCTCAAGGCTATTGAGAAGACCGGAAATCCCGAACTCACACTCGATGATCTCAAGCAGGATAATGATTGTCTCGATACATGGTTCTCTTCCTGGCTTTGGCCCATCTCGCTATTCGATGGTATCATGAATCCCGATAATAAGGAATTCAAGTATTATTACCCCACTACCGACCTCGTTACAGCTCCCGATATCATCTTCTTCTGGGTGGCGCGTATGATTGTGGCCGGATATGAGTTTGCAGGTAAGCAACCTTTCAACAACGTCTACTTCACAGGTATCGTCCGTGATAAGATCGGCCGTAAGATGTCGAAGTCCCTCGGTAATTCTCCCGATCCTCTTGATCTGATCGATAAGTATGGTGCCGATGCGGTCAGAATGGGTATGATGCTTGCAGCTCCTGCCGGTAATGATATCATGTATGATGATTCTCTCTGCGAGCAGGGTCGAAATTTCTGCAATAAAATCTGGAATGCTTTCCGTCTTGTAAAGGGGTGGGAGGTTTCCGATTCCGCAGAGCAGCCCGAGAGTGCCCGCCTCGGCATCGAGTGGTTCAAGGCCGGTCTTAACCGCACTCTCGCTGAGGTTGCCGACCTCATGGGCAAGTTCCGTATCTCGGAGGCCCTGATGGCTGTCTATCGTTTATTCTGGGATGAGTTCTCTTCTTGGTATCTGGAGGTGGTGAAGCCCGTTTATGGTTCTCCAATTGACGCCACCACATATGAAGCCACTCTTTCTTTCTTTGATGCCCTTCTTAAGATGATTCATCCTTTCATGCCCTTCATCACTGAAGAGCTATGGCAGCATCTATATCCCCGCAAGGAGGGTGAGAGCATCATGGTGTCCCGGATGCCTGAGTTTAATTCCGATGAGAATGCGGATATTCTCGGCGAATTTGAGCGCATGAAGGAGATTGTGGCCGGTGTGCGTACAGTCCGCAAGCAGAAGCAGGTAGCGCAGAAGGAGGCTCTCAGTCTGGATGTCAAGGGAAATCATAATCCTCTGTTTGATGCCGTGCTTATGAAGATCGGTAATATCTCCGAGATCAAGACAGTGGAGGAGAAGAATCCTACTGCCGCTGCATTTATAGTAGATGCCACCGAATTCAGTATTCCGCTCGAAAGCAAGATTAACGTTGAGGAGGAACTTGAAAAGCTAAATAAGGATCTGGCCTATTATGAGGGATTCCTTCGCGGTGTGGAGAAGAAACTCGCCAACGAGAAGTTTGTGGCAAATGCGCCCGAGGCGGTTGTGGCTATCGAGCGCAAGAAGCAGTCAGACGCCACAGAAAAGATTGCGGCTATCCGCGCTTCAATCGAGGCTCTACACAATGAAGTTGTCTAAACTTATTTTTTATTAACAATTGCGAGAGATTTTTGAGCTGATTTTGTCACTCGAAGAGGTAGCAACCTTTCGGTTGGTACCGATGAGAGGGGCGAAAGCAGCAAAAAAGATCCGCAAGGGTTAATAAAAGAATGTATGAATCGTTTCGTTTAACATTCGTAAATAAGTTTAGACAACTTCAAGGCCTGATTCCAACAATTAATAGTGAAATAAAAGGACTAATTCTAAAAGGACTGATTCTGTTTCCGGAGTCAGTCTTTTTATTTTATCCTCCAATCAACCTGATAGAACCGGGACTACGGCTCCCTTGTTATAACTGAAGAATACAAATTATAAAAACATGACAGAAAGAATTGATGGTATGCTTACAGCTGCCGAAAATGCTATATTAGTGGTCGATATGCAGAATGATTGGGTTCTTCCCGAGTCTCCGATGCATGTGGCCGGAGCAGAGGCAACGTTACCTGCTATTTCCAATTTCCTTGATTTTGGCCGTAAGAACGATTGGGCCGTAATTTACATCTACCGTATCCATAGGATTTCTGGTATTGATGCCGAATCATTCCGACGCCATTTCTTCCTTGAGGGAAAGCCCTTCGGAATTGAAGGTACCAAAGGAGCAGAGATAGTTGCCGCGATAGCTCCAAAGAAAGGAGATATCAAGATTACGAAGCAACGCTTCTCCGCATTCTTCCAGACCGACCTCGATATAGTATTACGCGGTTTAGGTGTAAAGAATGTATACGTCTGTGGTACGCAGTATCCCAACTGTATCCGCTCCACGGCAGTCGATGCGATGGGTCTTGATTACAACACCACCGTAGTGACCGACTGTTGCTCCGCCGCTACAGAGGAAGTGGCTCAGGCCAACATCTTCGATATCCGCAACATGGGTATTCCCTGTCGCCCCTCATCAGAAATAATGAAATAATAATCCCCACGAATATCCTTATAACATTGAAGTTTAGACAACTTCATAAAATTTATCCCGTTGTTCTAATCAAAAATACACGATATGAGTATAGATTCTTTATTTGACTTGAATGGTAAGGTAGCCATCGTCACCGGCGGAGGCGATGGTATCGGGAAAGGGTGTTGCGAGATTCTGGCAGCTGCAGGAGCCTCGGTTGTTGTCAGCGATATATCCATTGATAAAGCCCAATCGGTGGCAGACTCCATCATTGCAGATGGTGGGAAGGCAATTGCTGTGGTTTGCAATGTTCTGAACAGTAACGATCTTGCTCACTTAGTTGATACAGCCGTTGAAAATTACGGCACAGTAAATATCCTCGTCAATAATGCCGGTATGGGAGGCGGAGGTCGTGAGAATCCATATAATATCGATCGCGCCTATGTGGAACGCATATATGCGATCAATCTCTTTGCCCCTTGGGAACTTTCGAAACTTGTGGCTCCTCACATGCAGAAATCCGGATACGGAAGCATTGTAAATATCACCTCCATGAGCAGTATCAACAACAGTCCCTCTATGGCCATATACGGCTCATCCAAAGCAGCCCTCAACCATATGGCTTCAAACCTTGCTTTTGACTACGGCCCGATGGGAATACGCATTAACAATGTCGGACCCGGAGCAACAAGAACTCATGCGCTCTCCACTGTCCTCACCCCGGAGATTGAAGCTAAGATGCTACAACACACGCCCATTCACCGACTTGGTGAGGTGAGCGATATCGCAGGTGCAGTGCTTTACTTTGCCGCTCCGATTTCTGCCTGGGTCAGCGGACAAACCCTTATGGTCAATGGTGGAGGAGTTCAAACATTGGATTAATAAGATAATGGAGATTAATATAAGGGACCGGTCATTTGATCGGTCCCCTATTTATTATTCCTTTCTATGTCTTCTACCTCATACAGAAAGCTATATGATCAGGATAATCCGGCGTTCCCATAGGTTGAAGGAAATCTGTTGAAAGAGTCAGTAACTCAGTCGGATTCTCTATACCACGTGCCATAATCTCCCGAAGAAGATGTCCCCTTAGTTCCTTGAGTTTATTAGAAGTCGGAGTGCGGAATTCTCCCCCATCTTTCAGTTCCTTGAAATCCACTTTCCATACTTTCGCAAAATTCTTCACCAGTTTCCAATCCACACCTTTAGCCGCATCACCCGGCAATAGATTCAAAACTGATTCCCCACACCGCTCCTTAATTTCTTTTACCAATCCTATCGTGATATCCTTCTTCCAATATAATATCATCGGCTTGTCGCCGGGAGCCAAGGGAGTGGCATAATCCAGCCTATATGCTTTGATTATATCATCAGCATTCACCCATCCATAAAGCGAGGAAATAATCTTTACATCTTTTCTTAATCTCCGTTTTCCGTCTTCGCTTAAAGATGTATAACCCAATGCACGGAACACCACCCCGGTATAAGCCTCGATTGCCATTGACCCTATAGTCTTATTAGGGAATTCATATGCCAGCATTATAGCACGCTGCGACATACTCTGACTCCATTTCGCTATCCCGGAAAGATCGCCGGGCATCAGCCCTGCTATTTCCGACATCACTTCTCCGGCAATCTCCTCCCCTACAGGCTTATATTCAGTATATTCCTCCTGCGACACTTCTTTATCACAGGCAGTCATTGTCTTTGATTCAGCTATTAATATAAGCATAACTTTACTGATTAAAACCTCTTCCTCCTCCTAATTCAATCACTTCACAATCCCGCATATCATCTCCATCTATGATAAGTCTCACGAGGGTTCTCTGCTTATGCCAACCTTGTTGGCCCGCCGCTCCCGGATTGATATGCAGGAGATCAAGTTCCGGATCATATATCACCTTCAGGATATGGCTATGACCATCCACCATCAGCTTTATCCCCTCCTCCCGAAGACGTTTCTTCATTCCGGGCGCCCAGCGTCCCGGATATCCTCCGATATGGGTGAGCATCACCTTTACTCCTTCCACATCAAATATTTCTATCTCCGGACAGCGACGTCTCACCATACCATGATCAATATTACCGCTTACAGCTCTCACCATCGGAGCCACATCCTTAAGACGCTCCACTATCGAATAATCTCCTATATCACCGGCATGCCAGATTTCATCGCAATCAGCAAAATATGTGGCATATCGGTCGTCCCAATATCCGTGCGTGTCGCTCAGTATTCCTATCTTTTTCATTCTTCGAAATAGAGTGTTATGAAAAACCCGACATCCGGTTTTCAATCGAATGTCGGGATTATTTGATTGTAAATCTTAGGATTAAGTAGCTCGCAGCAATTAATGAATACATGCTACTTATTTATTCTTTTACAGCTTCTGCGAGATGCTGAGCATGTGCATTTGCTGTCTCATAGAAATGCTTCTTTGCTTCTTCATCCTCGGGATTGAGCAACATCATACCGAAGCTTACGATACAACCCTTCCACTCAAATCCGCAGAAATCTGACAATGCCTTAAATTGAGGAACCAGGGACTCCATTGTGAAATGCTCCGATCCCTCCGGAGAATACTCCGCTTCAGGCGCACCTGCCGTGAAGGAGAAAATCAGTTTCTTCCCTTGCAATGCCTTTCCCTCAGATCCATATGCAAATCCATGAGTCAGCACTTTCTCAAAATAGAGATGCATCAATGAAGGAGCACTGAACCACCAGAACGGAAATTCAAACACTACAGTCTCAGCCTCCACGAGACGCTTCTGCTCGCGCTCCACATCTATTACCCCATCGGGATATTCTGCATCCAGATAGACAATATCAGCCTCCGGCACAAGGCGATGGAATTCGTCAAGGATAGCACGGTTAGCCAACGAGTTCTTATAGTCAGGATGTCCTGAAATCACAAGTATCTTACTCATATGCTTTTTATAATTTTGGTTCTAAAGCATAAACAATCTGACACTTCTCAGGGTTCATTCCCCACTTCGGGCCTTCCTCCGTCTATCTTATTTTAAGTTAGCTCTCACTCTCTCGAGATAACCCTTCATCCGATCTGAATCGCGTGCATCGACTATCTCACGGAGTTCGGCAAGCTGCTCCCGGATTTTCTCAAGCTGCTCGGAGGTATTGGGGTTGAAAAGAATTTCCGACAAAAGGAAATCATCCTCCCCCATCAGACCACGCGCTATAGCCATGTGGCGTTTAAACGTAGTGCCCGGTGCATCCTGATGTTTCATCACTCCGGCAAACACCAATGTCGAGGCAAAGGGAATTGACAGCGAGTATGCTATCGTGGTGTCATGCTCTTCGAAGGTATATTCTTCTATATGCAGATGCAGGCGGTTATAGAGATCGCGGAAGAATGCCTTTCCCAGACAATCACCCTCCTTGATGATGATGGCATTCTCCTCTGCAAGATTAGACAGACTGGCAAATGTAGGGCCAAACATCGGATGGGTTGACACAAAGGGATGTCCCGCCTTCTCATAGAATTCGGGAAGACCCGTTTTCACAGATGCTATATCGCTCAGAATCGTAGTCTTAGGGAGATACGGCAACACCGACTCAAAGGCCTGAAGTGTATATTTCACTGTAGCTGCGTTGATCACTAACTCCGGAGCAAATTCCTTGACTTCATCTCCAAGTTCGGAAAATCTCCGGGCATTGTAGGTGAATCGCAGGCGCTTCGGATCGTAATCATAGATCGCCACATCGTGGTCGAATGAAAGAAGGTCGCAGAAGAAGCTCCCCATCTTCCCGGCTCCCAATATCAGTATCCGCATGATTTTATTCTTCTTTAGCTGGTAAAAGAATCCTTATTTATTATCCTTCTTGAAGACATCAATCTGCTGGCGCACCGATTCCTCATGTATGGCCGCATAAACCCGGCGTATGAATTCCTCCCCCATACCCATATCGGAGGCGAGTTTCTGACGATGCTGCATCATGTCGCTGTATCGGCCGCCCTGCACCACCTTCATTCCATGCTCCTTCTTATACTGTCCGATCTCACGACACACCCCCATTCGCTTCCCTAACAATTCGATGAGCTCGTTGTCAAGTCGGTCGATTTCCTGACGAAGAAGAGGCAGATTCTGAGTAGTATCGGGATCGGCACCATTCAACGGCACAAGTGAATTGACAATCAGGTTAAGCGCAGCCGGTGTCACCTGTTGCGCAGAATCGCTCCATGCTTTGTCCGGATTGCAATGGCTCTCAATGATAAGGCCATCAAAGCCCATATCGAATGCCTGCTGAGAGAGGGGCGAGATAAGCTCACGGCTCCCGCCGATATGGCTTGGATCGCAGATAATCGGAATATTCGGAATGCGACGTCCTAATTCGATTGGGATATGCCATTGCGGCAGATTTCTATATAAATGCTTGCCATATGCCGAGAATCCCCGATGGATCGCCCCGACACGCTTGATTCCTGCATTCTGAATTCGCTGTATAGCTCCGATCCAGAGTTCGAGATCCGGATTGACGGGATTCTTCACCAACACCGGAACATCCTTTCCTGATGCTGCCAGTGTATCGGCAATCTCCTGCATTGCGAAAGGATTGGCTGCAGTGCGCGCTCCAATCCAGATGAGGTCTATGCCTGCTTCAAGAGCTGCCTCCACATGGGCCTTGGTGGCTACCTCCGTGGCCACATACATTCCTGTCTCTTCCTTCACACGCTGCAACCAGGGGAGTCCCACTGTGCCCACTCCCTCGAAACCTCCGGGTTTGGTGCGTGGTTTCCAGATTCCGGCACGGAATACTTTTGCCCCATATGAGGCCAGTTCGCGTGCTGTGGCCATCACCTGCTCTTCGCTCTCCGCGCTGCAGGGGCCGGCTATTATCAATGGTTCTTTGGGATCAAGTCCCGGTAATAATTCCTGTGTATACATGGTCTGCTTCAGTTTCTTATTATTATTTCCCCTATTTCAAAATTTGATTTCTCATTTATCCGAAAGTGTTATACCATCAAATATCCGGAAACATTGTATCATCAAGCTTCACTCACCCTTCGGAGTGCCTCACGAAGTTTTTCTTCCGGTGAACACAGCGATATACGGATATAACGGTCTCCCTTCGATCCGAAAATCGACCCCGGAGTGATAAATACACGACGGTCGTACAAAATACGGTCGGCCATAGCTTCTGCAGAGAGTTCATTCTCAGGAATCCTTCCCCATAAAAAGAGACCGCGCTGGGTAGGATCATAAGAGCATCCCAGGGCCGTCATCACCTCTTCTGCAACCTTCCTACGCGAGGCATACACTTGATTGAGGCGCGTATACCATTCATCCTCTAAATTCAGTGCCGCTGCCACTGCCAACATCACCGGCTTGAACTGACCCGAATCTATATTGGATTTAACGCGAAGCACCCAACTGATGAATTCTGCATTTCCGGCCAGCATCGCCACACGCCATCCGGCCATGTTATGGCTTTTGGAAAGGGAGTTCATCTCCATGGCCGTCGAAAATGCGCCTTCGATTGTCAGGATGCTCAGTGGTTTCACATCCTCCGGCTTTAGAATGAAGGAGTATGGATTATCGTTGACAATCAGTATGCCGTTACGACGTCCGAATTCCACTGCCCGCTCAAACACTTCCTTGGTGGCTGGTGTTCCGGTCGGCATATGAGGATAGTTGAGCCACATTATCTTAACACGCCCTTCCTTCACAGCCTCAAGATTCTCAAGCGCTTCCCAATCAGGCATCCATCCTCGTTCCGGAGCCAGTTCGTAATGAATGGTCTCAGCTCCGGCCAGACGGCTTACTGAGGTATAGGTCGGATATCCGGGGTTAGGAACAAGCACTGCATCACCCGGATTCACAAAAGCCATCGTGATATGCATTATTCCTTCCTTGGAGCCTATCAGTGGGAGGATCTCCTTGGTGGGATCAAGCTTTACACCATAATAGCGGTCATACCATCCGGCGAACGCCTCGCGCAATGCAGGAATTCCGGTATAGGACTGATAGCTATGATTTTCCGGCTTACGGGCACTTTCGCATAAAGTCTCTATCACAATATCATCCGGAGGAAGATCCGGACCTCCGATCCCTAACGAGATCACATCCAGCCCGCGGGCGTTCATTTCAGCCACTTCCCGCAATTTACGCGAGAAATAATATTCCTTCACATTCCCGATCCGTTCGGCGGGAATGATATGTTTTTCAGTGTTTGAAATCTTTGTTTTCGGCATATTCTCCAAGTATCTTAAGGTCGTTGAGAAGTGGTCTGACGGCATCGATAGCCTGTCGGTAACGTATATATGAATTGAAGGTCAGATCTACATAGAAGCGATATTCCCATTCTCTTCCCACAATCGGCATCGATTGTATCTTCGAAAGATTCAGATCATAGAATGAGAAGATGGTCAGCACCTTAGATAAGGCTCCCTGCGTATGCGGTAAGGTAAATACTATCGAAGCCTTGTCCAATTCTTCTGCGCGCGGTTTGAACTCTGCCGCCCGTAGCGGATCGGCCAGGACAAGGAAGCGGGTAAAGTTTCGTTTATTGGTCTCTATTCCCTTTTCGAGAATATTCATGCCGTATAGGGTAGCCGCATATTCACCGCACACTGCCGCATGTCCCTCGAGATGGTCACGGGCGATATCGCGGGCTGCCCCGGCTGTATCGAATTTCTCGATCATCTTCATATTAGGATGCCTCCGAAGATATTGCTCGCATTGCATCAGGGCCATCGGATGGGAATTCACTTCCGTCAGAGAGTCAATAGTCTGACCCTCCAAAGCACATAACACATGGGAGATACGCATCTTCTCTTCCCCTATCACCTCCGCATTACTTTTCCTCAGCAACTCATGATTTTGCAGGAGCGCACCGGCAATCGTATTTTCTATTGCCACGATACCGAGCATCGATGCATCAGCCTCCAGACGGTCGAACAGCTCATTGAAAGACTCGCATTCCACACTCTCTGTCTCTATTCCCCGCTTTCCAAAGTAGGAGGCTGCCGCCGCATCATGAAAACATCCCCGGATACCTTGTATCGCTATCTGTAATGCCATCTTAATTAATGATTCTAAGTAAGTGTTCAAAATTAATTTATACTATATGCGAGCTTATTTTTGAGGCGATTTTAGTACGGAATGAAGGAGAATACTTTCGTATTCGACTGAATGACAAGCTAAAAGCGGCCAAAAAGAAGCCGCAGATAGTATAAAAGATGGGTATTTATCATTGGACTCTTACTATCGTTTAATTTTGAATACTTACTTATTTCTAAATCTGATTCTGATTCTCTATGATTATCGGCTCTTTTCCGAGCAATGAGAACAGGTCTTTATTCCCTATTGCAATAAAGCCGCAGGGATCACCATCAGTAATTACAATCTTATCACGCTCCGCCACATCCCGATCCATCACAAATATCACATCCTGAGCCTCAGGCCTCAGAAGACCGAATGGGGTGGCCGCTCCATGAGCTGTGCCCAAAATCTCAAGCATCAGGGCTTCATCGGCAAAAGAGACCCTTGGAATCCCCAGAGCGGATCCGAAATCTTTTGTTATGAATGGCTTCCGGGCATGCGTCACATAAAGCCAGAATCGGTTCTTCTGTCTATTGGTAAGAAGAATTGTCTTCACCGTATCAATTCCGAAGGCCTTGTCAATATTAAGACAATCGTCCATTGAAATTCCCGGATCGCTCTCAATGCGGGTATACTCCATACCGGCTCCCTCAAGGCTATCATAGATAAGCTTCTGGGTATCGTTCTTGAAAGTTTCGGGCACTCCCGTCATTATCTCACTAGTATAAAAACTCATAACATCTTCAATTCAATATTCACTATCAATTCCCTCTCCCTGCAGCAGTACCGCTCCTCCCTTCTTCCCGCTCCCCTTTAATCCAATTACAAATTTACTCATAAATTCCTTTTCATTCAAATCTCCCTCATTCACTCCACCATTAATTCCTATCATTCTATCGCAGAAATCCCCGTCAGCGCGAAGCTCGTTTCGTGCAAGCCCTGAAAGGGATTGAGGCCCTCTCCAGCGATATCCCCCCGGCAGCGCGAAGCTCGTTTCGTGCAAGCCCTGAAAGGGATTGAGGCCCTCTCCAGCGATATCCCCCGTCAGCGCGAAGCTCGTTTCCAACCTTTCCTTATCCCCAAGCGTTCTATTATCAAACGCTCCCACGAGCGCTTTTCCTATGAAAGACACATTAAATTCAATTTATTATGGAAGCATTTGACACAATTAAACCCCAGGATCCTGTTACAATCACCATCTGGGGGCCTGAAGACACCCGCCTCTACCAGGCCACAAACACTGACCTCAAATCCATTGATGAGGCTATCCATCGTGCGCTCACAAATGCCGCTCTGGTCGTAAAACCGGAAGATTGCGTTTTTGAAGTCACCAACGATAACACATTTGTTTCACACCGCTATCGCGTAAACGCTCACGGTCATATCGTGCAGATTTAGACTCCTAATTTTCTCATAAATCATAAATGAGGTAAGAGAAGTTTTATCAAAAAAGAATCGCTATCCGAAATTAGCCATATCACTAATTCCGGATAGCGTTTTTTATTCCACAATCACTGTCTTTCCCGTCAATGCCCCCAGCATCCCCTTTAGATTCTCGCGGGCTTCTTTCTGGGCGCGTGACACATACCCCCGTCGATACAGGCCTTTCCGATAATTATCCTTTACCTTGGCCTTTACTGCATTCTCCTCCGCTGTGGAGAAGCGTCCGGAACCGAAAAGACTCTCATTCCATGTGTCGATCACTTCATATGAATCGGGTGCTGTGGATTCTAAAATTTCTATCTTTTCCTTTGGCAGTCTTACCAGTATGGTATCTCCGCTGTATTCAGGCGTAACTCCCTCCATATCGAAGGAGATGGATCCCTTGAGTGTGGTGCGGGCAAAGATATGTTTTTTGCCGATACGGGCCTTGATCGGAACATCTTCCACAAAATCTACCGTACATAGCTCTGCCATGGGTCGTAGATCCGTGATTCGGGCCTCAGTCATCTTCACCCGCTCCGGCGCCGGCTCAGATCTCCATAGCCATATCACATAGCCTACCCCACAGACTATCGCTACCAATAGCGCCATCACCAATGTCTGATATATCTTTCTCATATTTTTATATCCTCATATTTTTATCTCCTCGTCCTATCCGAAATTAATCACTACCGTATAGCCCTCTTGCCCTAATAGCGACTGAAAATAATTCTCGGCCTTCCGGCGTGCTGTTGTCTTTAGCTGTTCTTTGAATTCCGGACGTTTCTCCATCTCGGCCTTCAGTGCCGTGTTCATTTTCTCCTTGAGTTTCGCGCGTTCGGGTGCATTCACATTCGATCGCAATCCGGATACCCGATAATGATCTTCGCGAATCTCCACATCGCGCCCCTGAATCTCGACAGTGACATCCGGTAATGTCAGATCAATCCGCTTCGCAGTTTCATCCACTCTCACATCCTCAGGCCGAAGACCCGACAGGTCGATATAGGCCCGCAGATATGTGGAATATGAGTATGCGGCTTTCCGGTCGCCTATCTTCACGGCATCGAGCAATGCGGCTGTGGTTTCGCGCAGCCCCTTGGCCTCTGATAGGGTAATATCATTCAACGTAGCCATTTTCGATACAGCCATCTGTCCCAACACAAGTTTGTTCACACTCTTTACTCGTGAATAGTAGGCTCCGGGACGATCGCCTACCTCTGTATCTGCCTCCTTGTGTGCACACCCTGCCATGCCAATGGTGGCAGCGCCGATTGAGGCAACCAGAACCATCAGAGTAACCGTGGTGCCGGTGAGCCATCGCCGGATATTCTCTTTTATTTTATTCTTCCGTTTCATAATCTTATAATTTAGGTCAGATATAACCGCAAGTCCTCGGTTATCAGTTATCGGTTATTCGGCTACCAGTACGCGTGCCAGGCCTTCCGAAAAGTCTTCTGCGCCATAATACTTGTCTTTCCCCATTGGTTTTCCTTCTCTATCGATGAAACTCCAGCGGGCCCGTGCACCATCTCCGGTACATACCCGTGCCCAGCCTTCCTTGAATGGTCCGGCTTCGGTATATTTTGCCGCTATCACAAATCTTCCTTCTTCATTGATATATCCTATCTTATCCCCCTCAGGCCATGCAGCCAGGCCTTCATGATACAGAGGATGAGGTGCATCTTCTTCAGGATCTGATACTTTCTCCCCCTTCGTATTGATATAGATCCATTCTCCCTTGAGCATAACTCTCGCCTTTCCATTCCTAAAATCCTCCACTCCATCAAATTCCGGAGCAATTTCCCATTCTCCTGACGTATTCAGGTATCCGTACAATTCTCCATCCTTTACCCATGCAAGCCCATCGTGAAATCCCCCGGCTTTAGGATAACGTGCCAGAATCGCATAGCTTCCATCATGGCGGATATAACCCCATTGGCCATCTTCCATCACACACGCCAAGCCATCTACAAATTCTCCGGCTGCTTGAAAACGCGGTTCAATCACCTCGTTTCCTTCCCGGTCGATATATCCGCGCGCCCAATCTTTCTTCACCCATGCAAGTCCCTCACTGAATGATCCGGCCCCGTCATATGCCGGAGCGATAACCATCTCACCCTTGGTATTAATAAATCCCCACACTTTTCGTTTGCTGCTTCCCATAATATCTCCTTTGTTAGTTCAAAATTATCAGTCAGGTTTCAGTTCTTAGACCCTCCACATATCTATAACGTTTAATATCCTGTCGATTCTATGGATACATACAATATTGGCTAAACCACCAATTCACCAAGTTTCATCTCTCATTCCATTTCTAACTACTCTGAAAATAACCATAAATTAATTATTACAGACAACTCCAATTTAATTTGGTAATATAAAAACTTTACATTACCTTTATCACATAGTAATAAATATGGTAATTAAATCTATTTTAGCCCCTATGTAACATTATACCAAATCCTAAAATACTTATTTTCAAATTCTAATCCCTAAGCGTATGATTAAACATTTACACATGTTTGTTGTGGCTGTCCTTCTGGCTATATCCGGAACAGCCATGGCTTTGGCCGACAAAATCCAATATAAGGATGAATCCACCGGCTTCGTCTATATCGTTGATACGGCCTCAAAGGAAGCCGGAGTATTAGGAGGCACAACCCTCAGCGGCAATGTCACTGTGCCTGATGATATGAATTATGAGGGTAGCAGCTATCCCGTAACCCGCATTCTGGAAAGCGCTTTCATCTCAAATAAGAAAATCGTGAGTGTCACGACAGGCCGTAATCTAAAGGTAATTGAGGAAAGTGCGTTCAAGAGTTCCATGATTGAATCAATCAAGTTGGTTGCAGTGGAGGAGATAGGCAAAACAGCGTTTGTCAAATGTGAGAATCTCTCAAGCATTGACCTCGGCTCGTCAGTAATCAGTATCGGAGCAGAAGCTTTCGGAGAGGCAAAAGCATTTACTGGTGAATTTACCATCCCCGCCAAAGTAACACATATAGGTGCCAATCCTTGGTACAACTGTACTGGGCTGACCGGATTTCAGGTTGCCTCGGATGCCTATACAGTCAACGATGGTATTCTCTACAAAAAAGGAGCATCCACCCTTATCTGCTATCCGGCCGGGAAATCCGCCACATCCTTCATAGTACCCGCAAATGTGAATGAGATTGGTGAATCGGCATTCCGTGGTGCTCCGCTCACATCCGTTACCCTTCCTGAGGGATTGCGTATCATCGGACCTAAATGTCTGTATAGTAGTAAACTCACTTCTATCGATATTCCTGCTTCTGTCGATTCAATCGGTCAAATGGCCTTTACTAATTCGCGCGCCCTCACTAATTTTAATGTGGTTGCCGGCAATAAGGCTTTCAAATATTCTGACGGTTATCTTACCTCTGCCGACAGCAAGCGTCTCCTTTTCTCTCAATGGCGCTCCGGAGAATTAGAAATCCCTGAGGGAGTTGCTATAGTTGACGATTATACGTTCTTTGAAATGAACGATATCACCGGCCTTACATTGCCTTCCTCAATGCGAGTGCTGGGTGAACTTGCATTTTATAACTGTGCCGGTCTGAAATCCATAGATTTCGGTGATGGTATTCAGATGGTAAGCCGCATGTGTTTTCAGAATTGTAAGGCGCTTACGGCAGTTAAGATTCCTGCTTCAATGCGAGTATTAGGTCTCCAGGCATTCTGTTACGACGAAAAGATTTCCACTTTAACTATTGCCGAGGGACTTGAGAAAATGGATGATTCCGTATTCCTGGGATGCAAGGGAATCCGACGTGTCACTCTCCCATCTACAATGAAAGAATGGGGCGCGGCTCTTTTCTATCAGTGTACTCGACTAATGGTGGCTGTTTTAGGAGAAGGAACTACAGTGGTACCGGATCAGATGTTCAATTACGACACAAATCTATATGATGTAAAGCTCCCAAATTCCATCAAAACAATTGAACGGGCTGCATTCTACAGCACGAAGGTTACAGAGGATTCTTTCAAGTGGCCGGAACAACTTGATTCAATAGGGTTTACAGCTTTTTACGGCACAGCATTCAAGAAGTTGGAACTTCCCGCAAAGTTACGTGTGATTGGAGAATGGGCATTCGCTTATTCCAATACAATCGAAACCGTAACGCTTGGTCCTGGCGTGAGGAAAATTGAAAGCCTTGCCTTTGCAAAGGATGTAAATCTAAAAGACATCACTCTTAATGATGGATTGGAATCAATCGGAGATCAGGCATTTGCATATTGTGAATCCATGCCTCAACTCACGATTCCTTCTTCTGTAAAGTTAATAGGGCATCAAGCTCTCATCAATATGACGGCACTCAAAACTCTCACTGTAATGAATCCAGTACCTCCCGTATTAAGGGAAGATATCTGTAAACCGGAAGAGTACGCAAATATCACTCTTATAGTCCCTTCCGGGGCTTTAGATGCCTATAAGTCAGATACCATATGGCGTAAATTCACTAACATTATCGAAGACGAGTCTGGTGCAGTGGAAGAAATTGAGGCTGCAAGCCGTGAGGTTATCGGTACATATACTCTGGATGGAAATGCTACTGACGAGATGACAAAGGGAATTGTTGTCGTTAAATATTCAGATGGAACTACTCGCAAGATAATGAATCACTAATCACATTATTTTTCCTTCGTAAAAAAGACCGGGACGCGTTATGCGCTTCCGGCCTTTTTTATTTGAGATATGACTCTATGGTAAATTCTAAGATTATTTCAATCTCTACTATAAAATTTTTAGAGATTATGGAGGATTTTTCTTTTGCACGATTAGACAAAGATAATTATCTTTGCAGATTATATATACCTATGGAGACATAGACCTAATAATCCTTTTCATGGCGATTATTAGCCTACCCATCGGTACGCTCCATATATTTTTCATTAATAACTTTATTTCATGGAACACATCAATTATCAAAAGGGAAAATTCTATACTCTTCCCATTGTGGATATCCGGCGCGAGGATATCAATATATATTTTATTGTAGAAGCCAACGGCCGCCAATATCCTATCCGAATGTTCGATGAGCAACGTCGAAATATTTCCCAACTCGAAAAACTCACCGAACTCCCATGCATGGTCAAAGATGTCCATGGCGATAATATAATTTTTGTTCAGAATTTTGCCCAGATGTTCTGGGATCATTATAATGTAGACCGCGATTTCCAGTTTATGGTCTCCCGTTTTGTCGGTCTTCTCCCGGATGGTCAGAAATATTATGATGTCCTGGATACGGAAGTCGGTCTGCCATTCCGTCTGAAAATCGCCGCCGATCAGTACCTCCAGCCTTATCAGAAAATTTCCTGCCGCGTATTACGTCCTTACCCCAATAAACTCGTACTCAAACTATCGGGTGTACGCAAACAAACCAAAAAAGATATTATCACTCCCGAGGCACTGCTCTCGGCCGCCGGAATTTCAGGCTCAAAACTTTCTTATTTCCTTACGATATTCAAAAACGCTCCCCTTTTTGAAGAAGCCCGCGCATACCTCGACCGTCAGGATCCACAATGGGTGATCAAGGCTATTATGGCCGTTCCTAAAATTCACCTCTGGTCGAATATGAGGCCCGAGCTCCTCATGACCATCGTGGAAGATTTCCGGAGAGTATGTCTTTATGTGCTTGAAGAGTCGGATTTCCTACAACAATTTAAAGACACCTCCGACCTTGAGAATTTCCAGGAATGGATCGCTAAAAAAATTGAAGAACTCGAGATCTCTCTCGAATGTCTGATGCTTCTCAAGGAGCGTCGCTGCGGTCAGGAAATCGATAATATCCTTCGCAAAATCGGCAACTCCGGTTATATCTACGACCCCAGCCGGAAGATGAACCTCCTTATCGATATTTTCTCAATGAATCCCGCGATTCTTGAAGACCGTATCGATAAGATCCTCGACCTTATAGGCACTTCGGCACGTAATTGGAAAGTGGCCTCTTTCCGTAAAGCTTTCGCCGGTTTCATGGAATTCTATATCCTCAGCAACCGCGATAGCGTCAACCGCTGCGCTTCTGTGGATGATCCCCACGCCAAGCTCATGCTGGAGCGAATGATAAAGGCCATTACATTCCTCTTGCTCCTCACAAATTCGTCTTCCATCGACCTTCCCCTTTACAAGTCGATGTTGTATCATTATCTATCCTTCGTTCGCTTCCGGAATGTGATGGGCAAGCAACAGGGTGCGTCCGAATCAGACACTCTCGTGGAACATGCATTCCGAGCCCTCGTCACCGACCAGACACGAGGTGCGGAAGTGAATTGGGATGCCACAAATAGGGGTCTTGAGGTGTTCGCACAGCGTATGGCCACAACTCCATGGGTCAATACCACCTTTACCAACCGTTCGTACGAAACCGACAAACTGCGTTTCACCGTCTCCACCGAAGGCATCACTCTCGCTTCCGCTCAGGCTCTCGGCTCCGAACGCAATGTGCTCCCCGCCAATCTGCTCGACTGGCATAACATTCAGATATATCTCGATAATCCCTCGAAATATGCCATCGGCCGAAATTCCAAGATTCCGGCATGGAAGAAATGGTGGGCAAAGGTGGAGAAAGCCCTGCAGTCGCCCCCGGAAACAAAACTCGTTTACCGTCCCCGCAAGGTCTATCCCGAAATCGGAGCTGAGGTCACAGTCCGCGTCCTCAGTCAATGCCCTGACAATCCCTATCGATTCTATTGCCGTATCGAGGATGAAATCTATAAGGGAGAGGGCTACCTCGATTCATATATCAAGGGTGGAAGCACTGCTCTTTTCCATTACGACCCCTCGTTCACTCTCGATAGCTTCATGGCCGACGGCAAGCCTCTCCTCTTCAAGGTGAAAGTAAATTCAAACGGCAATCCCAACGATGAGGAACCCATGTATATGTTCAATGCCATGAATGGTATGGACAATTTCGTGGGCGAGAATGTTCAGTTTGGCCATGAGACTGATTGCAAACTGATATATCACGACCTCTCCAATCAGGTTTTCCTCGGCATCACAAGCGAAGGTTTCGGTGTGTTCGTGCCCGACTGGAACAGCGAGATCAGCTATAATATCGAAGATACCGTGCTGGTCCGCCTCACCGACTGTTCGAACTCCAAGTCAATCCAGGCCGAGGTGATCGGTATGGCTGAGGATGAGGTGGATGTCCGCACCGCCGCGGAGAATCTTCTGTTCTCCTATGCCAATGAGGAAGTATACGAGGAGTCGGCCGACGAACTCGCGGAGGAGGCCATGTCCGTAGCCGAGGATGATTTCAACAAGACATATATCTCTCAGATCATATCAATTCTCGACCATAAGGCTCTCATGGAGTCAGACAATGTCAAGTCGTACGGCTATCTTTCATTGGCCCGTATCCTTGCCCAGATGATTGAGGATGAGAAAAATATCCGTTACCTCGCCCAACGTCAGGAACTCCTCGAACTTCTCGATTATTACGGCACAAACGGCAGCATCGACGAGGAGCGGCTCAATAGTCTGGAAAATGATAATGAGGATATAATCGATCTCTCCAATACTCTCAAGGAGGGAGTGATCCAGCTGCGTATGGTCCATTCTCTTGGCAAACAGGAGAATAATACATATCTTTGGGATATCTGTTCGCGCTATTCCATAAAATCCGAGCTGGGTAAAATCGCACGCCTCGCTCTTTCCTATAATCTCGCCGAGGGATTCGACCAGGAGACCTATCGGGAGAATGTGCTCTCCCAGATCAAGAATCTTCTGAAACTACGGATTGTGCTGCCTAAGGTCTATTCCTTCGGTCAGGAGGGAACGTTCAAGGAGTTCAAGACCTCCATCGTGTATCCTCCTGAAAATGGTATGCGTCCCGATCTGAAAACTCAGACATATAATATTCTGCGCGTAATATGCGGTATGGCCAACGCCTACGGCGGCACCCTCTATCTCGGTGTATCCGACTATGGCACGGCACGCGGTCTGGCCAACGACCTCGCTTTCTTCCAGAACAGTAAGGATAAGTTTGATAACTATGTCCGCAATCAGATCAAGATGTATCTCGGGCATGGCGTGAATGCCTCAATTAAAATAGAGCATCCTGAAGCCGGCGACCATTGGATTTATGCCATCAACGTGAACCCATCCAAGACTCCTGTAAAGCTGCTTCTTGATAATTCCTATTGGAATCGTGAGGGAAGCGCCACATTCCTTGTCTCTTCCGAGGAGGAAATGGCGGAACTTATGGCTCAACGCGATTTCAAACGCTTTGAGGCGGATGCCTCCACTTTGGTCGATACCGATATTGCCCATGATGAGGCCGATTCCACGGCCAGGGCTGCCAAGGTCCGTCAGGTAAAGGAGGATGACGAGAAGAAGAGACGGATATCCACAAGCTCCCTGCGAAACAATGTAGTGGATAATTGGCGCGATAGTTATGGCGTCGATACCTGCGGCTATATCCGATTCCATACCCCCGGCACATGGAGCCGCCTCGATGATGTGCAGTGGGAAGATGGTCTCCTCACTCTCGCCATCAATAACGATGAGAAGGATGGGGCGCTTCTCATCGTCTATGAGGATGGCAGCGTGCTCAAGGTCCCCGTCGACCAGATGTTGAAACGCCCCACTGATCAGCATCATAAATGCTTCTCGGATAAAAAACCCGTCTTCATATCTCCGGCCCGAAAATCGGATGCTCTTCTCTCCATCTACGAGGATGGAGCCGGACGCCATCTATATCGGCTTGACGATATAGCCAATATTCCTGATAGCCGTGTCAACGAGCAGGCTACTCCCTTGGTGGATGTGGAGGTTCCACGCGTTGTCGGATGCGAAATCATCCCCTCGGCTTATCATGCAGACCTCAAGCGTATGCACAACCAGAAGCGTACTACGCTCGGCTTCCAGATTTCCGGCTCTTACGGCCAGATTGAAAATGAGATCCTCTCCAAACTCGGCATCAAACTATAATCTAATATCTAATCATCTCATCTTAAAATGCCTAAACCTCCTTTTTTTAAACGAATCGGTCTGCTTGGCTACATTGTCATTGCGATCATCGCGGGTCTTGGCCTTGGATTTATCCTCCCCGGATGGACTGTCCGGATTTTTGTGACAATCAATACGCTCTTCAGTGAGTTTCTCGGGTTTGTCATTCCGTTCCTGATTCTTTCCCTTGTGGCTCCTGCCATTATAGAGATCGGACGCGGAGCGGGCAAGATGCTTGTTTTCACTGTGGTGCTCGCCTATGTGGCCACCATTCTCTCCGGTCTCCTGGCCTACGGCACCGGTTCTCTCCTCTTCCCCTCCGTGATTCAACCCGGCACGGTTATCAGCGAGGCTGCGGCTTCTGACGCTCTTCAGCCTTTCTTCACTCTCGAAATCGAGCCTGTGATGACCGTCACCACTTCTCTTGTACTTGCCTTCGTGCTGGGTCTCTGCGTGTCGCGTCTCTCCTCCACTGCTCTTCGCGATGTATTGTTCGATTGTCGTGATGTCATCATTATGGTGATCCGTGGAGTGATCGTCCCCTTCCTCCCATTCTATATCTTCGGTATATTCCTCGATATGACTTATTCGGGAGAGGCCGGAAGCGTATTGGGTACATTCATCAAGGTTATCGGCATAATTTTCGTGCTCCATGTGGTGCTTCTCGTGGCTCAGTATCTGATCGGTGGTTGGATTGATGGTAAAAATCCATTACATTGTCTGAAGCTGATCCTTCCGGCTTATTTCACAGCCCTTGGCACAGCTTCTTCCGCTGCCACTATCCCCGTGACACTCAAGCAGACGAAGCTCATGGGGATCGATCCCGCCGTGGCTGATTTCACAGTGCCCCTTTGTGCCACGATTCATCTGTCGGGTTCCACTCTGAAGATCGTGTCGTGTGCGTTGGCTCTGATGATTCTGAAAGGTATGCCCTATGATTTTCCCTTGTTCATGAATTTCATCATGATGCTGGCAATCACGATGGTGGCCGCCCCTGGAGTGCCGGGAGGAGCTGTGATGGCAGCGCTCGGAGTGTTATCTTCCATTTTGGGTTTCACGGATGCCGATAATGCGCTAATCATCGCTCTATACATCACGATGGATAGCTTCGGAACCGCCTGCAATGTCTCCGGTGATGGAGCTCTGACTCTGATCGTAGACCGCTTCTTCGGAAACCGGAAATCGGTGGCCGTGAATTAAATTAATCGTATTTTGTGGAAGGAGCTTATCTGCATAGAAATGTTTCCGTCAGCGCGAAGCTTGTTCTGTGCAAGCCCTGAAAGGGATTGAAGCCTTAACCAAATCATTAATCAAATCATTTCATCTTTAACTTAATATTAATTCAACAATGAAACAGATTCTCCCACTTCTCTTGCTCGGAACTGCAGGTGTGGCAGCTGCCGCAAATCCTGTCTATACATCTCCCGGCAACGGTACAAACTTCACTTTCGCAGAGCTTGCTAAAATCGCTGATTCCGGTGTGATCCAGAAGGGCGATACTTTCCAGGTCACCAAAGATATCGATATCGTGGCCGGGGATGCTCTCAAACTCGATAATAAGGCCGTGGTGATGCTCGGTGATCAGGTGCTCGTCCGCGTTAAGGGTTCTGCTGATTTCGCACCCGCCGATACTGCTACAATCATGCCGATCACTCCAGGCAACAAAACCAAGGGTGTGATGTTCTCCGAGATGACTTCGGATATCAAAGTAGCTCGTGTGCATTTCGAGGAGGCAGGTGTTCGCTTCGGTGGTCCGGCAGCCGGTATCATAGAGGGCTGCTCTTTCTATAATCATAATGGCGAGGGCGCTAAGAATGCAATCTCATTCGTAGGTTCGGGCCGCGGTAATATCGTCCGCAACAACCGTATCATCAATGCTCAGTTCGCCGCTATCGGCACCGGCTCCAACATCGCTGCCGGTAAGATTATCGAGAACAACTATATGGAGAATTGCTGCACTCAAAACCGCAATTATCCTATCATCAACGAGATTCCCGGTGGCGATAACGGTGATGTCATCATCCGTAACAATAAGGTGATCGGTGGTAAGTATCTCATGTCCGGCGCCCTCTCGGTTTCCAATATGCTCAGCATGTTGGGTGAGAATAAGGTGGTGATCGAGGGTAATTATCTTAGCGATAGCCGCTATGGTATCAATATCTTCGGTAACCTCATGGATGTTGTGGTGAAGAATAATGAGGTGATCAACTGTCATTATGAGTCAAATGCCAACAATGGTGGCTCGGGTATCACTATCTATTCCACTAAGGAAGATACCGGTACAAAATGCTATGTGGAGGGTAACGTATTCGACGGTTCCCTCTGGGGTGCCACTGTCATCGGTCCTTGTCATGCCAACTTCGGTAAGGTTACTGTCGATGAGTCTCTTCCCGAGTATAATCCCGGTAACAATATCTTCCGTAACAACGGTAACTGCGGTATGGCTCCCGAAGGTCAGCAGACTGCTTTCGATCCTTCCATTCCCTATGACCTCTATAACAACAGCACTCTGACCCTCTATGCGCAGGGCAACTTCTGGGGTGGTACCGACCAGAGTCCTGAAGAGATCGAGAAACGCATCTTCCACAAGAAGGATAAAGAGGATCTCGGCGAGGTGATCTTCCTTCCCGCCGGTGAGGTTTCGGGCCTTACCACTGTGGAAACCACAGACGGAAGCTTCGAGATCTTCCCTCTTGGCAACGGTACATTCCGTGTTGTAGGTGTAGCTGATGATGCTGTAGTGGAGATCTATTCTCTCTCCGGTGCTAAGCTTGCTTCCGGGTCGGCTTCAGAGGTGATTGCTGCCACACCGGGTGAGACTCTCATCGTGAAGGTCGGCAATAAAGCACGTACCATCATCCTTTGATCATGAATAATAAATTCCTTAAGTTCGGGATAGCGATAGCAGCTTTGGCGGCTATCGCTGTCCCGTCTGCTTTTGGCCGAAAAGTCGGATATCGGCTCAAACCCATTATTTCTTCCGAAGAGAAGGAGGAACAGATGACCGCCGGTTCATTCATGGTGGCCTCCAACTGTCCTTCCTGCAATAATGGCTATACCATAGATCAGATTCAGTTTTCCGGCTTCTCCAAGCCGCAGGGTAGCTTTGTCGAGACATTCTTCATCACCAACAACACCAACCGTGTCCTTAAGGCCGTGAACCTATACATTGACTATCGCGACCTTCAGGACCGCCAGCTCCATAAGCAATTCCTCCGTCTCTCCTGCAATATTCCTCCCGGCGAGACCCGCATGGTCGAGATCAGAAGCTGGGACCGCAACCGCTCTTTCCATCACAAGGATAGTCCTGCCGGATCCCATCCCGGCACGCCCTTCACCGTGGAATTCGACCCCATCGCCTATTACCTCGCCTTCTGATTCCCGCTCTCCGCTTCCCTCTTCCGTCAGCGCGCCCTCCCTCTTCCGTCAGCGCGCCCTCCCTCTTCCGTCAGCGCGCCCTCCCTCTTCCGTCAGCGCGCCCTCCCTCTTACATCAGCACGCCCTCCCTCTTACATCAGCGCGAAGCTCGTTTGGTGCAAGCCCCGAAGGGGATTGAATCAGCATTTCTTCCGATTTTTTATTAATTTTGTATCCATAATCTCTCCTGTCCCTTACCCGAAAATCAATAATCATTAATATGTCGCAGACACCCCACTTTTCCGGCCTCACCGACGCCCAAGTCGAGCAGAGCCGCCGCGAACATGGAGTCAATATCCTGACTCCCCCCGAGAAAGATCCCCTATGGAAGGTCTTCCTATCGAAATTCTCCGATCCCCTTATCATTATCCTCCTCATTGCCGGAGCCCTCTCAATCGGCATCTCATGCTATGAATACTGGGGACTCGGCAAAGATTTCGGCGTTTTCTTCGAGCCTCTCGGAATCTTTATCGCAATTCTTCTCGCCACAGGGCTGGCCTTCATCTTCGAACTCCGCGCCGAACGCGAGTTCGCTCTCCTCAATCAGGTGAATGATGATGAGCCCGTCACAGTGATCCGTAACGGCAACACCACGCAGGTACCCCGTAAGGATATCGTGGTAGGCGATATCGTGGTGCTCAATACCGGCGAGGAAGTCCCCGCTGATGGCGAACTTCTTCAGGCCACTTCCCTCAACATCGACGAATCCACCCTCACCGGCGAACCCCTATGCCATAAGACCATCGTTCCCGAGGAGTTCAATCCCGACGATACATTCCCCTCCAACCATGCCATGCGCGGTACAAAAGTGATGGAAGGTCACGGCATCATGAAGGTGTTTGCCGTAGGTGATGCCACTGAGAATGGTAAAGTGTTCGAGGCTGCCCAGATCGACAATAGTGTCAAGACGCCTCTGAACGAACAGCTCGATGGTCTCGGCGATCTCATCACCAAAATATCTTACGCTTTCGCAGCTCTGATCGTAGTAGGCCGAATAATAATGTATTTCGTCAATTCGGATTTCACATGGATCGATTTCATCGCCTACCTCCTCCAGACCCTTATGATCGCCGTAACGCTTATCGTGGTGGCTGTACCTGAAGGTCTTCCGATGGCGGTGACCCTCGCTTTGGCATACTCGATGCGCCGTATGCTCAAGACCAACAATCTTGTCCGCAAGATGCACGCTTGCGAGACAATGGGTGCCACCACTGTGATCTGCACCGATAAGACCGGTACTCTTACCCAGAATCAGATGCAGGTCTATAAAACCAATTTCTATGGGAATCCTGCCGATGAGGTCCTCTACGAAGGAATTGCTGTAAACTCTACCGCTCAGCTTGACCTCACCGGCGATAAACCGGCCGTACTCGGTAACCCCACTGAGGGTGCGCTGATTCTCTGGCTCCGCGAACGCGGCGTAGATTATCAGCAGCTCCGCGAGAAGGCTTCCGTGGTGGAGGAACTTCCCTTTACCACCGAACGCAAATATATGGCCACAGTGGTGAAGTCGTCCACCGGCAAGCGTATCCTCTATGTCAAGGGTGCCCCTGAGATTGTATTCGGAATGTGCAGCGACACTGCCGGAGTGACCCGTAAGGAAATAGATGCCCAGCTCCTTGAATATCAGAACATGGCGATGCGTACCCTCGGATTCGCATATCAGGAGCTCGCAGACGGAGATGAGACTATCGTCGATGGTAAAGTAGCTGCGAAGGGACTCGTGTTCCTCGGTATCACGGCTATCGCGGATCCCGTCCGCGCTGATGTTCCCGCTGCTGTCAAGGAGGTGATGGATGCCGGAATTCAGGTTAAGATCGTCACCGGCGATACTCCCGGAACAGCTCGTGAAATCGGCCGCCAGGTAGGCCTCTGGAATGATGCCGTGGATTCCGATAAGAATATCATTACCGGCACTGAATTCGCAGCCCTCTCCGATGAGGAGCTTAAGAAACGTGTAGGCGATATCAAGATCATCGCCCGTGCGCGTCCGATGGATAAGAAACGCCTCGTGGAAACTCTCCAGGGAAATAATGAGGTGGTGGCAGTCACCGGCGACGGTACCAATGATGCTCCTGCCCTCAAGGCCGCTCATGTCGGTCTCTCCATGGGCGACGGCACATCCGTGGCTAAGGAAGCTTCCGATATCACTATCGTTGACAATTCATTCTCCTCTATCGGTCGTGCCGTAATGTGGGGCCGTTCCCTCTTCCAGAATATCCAGAGATTCATCCTTTTCCAGATGACTGTGAACGTGGCAGCCTGCTTCATCGTGCTGGCCGGAGCCTTCATCGGTATGGAATCTCCGCTCACCGTCACTCAGATGCTCTGGGTCAACCTGATTATGGATACATTCGCCGCAATGGCGCTCGCTTCGCTTCCCCCTTCGGAGAGCGTGATGAAGGATAAGCCCCGCAGTCGTGAGGCATTCATCATCAACCGCCCCATGTGGCAGTCTATCTGGGGTGTCGGAGGAGTGTTCTTCCTGATTCTCCTTGGTATCCTGCTCATTTTCGAAAACTATTCCGTGGAGTCGATGACACAGCTCTTCTCATTCATCGAGCAGCCCGCAAAGGAGCCTTCGCTCACTCCCTATGAGCTTTCAATGTTCTTCACAATCTTCGTATTTCTTCAGTTCTGGAATATGTTCAACGCTCGTGCTTTCGAGACAGGTCGTTCGGCTTTCCATTTCAAGGATTGCGAGGGCTTCCTGATGATTGCGCTCATCATTCTGGGTGGTCAGTTGCTCATCGTGACATTCGGAGGTCAGTTCTTCAACGTAACTCCCCTCCATGTCCTCGACTGGGTGATCATCATCGGCGCTACCTCGCTGGTGCTCTGGTTTGGTGAGATAGTCCGCGCTCTCAAACCAGCTAAATAAACCTCATTACTCATATTTATCCTGATTCCCCTACCGCCCGATAGAGATTTGGATCTCTATCGGGCGGTTTCTTTCATATAGAGAGAAAAATAGTCTGACTCTTTATTCCTTAGAATTTATCCCTTAAATCATTGTTTTCTCCATTATTTTTTATATCTTTGTAATCAAAATTCGGCGGTACTTATTCAGTAGCTACTAATAATCCGGAAATTATTATTTCCGCTCTTATCCTCTCCGATCCTCCGGTAGTTCCCTTTTCTGAAGTTTGCATGTCTCTTTTCCGCCTAAATATCTTACACAACCTAATGACAGATTACAGACTGACCGAGGCTGCGGCCTCCGGACTATATAGTCCCGCATATGAACATGATGGCTGCGGTGTCGGCCTCGTAGTGAAAATCGACGGCAGTAAGCATCATTCGATTGTCGACCGCGGTCTTTCCATACTCGAGCATATGTCGCATCGCGGTGCCGAGGGTGCCGATAATAAGACCGGTGATGGTGCGGGAATTATGGTTCAGATTCCCCATGAGTATATTCTTCTCAATGGTATTCCCGTGCCTGAAAAGGGCCGTTATGGGGTCGGGATGGTTTTCCTTCCCAAAGACCCTGCCGATAATTCAGCCTTCATGGCCATCATTGAGGAGGCGGTGCGTAAATTCGGTCTCTATATCATGCACACCCGTGAAGTGCCGGTCGATTCTTCTGTCCTCGGTGAGGATGCTCTCCGCACCGAACCCGATATCCGTCAGATTTTCATCGTCGGATGCGACGACCGAGAACGATTCGAAAAGACCCTCTACCTCATCCGTAAGGAAATCGAACGCCGTGTGCTCGATTCCGATGAGATAGCCGATAAGGATGCCTGCTACATTGTCTCCCTCTCCACCCGTACACTCATCTATAAGGGAATGCTATCCTCCCTTCAGCTCCGCGCCTATTATAAGGATCTCCAGAGCCCGTATTTCACCAGTGCCATCGCGCTGGTGCATTCCCGTTTCTCCACCAACACCTTCCCACAGTGGCGTCTCGCTCAGCCTTTCCGCGTAATCGGCCATAATGGAGAGATCAATACAATCCGTGGCAACCGTTTCTGGATGTCGACCCGTGAGGCTGTGATCGATCCCTCCACTCTCGGCGATATGGGAAATGTAAGCCCCGTGATACAGCCCGGCATGAGTGATAGCGCAAGCTTCGATAATGCTCTGGAATTCTTCATCAATTCCGGTATGTCGCTCCCTCATGCACTCGCCATGCTCGTGCCTGAAAGTGTCAATGATCAGAATCCCCTCTCTTCCCGACTGCGCGCTTTCTATGAGTATCATTCCATCTTCATGGCGCCATGGGATGGCCCCGCTGCAATCATTTTCTCTGATGGCCGGTATGCGGGTGGTATGCTCGACCGTAATGGTCTGCGTCCGGCCCGTATCACAATCACTCATAGCGGAGAGGCTATCATTGCTTCCGAAACGGGTGTGCTCCCGCTCGATCCGGCGGAGGTGAGCCGCAAGGGACGCCTCAAGCCTGGTAAGATCCTGATGATCGACACCGAGGAGGGTCGTATACTCATCGACCGCGATATCAAAGGTGAACTCGCTAATGCCTATCCTTATCGCGATTGGATTAATGAAAACCGCATCATTCTCTCCGATATACGCAGCGGACGTAAGGTAGACCATACCGTCGATGATGCACAACGAAAGCTCACCCTCTTCGGGTATAATTCCGAAGATCTGGAGACTATCATTCGCCCTATGGCTGAAAAGGGTCAGGAGCCTATGGCTTCCATGGGTAATGATACACCCCCGGCGGCTCTGTCGGAGATGCCTCAGCGCTTCTTCAATTATTTCCGCCAGCAGTTTGCTCAGGTCACCAACCCTCCGATCGATCCCATCCGTGAGGAGCTCGTGATGTCGCTCGTAAGCTATGTCGGTTCGGTTAAGAAGAATATCCTCAGTCCTTCGCCCGAGTTGTGTAAGGTGGTGATGATGCCCTCTCCTGTAATATCTGACAGTGACCTCGATATCCTGCGTCATCTGCAATACAAGGGATTCAATACAATCACTCTCCAGATGGTGTTTGAGGCTCAGGGTGGTGTTTCAGCCTTGGAGATGGCACTTCAGAATCTTTGTGCCGAGGCTGAGGCGGCTGTCGATGCCGGATATAATTATATGGTGCTCTCCGATCGCGGAGTGAATGAAAACTTTGCGGCTATCCCCTCTCTTTTGGCGCTTTCTGCTGTGCATCATCATCTGGTGAGTCGTGCAAAACGCTCGCAGATCGCTATCATAGTGGAGAGCGGCGAGATCAGCGAGGTGATGCATGTGGCCCTGCTGATGGGCTTCGGTGCGAGTGCGGTGAATCCTTATATGGCGTTCTCCGTACTTAAGGATATGGTCGACCGCGGTGCGCTCCAGCTCGATTTTGCCGGAGCGGAGAAGAATTATATCAAGGCTGTGAATAAGGGAATGATGAAGATCATGTCGAAGATGGGCATCTCCACAATCCGCAGCTATCGCGGTTGCGCCCTGTTCGAGGCTCTCGGCGTTGGATCGCGTCTGCTCAATCGTTATATGGGCGGCATTCCCTCTTCCATCGAGGGAATCGATCTGGAAGATGTGGCCGCGGAGGCAATCCGCAATCATGCCCGCGCCTATCTCCCCGAGGAGGCGCCGGCTCTCGAAGATTTCGGTAATTACCGTTTCCGCAAGGCCGGTGAGGTGCATGGTTGGAATCCTCCGGTGGTGAAGGCTCTTCAGGAAGCAGCCTCCACCGGCAGCCAGGAGAAGTTTGAGAAGTTTGTGGAGCTTGCGGAGGTCAAGACCCGTCCCGTGCTTCTCCGCGATCTGATGGAGGTGGTGTCCGACCGCGAGCCGATCGCTCTTGATGAGGTGGAGCCGGAGGAGAATATCCTGCGTCGTTTCTGCACTGAGGCTATGTCGTTCGGGGCGATCTCGCGTGAGGCTCATGAGGCGCTGGCTATCGCGATGAATAAGATCGGCGGCATGAGCAATACGGGCGAAGGTGGCGAGGATCCGTCCCGTAATGAGGTGCGGCCTGATGGCACATGGCCCCGCAGTTCGGTGAAGCAGGTGGCGTCGGGTCGTTTCGGTGTCGATGCCGAGTATCTTGTGAATGCCGATGAGATTCAGATCAAGGTGGCGCAGGGAGCAAAGCCCGGCGAGGGTGGTCAGCTCCCCGGCTTTAAGGTGGATGAGGTGATTGCCGCTACGCGTCGTTCCCTTCCCGGTATCACTCTTATCTCTCCTCCGCCTCATCATGACATCTATTCCATCGAAGACCTCGCTCAGCTGATTTTCGATCTCAAGAATATCAATCCGGAGGCTCAGATCAGCGTTAAGCTGGTGGCGGAGAGCGGTGTCGGCACAATTGCAGCCGGAGTGGCCAAGGCTAAGGCTGATAAGATACTTATAAGTGGTGCCGATGGTGGCACCGGAGCTTCTCCGGCAAGCTCCATGAAACATGCCGGCGTGCCCCCCGAGATCGGGCTTGCAGAGATTCAGCAGACTCTCTGCCTCAATCATCTCCGCGGTAAGGTGCGGCTTCAGGTGGATGGTCAGATGAAGAGTCCGCATGATATCATCATCTCGGCTCTTCTCGGTGCGGAGGAATATGGATTCGGCACTGCCGCTCTCGTGGTGCTCGGCTGCTGCATGATCCGTAAGTGTCACACCAATACTTGTCCCAAGGGCGTAGCCACCCAGAATCCGGAACTCCGAAAGAAGTTTATCGGCCGTTGGGAATGGCTGGTGAATTATTTCACTCTCATGGCGCGCGACATCCGTCGTCGCTTGGCTGCTATGGGCTATCGTTCGCTTGATGAGATCATAGGCCGTGCCGATCTTCTCCGTAAGCGCGAGATGCCGGTTGGAGAGAAGGGCGCAAAACTCGATTTCTCCCGTCTCTTCTATATGCCTGTGGCTCCCGGTGCAGGACCGCTCCGTAAAGTCGAGAATCAGGATCATCACCTTGATTCGGTGAAAGACCGGGCTGTAGTCCGTCTCGTAGAGGAGGCTGTAAATCTCAATCAGCCTATCTCTTTCGGAATGCCGATCGTAAATACCGACCGTTCTGTCGGCACTATGCTATCCGGTTTCATCACCCGCCGCTTCGGAGGGGCCGGACTCCCGGATGATAGTATTCAGCTCACTTTCAGTGGCTCTGCAGGCCAGAGCTTTGGAGCGTTCCTTTGTCATGGAATCACTATGCGCCTCATCGGCGATGCCAACGATTATCTTGGTAAGGGTCTCTGCGGGGGTAAGATAATCGTCACTCCCCCGGCTGAATTGGCAGAGGAGGCGGAGATGAACTCGATTGCAGGCAATACGTTGCTTTATGGTGCCACCGGCGGTGAGCTCTTTGTCAACGGTCGTGTAGGCGAACGGTTCGCAGTCCGCAATAGTGGAGCGATAGCCGTAGTAGAAGGTGCCGGGGATCATGCCTGCGAGTATATGACCGGTGGCTGTGCCGTGATTCTTGGTCGGATAGGCCGCAACTTCGCAGCCGGTATGAGCGGTGGTATCGCCTATGTATGGAATCCTAAGGGAAATGCCGATTATTACATCAACATGGATCTTGTAGAACTCACGATTCCATCGAGTGAGAAGGAATCGGCGGAACTACGCGATCTTATTGAGCGTCATCATAAAGCCACGGGCAGTCACTTAGCGGCCCGCATGCTGGCCGACTGGGACAGCTACTTCCCTCAGTTCCTGAAGGTCACCCCCGTCGAATACAAGAAATTCCTATCCTGACCCCCTATCCCGTAATCAACCTGATTTATCACCCGATGATACGCAATCCGTATCATCGGGTGATTTCGTATTTCCTCCATCATCATCGGAAATTTCTCCTCAACTCCGCGAATGCCTCCACTCAAATCCACGATTACTAGTTGCATAAATCCGTAGAAGCCATGTGAAAATCTGCGTAAATCTGTGAATGCCATCTGCGCAAATCCGTGATTCTAATCGGAATGGATGTGGGAGTGGATTTGGTGCTCACAGATGCACACAGATCCATTTCACAGATTCACACAGATTTTCTCAGCCGAATAATTGATATATTGATTTTATCCTTTCTTTATCAATCTCTGCTTTCAATC